>JBKQRF010000236.1:0-9304 GCA_052144055.1 Candidatus Limnocylindrales bacterium
CCCCCCCCCCCCCCCCCCCCCCCCCCCCCCCCCCCCCCCCCCCCCCCCCCCCCCCCCCCCCCCCCCCCCCCCCCCCCCCCCCTTTTTAATGATCCGCCGCCCCCCGAGATCTACACATGGACAACAACCCTCTTCCCCTCCACGACGCTCTCCCGATCGGGGGGCATTCGCCCCCGCCCTCCCGTTCTCTTGAGGGCTCGGCGGGTACGCGGCGGCGAGGCCGCCGACGGCCGCACCCGCCGGTGGGCTCGTGCTGCCGATCGGGCTCAGGCTGGCCCCTGGACCGATACCGATGCGGAACGCGTCGATGGTGTTGGTACCGACATCGACCACGTAGAGGAACTGGCCGTCGCCGCTGACCGATGCGTCGAGAAGCGGGATGCTCGAGGTGGCTTGGAGGACCGCGATCCCGTTCACGAGCGTCAGGCTGCCATTGTTGGCGATGGCGTAGGAGGAGATGGCGGCGTTGTGGGCGTCGATCGTGAAGGCGTAGCGGCCGTCAGGCGTGAGGGCCACCCAGCAGGCGGCAAGCTGGCCGTTGGCGACCGAGGCCGAGATCACGGTCGGTGCGCCGGCGTGCGAGACCGCACACGAGGACAGGGCGCTCGCGGCGGCCTCGGTGACGAATAGCCGGCCAGCGTTGTCGAAGGCGAAGCCGTAGGGGGTTGGTCCGGCCGAGGTGTAGGCGCTCGGTGCGGCCGCGATGCCGAGGAAGCCAAGGCGGTAGGTGACGAGGTCACTGGCGCCCTTCTCGGTGACGACCAGTACGCGCCCGTCGGGGCTGAAGGCGATCTCCTCGGGCGAGGTGCCAGCACCGCTCAGAGGCTGGGTCGACCCAGGCAGTGCGAACAGGTGGCCGCCGAGGTTGACGAAGCCCGCGATGTTGCTCGTGCCCGCATCGAGCACGTACACGACCGGGCCGTGGATGGTGACGCTGATCGGGTCCGTGCCGCCCGCGGCGACCCGCGAGGACAGGTGAAGGCTGCCGTCGGGCGCGACAGCGAACAGCGCAACGTCGTTGCTGCCGGCATCGACCGTGGCCAGCCAGCCCCCGTCGGCGCTGAGGGTCACCGAGCCCTGGGAAGCCAGCTGGGCACCCGTGCCCGTGCCGCCCGTGGCGTAGGTCCCGAGCAAACTCAGGCTGCCGTCGGATGCACGGGAGTATGCGATGACGTCATTCCCCGCCGATGAGTTGTTGGTTGTGTAGACGGTGCCGACCCGAGCGAAGTCATGGGCGGCGACGGTAGCGGGTACGCTGAACGCGAACAGGGCGATAAGGACGCCGAGCCCGGCCATCAGTCTGCGACGCATGGGACGTGATCTCCTCGACTCTCTCCCGGGAACGCCCCGGGATGCCGTCGAGGGTGGTTTGTGGGCGTGACTGCTGAATGGCGGTTGCGTGACGATTCGAGGACGGCGTGGACGGCCCGGCCTCAGGCCACGGTCACCTGTACCTGGTCGTACCCCGTCGCGCCCGCCGGCGCCGGGCCGCCCGGCGTCGCAGTCTGCACGGCGCCCGCCCCGTCCGTGGCCCGGACCTCGATGATGTGCGCCCCCGTTGTCGCCGGCCAGCGGTAGACCCATTGCACCCAAGTCGCCTTCGAGATGGCGCGGCTCAGCATGGCCACCTTCCATGGGCCACTGTCGACGCGGACCTCGACGCGCTCGATCCCGCGGTCGGGCGCCCACGCGATGCCATCGACGTCGACTGCCCCAGGCGTGACGCTGGCGCCGTCTGAGGGATGGTCGATGCGCGACTGCGTGAGGATCGGGCCGTCCTTCGCCCAGCCCAGCTGGACCCAATACGCGTCAAATGCTTCGCGAGTGGTCAGTTCGATCTCCGAGAGCCACTTGGTGGCGGACACGTAGCCGTATAGGCCGGGCACGATCAGGCGCGCTGGGTATCCGTGCTCGGCCGGCAGCGGCACGCGGTTCATGCCGAGCGCGATCATCGGCTCGCGAGCCGGGTCGAGCGCCCAGGCGGTGGGGAAGCCGACCGTGAACCCGTCGACCGAGCGGCCAACGATCTGCGTGGCGCCTGCGTGCACGCCGGCCTCGGCGAGGACCTGCTTGAGATGGACGCCGGTCCACAGCGTGTTGCTGATGAGGTTGCCACCCACGTCGTTGCTCACGCACGAGAGGGTCACGTACTGCTCGAACAGAGGCAGCGCGAGCAGCTCCTCGTACGTGAACGTGAGGGGATGGTCGACCATACCGGTCACCCGAAGCTGCCAGCTCGAGGCGTCCACCTGCGGCACCAGCAGTTCGGTGTCGATCCGGTAGAACTGGTCGTTCGGCGTCACGATCGGGGTGACGCCCGGCGCCGACAGCGAGTCCGCCGCGACGAGGGGCGGGACCACTTCGGTGGAGGCGGGTAGGCTCGCCGACACGGGGGCGCCAGCCGGATGCCCGCGCTCGACCAACATGCGGCCCACTGTCCCCGCGACGAGGGCGCCGCCCAGGAAGCCTCCGGACCGGAGCAGGAACCGCCGTCGGTTCCAGTCGGGCATCGAACGCGCTGGGTCGGTGGGTGTGATTGTCGCCCGGCCAAGGACCAAGGGGTTCAGGAACCCGGCGTCCGCCAGCAGAACGCGGAGCGTGACGACTCCGGCCACCGTGGCAAGCACTGCGTTCAGCGCACCCAGCGGTGCGGAATTCAACGGTTCGAGGAACGCGGCCACGAACGCCACGAACCCGAAGCCTGCGAAGGTCCGCCATGCGGCGCCGAAGCTCCGGCGGCCGAGGATGCCGGCGACCGCACCCACCGGCACGGCCACTACGACGACCGCGACGTTCAGTGCCGTCTTGTCGTTCGTGCCGAAGAGGGTCGCCATAACGTCCTTCGCGCCCGGGGGCTGGAGGGCGATGACGAGACTCCCGACTGCGACGACGAGCGACGGGGCCCCCGGAACGATCCCAGCGACCAGCTCGCTCGCGGCCACGCCGACGGCGCCTGCGACGGCGCCGGCCGCCGCTGCGCGCGGTCGGCCGTGGGAGCGGGAGAGAGTTGGCATCGAGGCTGGAAGGCTCACTTCAGAGGTGCTGTGGCGACGGCGAGAGAAACGGGAGTGTCCCACATTTGTGGTTTTCGTGAACGGTCGTCTTCGACGATGACGCTTAGGTGTGACGATCCGATGACGGCACCGGCCGACCTGGAGGAACCGGCGGAGCAGCGGGGCCCACCCCGGACCCGTAGGATGCGCACCATGATCCCTCTGCCGACGATCGCGACGCAGGGTGTCCTCGCTGACATCGACATCGCCCGTGAGCTCCTGCCGGCCTGGATCCTGGGCTTCGGCGCCGGGCTCGTGCTGTTCTTGCGCGGACTCGCTGCCTACCGCCTAGGGTCGCGAGTGGCGACGATCGCGACGTCGCCTCTTGACGGGCTAGCGGCCGGTGAAGTGCGGGTCTCGGGGACCGTGCAAGCGGGCCCGACCATCCTCGTCTCGCCGCTGCAGAGCACCCGCTGCGTCTACTACCGCGCACGGGTGACGGAGGAAGGCGGCCGCACCAGCCGGACCCTGCTGGACGACACACGATCCGTCAGTTTCCGGCTCCGGGACGCGTCCGGCACTGTTGTTGTGCTGCCGCGTGGAGCACGCTGGGAACTCGATCCGCACCTCGACGCTCGGTCGGCGTTGGCCGGCGAGCCGCCGTCACTCGACATGAACCGCGGTCCGGCCGAGGAGTTCGCGCCCGAGGACCGCGACGCACAGGTCGCGCGGCTGCTCACCGTGCGTGGCGACGTCGACGACACCTCGACGCTCTTCGAACGGAAGGTGGGCGGGCCCGGTCCGGGCGGTTTGACGAACATGCTTGGGTTCGATCCGCCCGCCCCGCTCGGGGGCGGGCGCCGCTACGTCGAGGCGCGCGCGGAGCTCGGCGATGTCGTGACGATCGTGGCCACAGCACTCCCGTACTCGATGGTCGGGGAGGACGTCGGGTCCGACGATGAGAACCCTCTCGAGGACCCCGAGATCGCCGACGATCTTGCGGCGGCGCGCGCGGCCGGATCCCTCCATGTGAGGCCGGAGGACGCGTGGGGGAACGCCGCCATCCCGGGGTTCGGCATCGGCCGGCCGACGCGTACGCCCGTGCTGGACCCGGGAGCGACACCAGAGCCGGCCGCGCCACGGCTCGCGTCGCTGCCCGCGCCTTCTGGGCTTCCAGGGAGCGCGCCGAGCGTGGAGGGGGGCGCACCGTCTGGCGCCGGAGTTCCCGCCGCCTTCGACATCCCTGCCGACCAACTCGTGTTGGCCGCGGGCGCGACCGGAATGACCATCTACGACGGGACGCCGGTCGAGGCCGCCGGTTCCGAGATGTCTCGCTTCTGGCAGGGGGTCGCCGGGGCCGCGCTTGCAGTGGCGTGTGCCGCGCTCATTGTGTTGCAGGTCGGGGCGCGCTGACCTGCCATGGACGCTTTAGCGATCATGGGTCTGGCGGTCGTCCTAGTGGCCGTCGGAGGCCTGGTGGTCCTCCTGACGACGTACAACGGCGTCGTCGCGATGCAGCGGCGCGCCGACAAGGCCTGGGCGAACGTGGACGTGGCGCTCAAGCAACGGTACGATGAGTTGCCCAATCTCGTCGAGGCGGTGCGCGACGTGATGGCCTACGAACGGGTGGTTCTGGAAGATGTCACGAACGCCCGCGCCGCGTATGCGCCCTTGGCGCCTTTGCCGAGTCAGGCTGCCGCGTCCGACGCGACGTCCGCCGCCGTGCGTTCGCTGTTTGCGGTGGCCGAGCGCTATCCGCAGCTCCACGCTCAAGCGAACGTCATGAGCCTGCAGGCGGAGATCGAGCGCCTCGAGTCGCTGATCGCCACGCGCCGCGAGTTCTTTAACGACAGCGTGTACCTCTACAACGCCACGATCCGGCAGGTGCCTGCTGTCCTGTTCGCCGGCGCGATGGCATGGAAGCCTCGGGACTTCTTCACGGCACCGGACGAGGCGCGGGCAGAGGTTCCCGTGGCGCTCGACCGCCCTGGGCCGACACCAGAGGATGCGCCAGCGAGGTCGACGACGGGGCCGCGGGGATAGGCACCCCGCTGGCGCGGTCGCCGCCTCGTTCTGGGGCGACCTTTCGGTCCTGGCACGGGATTTGGGGCCAGCGCCGGCGCGTTTGGCCCCGTGGCGGTCCATGGAAACCGGCTTGCTGGCGCCGGTCGCGAGGCTGTTTGGCCCTTGAGGCGGCGGGGCTGGCAGCGTTGACTCTCGATGTCTGTCTAGCTTCCTCAGGGGTGAATGATGGTTGACGTGTTTGCCGGCGACATGGGTGCCGGGGCGGCCGTGGACAAGGCCAGCGATGTGCTTGGGTATGGCCGCCGGCCGCTCGACGCCTTGTTCGTCCCCCGGTCGGTCGCCGTGATCGGTGCTACCGAGAAGGAAGGCAGTGTCGGTCGCACCGTTCTCTGGAACCTCATCAGCAGCCCGTTCGGCGGCACGGTGTTCCCGATCAACCCGAAGCGCCCCAACGTCTTGGGATTGAAGGCGTACCCGAGCCTGGCCGAGGCCCCCGACCCCGTCGAGCTCGCGGTGATCGTCACGCCGCCCCACACCGTCCCGGGCGTGATGGACGAATGTGTCGCGGCGGGAGTGCGCGGCGTCATCGTCATCTCGGCGGGCTTCAAGGAGACGGGCCCTGAGGGCGAGGAGCTCGAACGCCAAGTCCTCGCGCGGGCGCGGGCCGGCGGGATCCGCGTGATCGGCCCCAACTGCCTTGGCGTCATGAACCCCATCGGCGGTCTCAATGCCACGTTCGCGGCAGGCATCGCGCGACCCGGTTCCGTGGGGTTGATCAGCCAGAGCGGTGCGCTCCTGACCGCCATCCTTGACTGGAGCATGCGTGAGCAGGTCGGCTTCAGCTCGGTCGTCTCGCTCGGCTCGATGCTCGACGTCGGCTGGGGCGACGTCATTTACCACCTGGGTGACGATTTCAACACCGGCAGCATCGTCATCTACATGGAGACGGTCGGCGACGCGCGCGCTTTTCTCTCGGCCGCACGCGAGGTTGCCCTCACGAAGCCCATCATTGTCATCAAGCCCGGACGGACGGCGCAAGCGGCCAAGGCGGCCGCATCGCACACTGGGTCGCTGACGGGCAGTGACGAGGTGCTGGATGCGGCGTTCCGGCGTGTCGGCGTGCTGCGAGTGGACAGCGTCGAGGACCTCTTTGCCATCGCCGACGTCCTCGCCAAGCAGCCCCGGCCGAAGGGTCGCCGGCTCAGCATCCTGACCAATGCGGGCGGCCCGGGCGTTCTCGCTACTGACGCCCTGATCGGCGGCGGTGGGCAGCTGACGGAGCTGACGCCGGAGGCGACGGAGGCGTTCAACGCGATCCTGCCCGCGCCGTGGAGTCACAACAACCCGGTCGACATCATCGGCGACGCCCCGCCCGAGCGATATGCCGCTGCGCTAGACATTGCAGCCTCCGACCCGGGCAGTGACGGGCTGCTGGTCGTCCTGACGCCCCAAGCCATGACCGACCCGACTCGCACGGCCGAGCAGCTCGTCCCGTTCGCCCATATCGAGGGGAAGCCGGTGCTGGCCAGTTGGATGGGCGGGGCCGACGTTGAGGCGGGGACGGCGATCCTTCGTGCCGCGGGCATCCCGACGTTCCCATACCCGGACACCGCCGTCGAGATGTTCAACTACATGTGGCGCTACAGCGACAGCCTCCACTCGCTCTATGAGACGCCGTCCATGCCGGACGACGAGACGAGCTCCGTCAACCGGACGCTGGCGCGCGACATCATCGACGGCGTTCGGCGCGAGGGCCGCACGCTGCTTACTGAGTTCGAATCGAAGCAGGTGCTCTCCGCCTACGCGATACCGATCACGGAGACCCGCATCGCACCCACCGAGGCCGAGGCGGTGGCTGCCGCCGAGGCGATCGGCTACCCGGTCGTCCTCAAGCTGCATTCGCACACCATCACCCACAAGACCGACGTCGGCGGCGTGCAGCTGAACCTCGCCGACGCCGACGCCGTGCGCGCCGCCTACCGGGCCATCCAGGCGGCCGTGACAGAGCGCAGAGGTGCCCGGCATTTCGAGGGCGTCACCGTCCAGCCCATGATCAATTACTCCGGCTACGAGCTGATCGTCGGCAGTTCGGTCGATGCGCAGTTCGGTCCGGTGCTCCTGTTCGGGATGGGTGGCCAACTCGTGGAGCTGTTTCGTGACCGTGCCCTCGCGCTGCCCCCGCTCACCACGACCCTTGCTCGGCGCATGATTGAGCGAACCAAGATCTACGGCGCCTTTGCGGGGATCCGCGGACGCCAGCCCATCGACACCGGCGCCTTGGAGCAGCTCCTGGTCCATTTCGGTCAGCTCGTGGTCGAGCAGCCCTGGATCAAGGAGATCGACATCAATCCGCTATTGGCGTCCCCGGAGCGGTTCATCGCGCTCGACGCGCGGGTCGTGCTCCACGACCCCGATCTCCCCGACGCGCAACTGCCTCGACTGGCGATCCGCCCGTATCCGCGCCAGTACGTCGGCACGTGGCGAAGCGGCGACGGCACCGGGATGACGATCCGGCCCATCCGGCCCGAGGACGAGCCCCTCATGGTGCGCTTCCACCAAGGCCTCTCCGAGCGCACTGTCCACGAGCGCTACCTGCGCGATCTCGGGCTGGCCGAGCGCACGGGTCACGAGCGGCTCACGCGTGTCTGCTTCAACGACTACGACCGGGAGATCGCGCTCGTCGTCGAGCGCGAGGCCTCCGATGCTGAGCGCGAGATCGTTGCCGTCGGGCGCCTCAGCAAGCGCCACGCGGTCAACGGGGCTGAGTTCGCCATCGTCGTCGCCGACTGCTGCCAGCGCACCGGACTAGGCACCGAGCTGCTCCGCCGGCTCGTCCAGATCGGGCGGGACGAGGGGCTCGACTGGATTGGTGCCGAGATGCTCGTCGATAACATTGGCATGCAGCACACCGCCGAGAAGGCGGGCTTCAGCCTTCGGGCGATTCCGGGCGGGAGCCTGATGCGAGCGGAGCTGCGCCTTCGGGCGTGATACCGGGCGCGACGTCACGCGCCGGGCAGGTCACGCGTCGGTGACGGGCGTCGTGCACGAGCTCTGCGAGTGATTCCAGGCGCGAGAAACAGCGCCGCGAACACCGGGTAGCCCGCCGGCGCTACGGACAGTCGCGCGGCGCCTGCGACCTGACCCACCGCGGTGAGGGCCGCTGGCGCCCTTACGAACCGACCGTGCTGACCCGGCAGGGCTGCCTCCACCGCCCGGATGCGCGACCGGCCGACCGGAGAACCCTATGGGCCGCCCGGCGGACCGACGCGCAGCGGACTCCCCCGGGCCTGCCACAGCGCGCACGCAGACGGTCGGCCCGATGACGGGCATACCCCGCCGACCAACAGGCTTCAGGGAACCGTCCGGGGTCGCCAGCCGTCTGACCAACGATCGTTCCCAGCTTGCAGGAGAGAGCACATGTCCAGTACTCGTTCCGTCATCGTCGGTCGGACGGCCGCCATAGCGGCAGTCGCCGTCCTCGGCCTGATCGCGCTGGGCCCCGCCCTCGCGAGCGCACCGCGAGCTGCGGCGCAGGTCATCACGACAGGTCAGTCGGGGAGCAGCGCTGTCCAGCCGGGCATCACGGTCGAGGGTTCGGGCGTCGTCATGGTGGCGCCGGACGAGGCGATCCTCAGCGTCGGCGTCCAGGACCAGGCCTTCACGGCTTCTGCGGCGCAGCAGGCGGCCAGTGCCGCCATGACCAAGGTGATCGCGGCGGTCAGGGCAGCCGGCGTGGCCGATGCAGACTTGGCCACCCAGTGGGTCTCGCTGCAGCCGCAGTACGACAACGGCCCGAACGGGAACGGCCCATCCAAGCTGACCGGCTACCAGGCCACCCAGTCGCTACAGGTCACGGTGCGTGAGATCGACCAGACCGGAGCCGTCATCGACGCGGCAGTGAGTGCTGGCGCCAACCAGGTGGGCGGCGTCACCTTCTCGCTGGCGAATCCGAGCGCCGTCACCACCCAGGCGCGGGCCGCAGCCGTGGCCGACGCGCAGCAGCGCGCCCGGACTATCGCACAGGCCGCCGGCGTGACGCTCGGCTCTGCCGTCTCGATCACCGAGGTGAGCGCGCCGAGTCCCGTCCCTGTCGCAGCGGCAGCCCCGGCGGCGGACATCGCAATCTCGACGCCGGTCCAGGCGGGCACGACGCAGGTCGAAGTTGACGTGCAGGTCACCTTCGCCATCAGCAGCTAAGCGGGCCGGCGCGACGGAGGCGGTGCCACCCAGCACCAGGTCCTTCGCGCGCCCGTGTCCTCGTCCAGATACGTCCGTGACACCGGAGC
>JBKQRF010000237.1:0-16533 GCA_052144055.1 Candidatus Limnocylindrales bacterium
AGCGGTCGCGCGCTCCGTGCTCCGCCCCGGGGAGCCGGTGCCGGGCGACGAACGCCGTTGCCAGCGGGCGGCCCTTGAGGTTCAGCTTCGCGAGGGTGGAGCTCACGTAGTTCTTGACCGTCTTGTCTTTGACGGCCCATCGCCACGATCCGATCATGGTGATCGGTTTCAGTGGGCGACCGCCGGCGTAGCGGCGCTGCCCTTGCGCGTAGATCGTGTCAACGGCGAGGCTCGATTTGCCGCTGCCCGACCGGCCCGTACGACCAACGAGCCGGGCACGAGGCAACTCCACCGTGATGTTCTTGAGGCTGTGTTCGCGGACACCGCGAACGGACTAGGAGATGCTGCGGCACACGGTGCAAGCGTTAGCGGTGGGGATCGATTAGAACAGATGTACGATCACACGGCGCCCCTGTTCACTTGGGCCTGGCTGACCTGCCACTCCGGCAGCCGCTGGGCATCGAGGACGTCGAGGGGATTGAGCCGGGGCCGGATCAGGTCCGCGCGGCCCGCGGAGGCGCCGACCTCCGCGGGTCCCGGATGCGACAAGAACCATGGCATCGACTCCGTGAAGCCGTACGCGCCGGCGTCGAGCGCGACCAGCAGGTCGCCGGGCTGCGGCTCCGCGACCGCATCGCGCCGACCCACGACGTCCAGGGGGGTGCACAACGGACCCGTGAAGACCACGGGGATGGTCCCGTGCGCCGCGAGGGGCTCTGCTGCCAGGGCCCCCGACGCGACGGATCCGGCGCCGACCAGGCGCAGGCGGTGGCTGCGGCCGACCAGCGCGGGAGCGAGCAGGTGGTTGATCCCGCCGTCCAGGACGGCGATGCACCGGCCGTCGAGCCAGCGCGTGTCGATGACGCGGGCGAGATAGGCGCCGGCGGGACCGGCTAAGAAGCGACCGGGCTCGAGCAGGACGCGCACGGTGTCCAGGTCGGGGTCAGCTGTCCATCGCGAATCGAGGTCCGCGAACCGCGCGGCGAGCGCCGACAGGTCCAGCGGTGGTTGTCCGTCGCCGTACGGGATCCCGAGCCCTCCACCCGCGTCGACCAGCCGAAGCGAGAAGCCGGTCTGCCGGGCAAGCCACCGGCCGGCTTCAACGAGCACGCGCACCCGACCGGCCAGGGCCTCGGGATCCAGCGTGGCGGAGACCGCGAACGCATGGACGCCGAGCAGGTCGAGATGCAGGGAACGCGCGGCCCGTTCCGCGCAGGCCACCGCGTCCTCCCAGGACATCCCGAAGGCGGCCTCGGGTGCGTGGCGGTGGCTTCCCGATTGCTCCGAGTGGTGCCCTGCGACCAACTCCCTCTCGTCGGGGTGGGCCAGGCGCAGGAGAACGGGCGCCCGAACACCGATGGTGCGCGCGGTCGCCTCGACTCGCTCGAGCTGCAGAGGCGACTCGACCACGACGGCCCGGACGCCGAGGGAGACGGCCGATCTGATGAGCGCGTCGCTCTTGCCTGGGCCTGTCACCACGACCGACCCGTGGGCGACCCCTGCCCGCTGCGCCGCTTCCAGCTCTCCCTCCGACGACACGTCCGCGCCGATCCCTTCGGCGGCAAGCCGACCGATGACGGCGAGCGAGGGGTTCGCCTTGACAGCGTAGGCGATATCGCAGCGGGCCGGCAGAGCGGCTCGCAGGATCCGGGCGCGCTCCGCGACCGCATCGAGGTCATAGACGTAGAGCGGCGTGTCGAAGCGTGCCGCGAGGTCCGCTGGGTCGAGCCCTGCAAGCAGGCCATCCCGCCAGATCTCGGGATGCGCGGCTGAGGCGCTCGAGCCATCCCCGTCGCGCACGGCGATCTGGCCGTCCCTCGCATCCGCGGCCGCGGTCACCTGAGCGCCTCCTCGAGCGCCGTCCGCGCATCCGTCGAGGCGTCCCGCATCTTGACGATGGCAGCCGACTGCAGCGCGACCCCGTGAGTGACCGCGAAGGCACCCTGGGCGGGCCGGGTGGCGGGGACGACCACGGCTCCCGGCGGCACGCAGAGCGGCACCTCCGGCGTCCCCTCCAACACCCGCTCGCCAACTAGGTCGT
Source organism: Candidatus Limnocylindrales bacterium (assembly GCA_052144055.1). GTDB lineage: Bacteria > Chloroflexota > Limnocylindria > Limnocylindrales > CSP1-4 > JAJYNJ01. The sequence goes on from JBKQRF010000237.1 coordinate 2,042, forward strand.
ACAGGCGGCTTGTGCCCGTGAGCACGACGCCGGCGGCGAGGACGGCCCGCTGGCCGACCAGGACGCCCTCGAACAGGCCGCACTGCGCGCCGACGAACGCGTCGTCCTCGACGATCACCGGGCGGGCGTTGGGCGGCTCGAGCACGCCCCCGACCTGGACCCCCGCCGACAGGTGGACTCGGACGCCGATCTGGGCGCAGGAGCCGACCAACACATGCGAGTCGACCATGGTGCCGTCGCCCACCCATGCCCCGACGTTCACGTAGGAGGGCGGCATGATCACGACCCCCTGCCCGAGGTACGCGCCGGCGCGAACGCTCGTGCCGCCCGGCACCACGCGCCAGTCGCCGTCGAGCAGCCGTTTCGTCGGCAGCGTTGCCCGGTCCCGGAAGGCGAACAAGTCGTCCACCTCCCAGGACCGCATCGCCGGTTCCCGGAACAGCGCGAGCAGCTCACGGCGCAGATCCAGGTCCACGCGCCAGCCGTCGGGAGCGGCCGCGTCGGGCCAGGCGGCACGCCGGCGGCCCGCGTCCAGGTCGTCGAGGAGCGTCGAGCGGAGCACCGTGGGCGCCGCCTCGCGCGCCTCCGAGGCGTGCGCCGTCACGCCGACGCCCCGACGGCTGGCGATGCACCAGCCATCTCGGCCGCCCGGGGCTCCAGCAGCCCCTCATCGCGCAGCAGCGCACCGAGCCGACCCCGAGCTGGCTCGTCGAGCGGTAGCAGCGGCAGGCGAAGCCGATCCTCGATCAACCCCATCGTCGCGAGCGCCGACTTCACCGGCACCGGGTTCGGCCCGCCCTGGAAGTTGGCCCGGAAGAGCGGCAGCCAGCGGTCGTGCAGGCGGCGGGCGCGTTCCCAGTCGCCGGCCTGCGCCGCGGCACATAGCGCCGCCATCTCGCCGGGGATCTCGTTGGAGGCGACGCTGATCACGCCATCGCCGCCCATCGCCAAGACCGCCAGGGTCCAGGCGTCGTCGCCGGCCATGATCGCGAACCCCTCTGGCCGATCGCGGATCACGGTCGCGATCTGCTCAAGGTTACCCGACGCCTCCTTGACGGCGACGATCCGAGGATGCTCGGCCAGGCGCAGGGTCGTGTCCGCCTCGACGTTGGTGCCGGTCCGCGACGGCACGTTGTAGACGACGATGGGCAGTGCGCCCCCGTCGGCGACCGCCGTGAAGTGCGCGGTGAGCATGCGCTGGTCGGGCCGGTTGTAGTACGGGGCCACCACGAGGGCCGCGTCGGCGCCGAGCTCCGCGGCGCGCCGCGTGGCGCGGATAGTTGCCGCGGTGTCGTTGGTGCCGGTACCCGCGACGACGGGCACGCGGTCCGGACCGGTGCGGCGCGACACGATCTCCACGGTGGTCGCGATCACGCGTTCGCGCTCGGCGACGCTGAGGGTGGGCGACTCGCCGGTCGTCCCGCACGGCACCAGGCCGTCGATGCCGGCGAGCAATTGCCACGAGACCAGCCGGCTCAGCGCCGGCTCGTCCAGGGCGCCGTTCGCGTCGAACGGCGTGACTAGAGCCGTGAAGGCGCCGCGGATGCGCGGGGACCGGTCGGCCATGACCGCAGTTGGGGCGTGGATGGTACGAGAGGTGGTCATGGGAGAACCCCCTTTCTGTCTCGGCCGGACTCTTGTGCCGGCCGTGACGAAGCGACTGCACGGTCCGAGCGATTCCGGCGCCCTTGCCAGACGGGGCGCCGGGGTGGTGGGTCATCGCATAGGCGCCGCGACGGGAGACGTGCCCGCGCGTCGATCGGTCGGTGCCGGGGTGAGGTGGTGCCCGCGCTGGTCGCCGCTGGTGGAGTTCCGGACGCGATCAGCCCGTCCACGACCGTGTCGAAGGCATGGATGCCAGGTGCCCGCGGCGCGCGCAGCAGCCAGTCGGCGGCCGCGAGCGCCCCCAGTGCGTAGGCCGAGCGGTCACGGGCGGTCAGCCGCAGCTCGACCGTCTCGCCGGGCGCGTCGAACCCCACGAGGTGCATGCCGGGCGATGCGCCAGCCCGCAGGCTCGACACCTCGAGCTCATCGGCCTCGAGCGCCCCCGAGCGCGCGTGATCCGCGAGGCGCGTCTTACCGGGGTGAACGGCCAGGATGCGGCGCGACAGCTCGAGCGCGGTGCCGGAGGGCCGGTCCGCCTTCCCCCGCCGGTGCCACTCCAGCACGAAGGGGTCGTACTCGGGCAGCGCTCCGAACATCTGTGTGGCGGATTCGACGAGCCGCGTCAACAGGTTGACGCCGGGGCTGAAGTTGGCCGCCGCCACGGCCGCCGCGCCGTGCTGGACTAGGACGGCATCGATCTCCGTGGGCGCGACGACCCAGGCAGTCGTCCCGATCACGAAGCGCCGGCAGCCACCGGCGAGCCCGGAGGCGACGTTGGCAACGACGGCGTCACCCCGCGAGAAGTCGAACGCGACCTTCACGCCGTCGAAGGCTCGGGGAGGGTGGGTGGTCGCCGGGCGCCCCAGCACGGCCACCTCCTCGGCGCCTCGCTCGACAAGCCCCGCCGCCATCGCGCGGCCCATCGGCCCGTCCCCCAAGACGATCGCTCGCATCTGTGACCTCCTCGCGGAGGGAGCCGCCGGTCGGAGGTCTGCCGTTTGCGGGCAAACAAAAGAGCCGCGGTGTTCCTTCCCGGAACCGCGGCCCCTGGGACCTCCGTGCCTGGAGGCCCCGCCCGTCGCTGCGTGCGAAGCCTCTAGGTCCGTGCCTCCCGGCAGGGCCGCCAGCGCTTCGCCTTCAGTTCGACGTGGTTCATGGTGTCAGGGACCATACTGGCCGGCCGGCCCTGTGTCAATGGGTGCGCGGCGAGGTCGCGGCGCGTGCCGTGCGCCGGGCGCGATCGCGCCGGCGCGGACCTGCCGATCCCGCAGGACGAAGCCGGCCTTCATCGGCCGGAGTCGGAGTGCAGAGCTCGTCGGCGCTGGTGAACCGAAGGGCGGAGCGAACGTCTCACTCGCCCGCACGATGGAATGGCATGAAAGGGAGCCCCACCGGTGACAGCGTTGGGTTCTCAAGGGAACCAGCACCGGGAGGCTCCAGGCCATGTTGTACGCCGGATTGGATCTGTCACGCCAGCGCCTTGATGTGCACGTCCTTGACGAGGAGGGCCAGACCGTCGAGGTGACGGCCGTCCGGCCTGACGCGGATGCCCTGCGCACCCTCGCCGCGCGGGTTTCGCGCCAGGGGCAGGAGGTGAGCGCCGTCATCGAGTCGATGACCGGCGCGCGCTTCGTCCACGACACCCTCGAGCGGTACGGCTGGGACGTGGCGATCGCGGACGCGGTCAAGGCCAAGGGCCTGGCTCCACTGGCAGCCAAAGACCGACCAGATCGACGCCCGGGTCCTCGCCGAGCTGGCACGACGGGAGCTGGTACCCGAGATCTGGCTGCCCACCCCCGACGTCCGGGCCCAGCGGGAGCGCGCTCGCTTCCGGCTCCACTTGATCCGCGACCGCACGGCCTTGAAGAACCGCATCCGCGCCACGCTCATGACCTTTGGCCACCCGGTGTCGGTCACGGACCTGTTCTGGGTTGGCGGTCGGCGGCTCCTGGGACGATTGGCTATCCCTGAGCCGTGGGACGCCAGTCTCCTGACCAGCTTGCGTTTCGTCGACGAGCTGAACTGCGATATCGAACCCGTGAGGTCGACCTGCGGCGGCTCGGCGCCGACCACCCGTCCATCCCGCTCCTCCTGACCGTGCCCGGCGTCGGGTGGGTGCTGGCCTATACGATCGCCTCAGAGATCGGCGACATCGGGCGCTTCGCGAGCCCCAAGAAACTCGCTGGCTATACGGGGCTGTGCCCGCTGGTCCGTCAGTCCGGCAGCAAGGATCGGCGTGGCCCACTCGCGAAGAACGGCCCCAAGTACCTGCGCTGGGCGCTCATCGAGGCTGCCACCCACGCCGCCCGCGATCCCCGCTATCGGGACCGCTACGAGCGGACGAAGCAGCGGCTCGGCCGGCAGCGCGGTGCCAAGGTGGCCCGCGTCGACCTCGCCCGCCAGCTATCCGAAGCCATCTGGCACGTCCTCACCAAGCACGAACCGTTCGCCCCGGCAGGCCCCGCTATGTCACTGGTCGCTTGACGACCCCCTAATGGAATTGGGCCGCCGGCGCAGCCTCCCACCTGACCTTGTCCTTCCTGACTGAGAAGGCCATAGAGAGATGAGTGCTGCTCGATCACCTCAGCAATCCGCCGGTCCTTAGGCCCAGGCTCGATCACCAAGCGGGTCCCTGCCCTTGACGGTGGGGCTCCCTTTCATAGAGAGTGACATGGTGACGGGGCCTCAGGCGCGCTCGATCTGGTTGCAGGGATCTTCTGCATCGGCGGGCAGAATCGCAACGTGCGAGCGTGGTCGACGGCGACGCGCCGATAGGCCGGTCGGTCGGCGGGCGCTACCACGTGGTGCGACATGGTGGGCGCCGGCGCTCTGTGGGGTCGGGCTGGCGTAGCCCGGCGCGGGTCCCGCCGGTTAGGCGCGGTGACGGGCTCGCAGCACCCTCAGCACGTCGCACGGCTCGAGGTCGCGCTCGGCAGACAGAACCAGTAGGTGGTACAGCAAGTCTGCGACCTCGCTCGCCAGCGCCGCACGGGTTGTCGCTCGATCGGCGGTCAGAGCCGCGCGCTGTGACTCAGCGTCGTCGCGCGCCGCGAGCAGCACCTCTGTCGCTTCCTCGGTGACCTTGCGCGCGCACGCATCAACGCCACCGGCGATGAGTCGCGCGGTGTGCGAGCGCTCCGGGTCGGCCGCAGCCCTGCGGTCGGCGATGGTGGCCCAGAGCCGCTCGAGCCACTCGAAGCCCTGCTCTGACGCAGCGGGCGAAGTTACCAGGGCAGGCGCTGTCGACTCCGGGCGCGACGGCAACGTGTCACCGAAGCACGACCGACTCCCGGTGTGGCAGGCGGGCCCGGCCGCCTCGGCGCTCACGAGGATCGCGTCGGCGTCGCAGTCGAGCGCCAGCTCGCGCAGCCTTAGCACGTTGCCGCTGGTCTCGCCCTTCTGCCACAGACGGCCGCGGCTTCGCGAGTGGAAGTGCACCAGGCCTGTCTCGATGGTCGCCGACAGCGCCTCCGCGTCCATGTAGGCGAGCATCAGCACGGCGCCATCTCCAGCGTCGCGGACCACCGCCGGCACGAGCCCGTCGGGGCTCCAGTGCACGGCGGCCGGGTCGATCATCCGCCCGGCCGGCTCGACATGCTCCCGCCACGTTCCCCGTGCCACGTCGCCGCGCCCTCTCACGCCGCACAGGCCAGGCGCACGGGGATCCCTGCCGCCGCCATGGCCCGCTTGACCGCTGCGATGCCGTGCAGGTCGCGATGGAAGACCGACGCAGCGAGCACCGCGTCGACGCCCCCCTCGATGATCGCCGCGACGAAATCCTCTGGGCGGCCTGCTCCGCCGGACGCGACGACGGGGACGCCCACCGACGACGTTACTGCCCGCAGCAGCTCCAGGTCGTAGCCGGCGCGGGTCCCGTCTCGGTCGATTGAGGTGAGCAGGATCTCGCCGGCGCCGCGCTGGGCGGCCTCCAGAGCCCATGAGACGGCGTCGAGCCCGGTGCCCTGACGCCCGCCCCGGACCACCACCTCCCAGGCCGGAGGCGCCGCGCTCCCAGCCCGCTCCGGCCCGCGCCGGCCGCTCGCAGCTGCCTCGCCGTCCTCGTCTGAGCTGCCCGTCCTCCGGGCGTCGATCGAGACCACCACGCACTGGCGCCCGAACCGCCGCGCGCAGCGGTCGACCAGGGCTGGGTCGGCCACCGCGGCGCTGTTCACGGCCACCCGATCGGCGCCCGAGCGCAGGACCGCGCGCATATCCGCGGCCGACCGCACGCCACCCCCCACCGTGAGCGGCACGAAGGCGCGCCGGGCCGTCCGTTCCACGACGTCCAATAGCGTCGTCCGTTCCTCGACCGCGGCCGTGATATCGAGGAAGCAGATCTCGTCGGCACCGGCCTCGGCGTAGCGCGCCGCGAGCTCGGCCGGATCGCCTTCGTCGACGAGGTCCACGAACTGCGTGCCCTTGACGACCCGCCCGCTGCGCACGTCCAGGCAGGGGATCACGCGATGCAGCAGCATCAGGCGAGGGCCCCAATCGCTGGTGCCACGAGCGGTGCCTTCCTCCGCGCGGGCGTGCCTTCCAGCTTGGCTCCACCGGCGGGATCGGATCCGTCCCGCGCGACCCGAGCCGGCGCCCGGACGGCCAGTTCGAGCACGTTCTGCAGTACGCGCAGGCCGTCGCGCCCGGACTTCTCAGGGTGGAACTGGAGGCCCAGCAAGCGGCCGCTGACCACCGCGCTGGCGAAGCGGCCTCCGTACGACGTCTCCGCGACGACCACTCCGCGATCATCTGGCACGGGCGCATAGGAGTGGACGAAGTACATTGGCGCTCGGGGGGGAAGCCCATCGAGCATGCGGTGGGGCGCCAGCACCTCGAGCTCGTTCCAGCCGATGTGCGGCAGACGCGGAGCCGAAAGCAGCCGGCGCGTCTCCCCCGCGATCCACCCGAGTCCGCGGGAACCGTCCTCCTCGGAGCGCTCGAACAGCAACTGCATGCCGAGGCAGATCCCGAGGAACCAGGCCCCGCCCGCCACAGCCTCGTCGAGTGCCGTGTCCAGCCCAGTGCGGCGCAGGCGGCGCATCGCAGGTCCCTGCGCACCCACGCCGGGGACCACCACCAGGTCCGGCATCCCGACCTCGCCGGCGCGGCGGACGACGCGCACGTCGGCCCCCAGCACCGTCAGGGCCTGACCGATGCTGAGCAAGTTGCCGGCGCCGTAGTCGACGAGCGCCACGGACACCGGCCCGCGGGCCGTCATGCGTTCGCCCCTTCTTCGACGACGTTGCCCTTGCTGGACGCCACCCCCGACCGTCGCAGGTCGAGCGTCACCGCGCGCCGGAGCGCACGGGCCAGCGCCTTGAACGCCGCCTCCGCGACGTGGTGATCGTTCGCGCCGTCGGCGCTGAGGTGCAGCGTGATGCCTGCCTCGCGTGCGAACGACTCGAGCGCGTGAGGGATCAGCTGCGTCGGGAGCGACCCGATCCGCTCGGACCGGAACATCAGCGATAGGGCGGCATATCCGCGTCCTGAGCAGTCCACCACCGCATGCGCCAGCGCCTCGTCCATGGGCACCGACGCGTCGCCGAAGCGCTCGATGCCGGCGGCATCTCCGAGCGCCTGGCGGAAGGCACGCCCGAGCGTCAGCGCCACGTCCTCGACCGTGTGGTGCTCATCGACGTCGAGGTCACCGCTTGCATCGATCTGGAGGTCAAACAGGGCGTGGTGCGCCAGCGAGGTCCACAGGTGGTCGTAGAACCCCACGCCGGTGCCGACCCGGGCCTGCCCCGACCCGTCCAGGTCAAGGGTTACCCGCACGTCGGTCTCACGGGTGGTCCGGCGCGCTTCCGCCCGCCGCGATCCAGTGCCGGTCACGTAGCCGTCTCCCTTCCGGGCCCGAGGCCCAGCGCCGCGAGGAGTCCGTTGTCCTGGTCGGGGGTCCGTACCGTCAGCCGCAGGAAGCTGCGCAACGGTCCGGCTCCGAACCGACGGGGGACGAGTCCGCAGCGCAGCAGCCGCTCCGCCGCCGAGTCGGCCGCCCACGGGGTGATCGCGTCGACCAGCAGGAAGTTGGTGACGCTCGGGAGCGCCCGCCAGCCCGCCTCGAGGAGCGCGTTCCGCCACCGTTCGCGCTCCGCCGTAAGCATGGCCACGTTCGCGTCGGCAAACGCGGAATCGGCCAGGGCGGCCGCGGCGATCGACGCTGAGAGCGTGGCGATGCTGCCGGGCGGTCGGACGGCCGAGAGGCGCGCCGTGAGTGCCGGGTGCGCCACCGCGTACCCAACGCGGATGCCGGCCAGCCCGTATGCCTTAGATAGCGTGCGGACGATGATCAAGCGCGGGAACTCGTCCGCGGTGTCGGCCAGGCTCGTTCCCGCGAACTCTCGATACGCCTCGTCGAGGACCACCACGGGCCCCCCACCGGGCAGGGCGGCCAGGCCCTCAAGCAAGCCTCGCAGGGTCGCGCGCGCCTCCACGGTCCCGGTCGGGTTGTTCGGGTCGCACAGCCACACGAAATCAGCGTCGGCCGCCGCCCCGAGAAGCGCGTCAACATAGAGCGGAAACCCATCGTCGGCAGCCCCCCGTGGTACCTCCACCAGCACGGCGGCGCGCTGACGTGTCACCACCGGGTACATGCCGTAACTCGGCGTGGGAACCACCGCGCGGCCGCCTGGCCGCAGGCTGGCCTTCGCGGCGAGGTCGAGGATCTCGTCCGCCCCCGCCCCGACGGTGATCGACGCGCGAGGCACACCGAGCCGATCGGAGATGGCCCTCGTCAGCCGGGCGTAGGTGGCGTCTGGGTACTCGTTGAGCCTCGCGTTCGCGGCTGCAGCCTCGACCCACGTGCCCAGCGAGGGGGCCGTGCGCGGCGACGTGTTCGTGTCGAACCGCACCACCTGCGCTGCTTCCAGCCCGTGGGCAGCGGCGACCTCCGCGTCGCTGGCCTCCCACTGGTAGCCGGCGGGGCTCATCGTCTCGGCGCTCATGGTGTCAGCGCTCACAGCCTCGGCGCCCCTGCCGCCCGACCCTCGAACCGGATCTCGACTGCGCGCCGGTGAGCGAAAAGCCCCTCCGCCTCCGCGACCGCGGCCACGGCAGGGGCGATGGAGGCGAGGCCGTCGCGATCCACGACCTGCGCCTGCATCCAGTGCCCGAACGCCTCCACGGACAGCGGCCCGTACGCGCGCGCCAGCCGGCCAGTGGGCAGGATGTGGTTGGATCCAGTCGCGTAGTCACCGGCTGACTCAGGTGCGTAGGCGCCGAGGAAGACGGAACCCGCGTGGCGGATGCGCGGGAGCAGCTCGACCGCGCCATCCAACGAGACCGACAGGTGCTCGGGGGCGTACTCGTTGACGAAGGCTACCGCGTCGTCGAGCCCGTCGGCCACCACGATCAGCCCGGCCGACCCGAGCGACGCGGCGAGGTATGCCAGGCGGGACTGGAGCGGCAGCTGCCGCTCGATCTCCGCCTGGACTGCGTCCGCGATCGCCCCGTCGACGGCCACGAGCACCGCGGCTGAGTCGGCGCCGTGCTCCGCCTGGCTCAACAGGTCGGCCGCGATGTAGGCTGGGTCGGCGCTCCCGTCCGCAAGCACCATGACCTCGGACGGACCGGCCGGCATGTCGATCGCGACGTCGCCGAGCACCTCGAGTTTCGCGGCGGTGACCCAGGCGTTGCCGGGGCCGACGATCGCGTCCACGGCGGCCACGCTCTCGGTGCCGTGCGCCAGCGCGGCGATCGCCTGGGCGCCGCCCATCGCGTAGAACTCCTGCACTCCCAGCAGGCCAGCGGCACCCAGCAACACCGGGGACAGCCGTCCATCATGCCCGGCCGGGCTCGCGACCGCGATCGCCCCCACCCCGGCGAGCCGCGCGGGGATGACGCCCATGAGCAGCGAGCTGGGGTAGGCGGCTTCGCCGCCGGGGACGTAGACCCCTACCCGATCGAGCGGCCGCCAGACGCGGCCCACGCGAATCCCGGGGGCCACGTCCACCCACTGCTCCTGCGGTGGGACCTGCACGCGGTGGAACGCTTCGATGTGCCGGGCCATAAGCAGGAGCCCCTCGCGGAGCTCGGGCGCCAGAGTGCCGGCCGCCGCGCGAAGCCGTTCGACGGGCACCCGGATCGGCGGCGGCATTCCGGGCGCCGGCCCTGGCTCGAATCCTTCGGTCCAGGCGCCGCCATAACGCGCGCCAAGCTCAAGCAAGGCGCGGTCGCCCCCGGAGCGGACCGCCTGGATGATCGCCCGAGCAGCATCGCGGACGTCCTTGCCCGTGCCGGCGGTGCGGCGCACGAGCGTCCGACGTTCCCCGACCGTCAGGTCGCGCAGGCGCACTCGGGGAAGCCTGACCGGCCGCGCCGCAGGCGAGGAAAGGCCGGTCGCGGCGCGCGACTCGCTCACCGGATCAGCAGCTCGATGGGCAGCACGAGGATGCCGGAAGCGCCTGCGTTGCGCAGGCGTCCCAACAGCCCCCAGACTTCGTCGGCCCCGACGACGGCGTGGACCGCCACCATGTCCGGCCTGGCCAGCGGCAGCACGCTGGGCGAGCCGAGCCCCGGGAGGAGCGCCTCGATCTCGGCCAGGGCGGACAGCGGGGCATTCATCATCACGTAGCGGCGCTCCCGCGCGTCCACCACGGCCTGCAGCATGGTCACGACCTCAGCCGCGGGGCCGTCTGCGCCCGGGTTGGCCACCAGGATGGCTTCGCTCGCGAGCAGCGTGCCCACGGAACGGAGCCCGTTGACGAGCAGCGTCGAACCGGTGGAGACGAGATCCACGATGGCGTCGGCGAGTCCCATCCGCGGCGCCACCTCCACCGCCCCGCTGAGCGGCACGACCTCCACGTCCAGCTGACGCTCCCGGAAGTAGCGGCCGGCGTACGCCGGATGGGACGTGGCCACGCGACACCCGGCAAGATCCTCGATGGTCTGGGCTGGCGCGTTTGCCGGCACGGCGGCGTCGAGGTGGCAGTGGCCATAGTGGAGCGACGCTCGCACATCCAGTGGGCGACCCGACTCGGCCAACAGGTTGGTGCCGGTGATGCCCATGTCGGCCACGCGGTCGCCCACGAACTCGACGATGTCCTCGGTGCGGACGAACAGGATGTCGAGCGGGAAGTTCTCGCAGCGGCTCACCAACGAGCGCTCGCGTGCGTCGAAGACCAGACCGGCGTCGCGCAGCAGGGCGATGGTGGGCTCGAGCAGACGGCCCTTGTTGGGCACCGCGAGTCGGAGGTACGGTGTCATGGACGGCGCGCGAGGGTCGAGCCGGCGGGCTCGACGGGTCGTGGGCCAGGGGCATCGGGAGACCCTGCCGCAGGCATCGGGGACGGGAGGCCCTGACTCTCGGCAAGCCTCTCGAGCGCCCGCGCATACCCGCCCGTTCCGTGATGCAGCCATTGCGCGATGCGCGTCACCGTCGCGGTGCTGGCGCCCGTCAGACGGGACACCTCGCCGTAGTGGCGACCCTCCGCGAGGAGCCGCGCGACTTGCCAGCGCTGCGCGAGGTCGTGCAGTTCGCCCAGGGTGCAGAGATCGCGCAGAAAGTGCGCCGCCTCGTCGCGGTCGCGCAGGCCGACGATCGCGTCCAGCAGCGCATCGGTCTCCGCCGTCTGCCAGGTCCCTTCGGGTGCGAGCATGGCTGCCTATCCCCTCCCGCCTGATGAGCGACGTCACCTCGATGCCACCGTCGGGCTGACATCGCAGGTATCGCCGTCAACTGTTATAGTAGCATACTAACATGAAGGGGCGAGAGCGCGAGCGCCAAGATGCGCGGCACGGTGCAGGGTCGCCTCTGCGGCGGGATGCGGCAGCGGCGCGGGACGCTTCCCCAACCGCCATTCCTTCACCGCGCTCTAGCACCTCCCCTCGTTCATTCCTGCTTGTCCCGTCGGTCGACCTCCTGGGCGGCCGCGTCGTGCGCCTCCGGAACGGCGATCCTGCGCAGGCCAGCGTGTACGACCAGGATCCAGCTGCGGCGGCCCGACGGTGGGCACGCGAGGGCGCCGATCTGTTGCATGTCGTCGACCTCGACGGCGCGCTGTCCGGCCGCGCGGCGCAGGCAGTGACAGTGCGCAAGGTCGTGCGGGCCGGCCTAGGAAGTGGGATCGCGAGCGAGGTGGCGGGCGGCCTGCGGGATGGGGACTCGGTGGCCCGTGCCCTCGCGACCGGAGCCGAGCGAGTCGTGCTCGGGACCGCCCTGCTCGGGGATCCGAGCCTGGCCGCGCGGCTCGTGGCGCGGCACGGGAGCACACGCATCGTAGCGGCGCTGGACGTGCGCGGGGGGCTGGCCGTGGGGGAGGGCTGGCGTCAGGGAGCCGCCGGGGTACTGCTGGATCAGGCGATCGCGCGCCTCGTCGACGCCGGCGTATCGATCCTGGAGGTGACGGCGATCTCGCGCGACGGAATGATGGCGGGGCCGGACCTCGACCTTCTGGCCCGCGTCCGCCAGGTCGCACCAGCGGCGACCCTGCTGGCGTCGGGCGGCGTTCGAACCGCACAGGACGTGCGCCAACTGCGGGACGTCGGGTGCGATGGCGTCATTCTGGGTCGCGCGGTCTACGAGGGAGTGCTCTCCCTGGGGGAGGCGCGAGCGGTGCTCGACGGGGCATCGCGAGCGACCTAGGCGCCCGACGGTCGCTTGTGGGCAGCCGGTAGGCGAGCGAGCAGTTCGCACGCGATCTCACCCAGGCACCCGGAGGCAGGCGGTGCCTACGAGCTGCCACCAAGGGCAGCACCACCACCATCGTTCCATGGTGAGGGGTGCCGATGGACACCGGCCGACCGGCGGTGGCAGCCCATCGCCCGGGACAGGACGGGTGAGTCTCCCATCTGAGGCACGAAACCTGACCGGCAGAGTCGTGAGCCATACTGGCCTCAACCGTCCCCGCTGAGGCTCGCTGGCGCCGTACCGGGCGGATGTGGGGCTTCCAGCACGCCGGCATCGTCCCCGACGTGGTGTGCATGGCGAAGGCCATGGCCAACGGCCTGCCGCTCTCGGCGATGGCGTCGCGGCGTGAGCTGCAGGCGCGCTGGGGTCGCGGCGCCCACGGCACGACGTATGGGGGCAACCCCCTTGTGTGCGCGGCCGGGATCGCGGTGCTGGAGACAATCCGCTCCGGTCGGCTCATCGAGAACGCGGCGGCCCGAGGCGCCGAGCTAAGCGCGGGTCTTCGCTCCATTGCCGCGCACGACACGCGGATCGGCGATGTCCGCGGACCGGGGCTGATGATCGGTGTGGAGTTCGTGCGAGACCAAAGGACCCGCGCACCAGACCCCGAGACGTGCGCCGGCCTCCTCGCAGGCTGCGCGGACGCAGGTCTCCTGCTCCTCTCCTGCGGGAGCGCCCACCACGTCATCCGCTGGATCGCACCGCTCGACGTGACTGCGGGCGAGATCAGCGAAGCGCTCGCGATCTTCCGCTCTGTCCTCGAGAGCCTCCCACGCCGCCCGGATAACTCGGAGCGCTGATGACGAGGCCGGGCGAGCGCGGGACCCTAGGGGAGCCGGATTGTGTGAACGATGGCGCGGCGCAGCTCCTTGAGGATCCGGGTTGCATCTCGGCGCGCCACGACGAGGCCCGCACGCCGCAGCGCTTGGAAGTGCGCCGACGTCACGCAGCGGGGCGGTCCTCGACGACCCCGCCTCCGCGCGCAGCGCCGATGTCCTCAGCGCGCTCGCCACGGTGACTGCCACCGTCGATGCACAGCCCAGAGCGGCCGAGCGGGCGCGCGCCCAACGGCGCCCGCTCGCGGACGACGCCCGCCAGCAGGCTGTGGAGCAGGACAAGGCCGCCCAGCAGGCTGCGAAGGCGGCCGCCCAGGCATGCAAGACACGGCGCGTCAAGCTCCAGGCACTCTGCCAGCGCGGCGCGGCGCGACCCGGAGAGTCCATCGCCGACGTGCTCGTTGACGCGGGCTGCCTGACCCCGAGCCTCGAGCAGCGCGAGGTGGAGACGCTCGCTTCGTTGAGCACTCGCGTGCTCGATCGGGCCCAGATAGCCGTTCGCATCGGGGCGGCAGCGCTGGCGCCACGTGACTCCGGCATCACCGCCGTCATCCCGCTTGCACTAGAGCCCGTCTACGAGACCCGGACGGAGACATGCTACGTGGATCGCGCGGGACATCGGTATCGCGCGGGCGAGCTGGTCGCCTGGAGGAGCCCGAAGGTCGACGCGGTTCTCGGGGCTGCACGAGCGGCAGAGGGTCTCCGACCACTCACCCGGCCAGCACCGCGTCGCAGTGCCCCACGGCGACCCTAACCCCGGCGACCAGAGGCCCGACGTGGCTGGGCAGCGCGGTCTACCTAAGCCCCAGTCCAGATTTCCTAGTCCTGCGCTCGTTGTCCGCCGCTCGGGGCGAATCTGGCGGCCGTAGCGTGTCCAGGGCCGCGCCAGCCGCGGTCGGGGCAACCCGGAACGGTCGATCTCCGATGCGATCAAGCTGCCCGGTCAACGCGGCATTCAGGCACCGAAGCCCGCGAACAAGGCCGTCCCTTGGCTAATGGTCATCCACTCTGGACTCGTCGAGCGCGATCACAACCACCTTGTTCGTTGGACGACGGTGCATCAACCATTGCTCAACGCGGCGGAAGTAGCGGAGATCAGGGCCGTGACCCTGGCCGATCTGCTGGCCGACCCCACGGACTGGTCCGAGTTCACTGCCTGGTGGCCGATCGTCCTGCGGGCAGCCATGCCGGGTCTCGTCTGCTCAATGGATGAGAGGGCGTTTCGCCACGCCTCAAACCATGAGTCCGCTCCTTGCCCCCTATCCTTTAGATACAAGGGCAGTCGGATAGTCTCCTTGGCCCAGGATGCTCGGAGGGTGCGGGGATGCGGATCGCGATCATGGGCGCCGGCAACGTGGGCGGTGGCCTTGCGGCCGCCCTGGCGGCAGTGGGGCACGAAGTTGTCTTCGGCGTCCGTGACCCCGCCA
>JBKQRF010000238.1:0-3978 GCA_052144055.1 Candidatus Limnocylindrales bacterium
CGAGCCGCGCCACGTCGGCCACGGCCCGTGAGCGGGGATGGGAGGTGCAGGCCGTCGGGGTGGCTCTGCTCGCGATCGCGTGGCTCACCGCCACCCAGCCGGGGCTGCTGGCATAGTCTCGCGGACCTGAGGCGGCGCGGGCAACGACTAGATCGCGTGTTCGTGACGCACGGACTCGTGATCTCGTAGCCTCCTAGCCGTCGGCACCGACTCCTGATTCGACCAAACAACGCGAGGTGACAGCACGTCCAGTCAAGGCATCCGTGACGGTCTGGCCCTACTCCTCGTCGCCGTCACTGGGGCATGTGGGAGCGGCCTTGCGACGACCTCACCGGCCGCATCCTCACCGGCGACGACCCCGGCCGTCCTAGCAAGCTCCGGCTTGGCGTCGCCGTCCCCACCCGCGCGCTCCCCGTCCACGCTAGCCCCCACGGCCACGTCGAGCTGCCCCGTGCAAACGCTCGCCTCCATGACGGAGCCGCAGCGGATCGGCCAGCTCTTTGTGGTCGGCTTGGCTGACGACCGTCTGGGCGCCTCGGAGCGCGCCGCCATCGCCGCGTACCACTTCGGGTCGGTTCTGGTTCACGGCACCGACCAGCGAGGGCGTGTCGGTGGTGCGCACGCTCGCGGACGCCGTCCAGGCGCAAGCCGCCGGGACGACCGCAGGCGTGCGCTTCTTCGTGGCCGCGAACCAGGAGGGCGGTCTTATCCAGGCGCTGTCGGGACCCGGGTTCAGCACGATCCCGGCCGCACTCGACCAAGGGAGCCTCGCGCCGTCCGTGCTTGAGAGTCTGGCGGCGGGTTGGGGGCGCCAGCTCCGTTCCGCCGGTATCAACCTCGACTTCGCGCCTGTGGCGGATGTGGTGCCCCCGGGCAACGATGCATCGAACGCGCCCATCGGCCAGCTGCAGCGGGAGTTCGGGCACGTACCCGCCTCAGTCCGTAGCCACGTGGTCGCCTTCATCCGTGGCATGCAGCAGGCAGGGATCGCGACCACGGCGAAGCACTTCCCCGGGCTGGGGAGGGTCAGCGGCAACACGGACTTCGTGGGGAGCGTGACCGACGCCGTTACCACACCGCATGATCGGTTCCTCGACCCGTTCGCCGGAGCGGTGGCGGCCGGTGTGCCGTTCGTCATGGTGTCGTTGGCGACCTATACGCGGATCGACCCCACCCAGCTGGCGGTTTTCTCATCGACCATCGTGGGCGGGATACTGCGGGGCGACTTACGCTTCGCTGGCGTAGTCATCTCGGACGACCTGGGCGCCGCTGCCGCGGTCGCTTCCATCCCCCCGGCTACGCGCGCCGTCGACTTCGTCGACGCGGGTGGCGACATGATCATCTCGAAGACGCTCGGTCCAGCGATCACCATGGCCCAGGCGATCAGCTCGCGCTCGACCTCGGACCGTGCGTTCCGTGCTCGAGTCGACGACGCGGCGCTGCGCGTTCTCCGAGCCAAGGAAGCATCCGGGCTCTTGTCCTGTGGCGGGTGAGCTGTCCGCCGGTACCGAGCTGCCTCTGGCCTTTGGGTAGCCGCCGACCCCCACACCATGGCCCGGCCGTGTGGAGGTCGAGGTGGAACGCCCGTAGCCGAGGTGCTGGTGGGCGGCCCGCCGCCAGCGTGACGGCGGGGCGTGCGTGAGTCGACGGGCGACGCAGTATCCCTCGGCGCGTCCGTAGCAGTGTCAGCGTCGCGCGCAGCGCGCCGCTGGCGCTCGCGCTCGAGAGCACGCTGGCGCATAGCGGCCTCCCGCTCGGCCTTGCGGCGGCTCTCCTTCTGCAGGCTGCCCATGAGCACACCCTACGACGTTCGGTGGTGCTTGCAGAGCCGGACGGCAACGAGAGAGGCTCCTCCCTGACGGCGAAGCGGCGCCTCGGAGAAGTCCGTGAGGAATAGTCAATTCAGGCGCCGGGGCCGCCGCGTGGAAGGCTCTTCCTCAGCCGGTGCGTCGCTGTCGCCGGCATCGGCCTCCTCAGCCAGCTCGTGGTCCTCGATCACGTGCGCCGTGAGCACGTCCGCCCGAAAGTCCGACGGATCAGTCTCGTTCGTCGCATGTTCGAGCAGGATTCCGATGTGCATCCAGAACGCTGCATCGTCCGCCCATCGCTCGCGCTCTGGCCCGTCGAGGGCGGGGGCGCGGAGCGTGAGGTAGTAGTCCACAAGGTCGTCCGCCGCCTTGGCCCGTTCGTCCCACCACTCCTGCGGGTCCTCTTCCCTCATCGTCGTCCGCCCCACAGCATCCGCCATATGCCGGCTCGGGCCATCGCCCGGCCGACGATCTTGTTCTTGGCCCGGCGGGCCATGCGGTGCGGGTTGCCCGACGCCACCACGGACAGGTCATTCGCTAGGCGTGCCGTCCGGTAGAGCTGCGAGACGAGTGAGCGATGGCGGACCTTCATGCGGCTCCTTCCATGTGCGACGGGACCCGCGCGCATTAGAGCGAGTCAGCAGGGTGGCTGGAGGCAGACCTCACGCCAGGGCCACCGGCGGGACGCAACCCGGATGCAGGTCGGGCAGCCCGGAGTCTACAGGCTGTGGCCGAGGTCGTTCACTGTCGACCACGGTCATGTGCGGGAGCTTGTCGGCGAGGATCGGCTCGGCCTCCGCCAGACTGCGCGCGACACGCACGACGAAGAGACGGTGGTTGAGGGTCAACTCAATGAGGCCCGTCAGCATCGCGTGGTCGTGCAGGATCAGGGCACGGCGTGCCGCACGTTCCCGCGTCTCCAGCTCTCTCTCGGTCACGCGTCACCCCGCGTGCGTCGCTGTGGTATCCGCCCCGCCGGGAAGCTGTCAGCTGGGGACTTCGGTGCTCCGCGGGGCGGGACGCAGCCCGGCTCACACGCGCACCGGGCACTGCGGAGTCTACGCGCGCCGTGGGCTATTTCCGAGCAGAGTGGTCGGATATCCACAACTCTCCCTGCCCGGTGTGGATAACTTGCCTGGGCATAGGTGCGGGAACCTGCGCACGCTCCTCACATTCAGTGATTGCGGAACAGCTGGGCGAGCGCCCGGAGGGCGATGGTTGCGGTCGGGCCGAACGCCTCGTGCCACTGATCCTCGAGGGTAGGATTCGCGCCGATCGGGTGTCGCCCGTGGAGCCGCACACAGGTGGTCCGCCTCTCGCCACTGCGTGTGCATGGCGGCCCAGCCGTCGGGAAGCGCGTCGTACAGCTCCTCCCACGGGACGGCACGCTTCTGTTCGTCCATCGTGCCTGCGACCCCGCGCGGCTCAGGTCTGCCGGAACCGTTCGATGTCGACCGCAAAGTCCACCAGCGCCTGGCGGCTCAGGACGTCCGACTCCGCCAAGAACCGCTCAAGTCGGGCCTGCTCGGCCTCGCTGGAGATGCCGTGCACCAGGCGCCCCGCGAGGCGGCGCAGCGCCTGCGCGAGTTGGTGGTAGCCGGGGTCACGTCCTTCCTGTCCCGTCAGCGGGTCCAGGCCGACGAGGACCGTCTGGCGGCGGTCCTCCATGCGCGCTCGCAATTCCTGGTCGGGTACGGTCATGAGCGAATGCCCCCGATCAGCGGCACCCCGCCACGAACCGGTCGTAGCTGCCGTGACGGGGCGCGCCTGGATTGTATGTGGCAGGGCTCCGAGCACCCTAGCGCACGCCTGGCGTCCGCTAGGGGTTCCGTTACCGAGTCCCTCCTCCCGGGTGGCGCCGACCTCGTCATACACAGTCTGAGCAATCGGGCCCGGTGACAGGCCCTTCAACCTCCGTTCCGGCCCGGCCGCCAGCGACATGACGATGAGAACCGGCGGTTGACCACGTGTCGCCCTGCGCGTCCCGTCACTGCCTCTCGGCCTGTATCCTGCAGATCGGTCAGGCAGTCGCGCGGCCCCTAGCCAGGATGCTCGGAGGGTGCGGGGATGCGGATCGCGATCATGGGCGCCGGCAACGTGGGCGGTGGCCTTGCGGCCGCCCTGGCGGCAGTGGGGCACGAAGTTGTCTTCGGCGTCCGTGACCCCGCCA
>JBKQRF010000239.1:0-6537 GCA_052144055.1 Candidatus Limnocylindrales bacterium
GCAACGGCCTGCGCCCCGCCCGCTACTACGTCACGGCCGATGACGTCGTGGTCATGGCATCCGAGGCCGGGGTGTTGGACATCCCCCCCGACCAGATCGTGGCCAAGGGCCGCCTGCAGCCCGGGCGGATGTTCCTGGTCGACACCGGGGAGGGCCGGATCGTCTCAGACGCCGAGCTCAAAGAACGGGTTGCGGCTGAGAAGCCGTACGAGGCCTGGCTGAGGGAATGGCTCGTCAAGCTCGAGGACCTGCTGCTGTCTCCGAACGTGATCGAGCCCGACCACGAGACCGTCCTGCGTCGGCAGGAGGTCTTCGGCTACACCTCCGAGGACGTGCGGATCCTCGTGAACGCGATGGCGGCAGAGGGCGCCGAGCCCGTCGGGTCGATGGGCAACGACACGCCGCTCGCCGTGCTCTCCGACCGCCCCCAGCTCCTCTGCGCGTACTTCAAGCAGCTCTTCGCACAGGTGACGAACCCGCCCGTCGACGCCCTCCGCGAGGAGATCATCATGGCGGTCGAGAAATCCATCGGCCCGGAGGACAACCTCCTCGAGCCGGGGCCCGAGGCGGCCCACCAACTGTCGCTGCCCTCGCCTGTCCTCTCCAACGGGGAGTTGGAGAAGATCCGCCAACTGCACGGGACGAACGGCTCGCGGGGCTTCAAGACCATCACCCTGCCGATCCTGTACAAGGCCAAGGACGGCGGGGCTGGCCTCCGTAAGGCGATCGAAGCGGTCCGCGATCGATGCTCGGAGGCCATCGACGAGGGGTACAACCTCGTCATCCTCTCGGACCGGGGCCATGACGAGACCGCTGCGCCGATCCCGGCCCTGCTTGCCGTGGCCGCGATCCAGCACCACCTCGTCACAGAGGGCACGCGCAGCAAGGTGGGCCTGGTCGTCGAATCGGGTGAGCCTCGCGAGGTGCACCACTTTGCGCTGCTGATCGGGTACGGCGCCAGTGCGGTCAACCCGTACCTCGCCTTCGAGACGATCCACGACCAGGTACGGCTGGGCATGATCCCAGGTCCGGCCGTGGACGCCGAGCAGAGGTACCGCACGGCGGTCGCGAAGGGGATCGTCAAGGTCATCTCGAAGATGGGGATCTCGACGATCCCGAGCTACCACGGCGCGCAGGTGTTCGAGGCCGTCGGACTCAACCAGGACTTCGTCGACGAGTACTTCACCGGGACGCCCACCCGGATCGGCGGGGTCGGGATCGACGTCATCGCCCGCGAGGTCCAGATGCGTCACTACCGCGCCTACCCGCCGCGCGGGCCGCTCGCACACCACCAGCTGGGCGTCGGGGGCCAGTACCAATACCGCGAGGACGGCGAGTCGCACCTCTTCAACCCGCTCACGATTCACCTCCTGCAGCACGCCTGCCGCACTGGCGACTACGCGGTCTTCAAGGAGTATTCCAGGCTCATCGACGACCAGTCGCGGAACCTCTCGACGCTCCGCGGCTTAATGAACCTGAAGCCGAGCCACACCCCGCTTGCGCTCGACGACGTGGAGCCGGTCGACTCGATCGTACGCCGCTTCAAGACCGGCGCCATGAGTTACGGGTCCATCTCGCAGGAGGCGCACGAGACCCTTGCCATCGCCATGAACCGCCTGGGCGGCAGGTCCAACACCGGAGAGGGCGGTGAGGACCCCGCGCGATACGTGCCGCTCGAGAACGGCGACTCGAAGAACAGCGCGATCAAGCAGGTGGCCTCGGGCCGCTTCGGCGTTACCAGCGAGTACCTCGTCAACGCCAGCGAACTCCAGATCAAGATGGCGCAGGGCGCCAAGCCGGGCGAGGGGGGCCAGCTGCCCGGCCACAAGGTCTACCCCTGGATCGCCCGGGTCCGTGCCTCAACGCCAGGCGTGGGCCTGATCAGCCCGCCCCCGCACCACGATATCTACTCGATCGAGGATCTGGCCGAGCTGATCCACGACCTGAAGAACGCCAACCGCGAGGCACGCATCTCGGTCAAGCTCGTGGCCGAAGTGGGCGTGGGCACGATTGCCGCTGGGGTCGCCAAGGCGCACGCGGACGTGGTGCTCATCAGCGGTCACGATGGCGGCACCGGCGCCTCGCCCCTCACGTCGATCAAGCACGCCGGGATCCCCTGGGAGCTCGGCCTGGCCGAGGCGCACCAGGTGCTGCTGCTGAACAACCTGCGGTCCCGCATCGCGGTCGAGGTGGACGGTCAGCTCAAGACCGGCCGGGACGTGGTGATCGGGGCGCTCCTGGGCGCCGAGGAGTTCGGGTTCGCCACGGCGCCGTTGGTCGCCCTCGGCTGCGTGATGATGCGGGTCTGCCACCTCAACACGTGCCCGGTCGGGATCGCCACCCAGGATCCCGAGCTGCGGACGCGCTTCGCCGGGGACCCCGAACACGTCGTCCACTTCATGCGGTTCGTCGCGCAGGAGTTGCGCGAGCACATGGCGCTGCTCGGCTTCCGGACCGTCGAGGAGATGGTGGGGCGTGCTGACCGGATCGAGATGCGGCCCGCGATCGAGCACTGGAAGGCGCGCAGCCTCGACTTCAGCCGCATCCTGCACGTGCCCGACGTGCCAACCCGCTACGGACGGACGTGCCAGATCCGCCAGAAGCACGCCGTCGAGGATTCACTCGACGCGACGGCGCTCCTGGAGCTGTGCCGGCCGGCGCTCGACGGGGGGATCCCCGTGCGCGCCACCCTCCCGATCCGCAACACGAACCGGGTGGTGGGCACCATGCTGGGCAGCGAGGTCACGCGCCGCCGCGGGGCACGGGGCCTCCCGGACGATACGATCCGCCTGCACTTCCAGGGCTCGGCAGGACAGAGCTTCGGCGCCTTCCTGCCACCAGGGATCACGCTCGTCCTCGAGGGGGACGCCAACGACTACCTGGGCAAAGGGCTGTCGGGCGGCAGGCTGATCGTCTACCCGCCCGCGGAATCGACATTCGTCCCCGAAAACAACGTGATCGCCGGCAACGTGGTGCTGTACGGGGCGACCTCCGGCGAAGCGTACGTGCGAGGGATGGCCGGCGAGCGGTTCTGCGTACGCAACTCCGGCGCGCACGTGGTGGTGGAGGGCATCGGCGACCACGGCTGCGAGTACATGACGGGCGGCCGGGTCGTGGTGCTCGGGAGGACCGGGCGCAACTTCGCGGCCGGCATGTCGGGCGGGATCGCCTACGTCCTCGACGAAGATGGCACGTTCTCGCAGGACTGCAACCAGGAGATGATCAGCCTGATGCCGCTGTCCGATCCTGCAGAGGAGGCCCTGGTACGCCGCCTGATCGAGCGCCATGCGAAATACACCGGCAGCGCGAAGGCGCGGGCGGTGCGCGCGGACTGGGGCCGCGCGCTCGAGACCTTCGTGACCGTCAGGCCCAACGACTACCGGCGGGTCCTCGAGGGGCGGCAGGGCAACCGGACGACGGGGGTCTCGCCGCTCGAGGCCGACATGGCGGTCTTCGAACAGAACGCCAGAGACCTCGCCCGCGCGGCCGGCGGGTAGGCGCGGCCAGACGGAGGGTCAGCCATGGGCAAGCCGACCGGGTTCCTGGAGTTCGAGCGGGAAGCGACCCGCATGCGTCCGGCGCTGGAGCGAATCCGCGACTGGAGCGCGGCCCACCGAGGCCACGAGGAGGAGACCCTCAGAGAGCAGGGCGCGCGGTGCATGGACTGCGGCATCCCGTTCTGCCACACCGGAATCCTGATCGGCGGGATGGCCTCGGGCTGCCCGGTGAACAACCTGATCCCCGAGTGGAACGAGCTGGTCTATCGGGGCTTGTGGCAGGAAGCGACCATGCGGCTCCACAAGACCAACAACTTCCCCGAGTTCACTGGCCGCGTGTGTCCTGCGCCCTGCGAGGGTTCCTGCACGCTCGGCATCAACGCCGAGCCGGTCGCGA
Organism: Candidatus Limnocylindrales bacterium; assembly: GCA_052144055.1. Taxonomy (GTDB): domain Bacteria; phylum Chloroflexota; class Limnocylindria; order Limnocylindrales; family CSP1-4; genus JAJYNJ01. Next base: position 3,895 of record JBKQRF010000239.1, read on the forward strand.
TCAAGACCATCGAGCTCGAGATCGTCGAGCGAGCCTTTGCCAATGGCTGGATCACGCCGGAGCCGCCGCTCGCGCGCACGGGTATGCGCGCGGCGGTCGTCGGGAGCGGTCCTGCGGGCCTGTCGGCGGCCGCCCAGCTCAACCATGCGGGTCACGAGGTCACGGTCTTCGAGCGCGCCGACCGGATCGGTGGACTGCTGATGTACGGCATCCCCAACATGAAGCTCGACAAGGCGATGATCGAGCGGCGAGTACGGCTGTTGGCCGAGGAGGGCGTGCACTTTCTAGCCGGCGTGGAGGTGGGGCACGACGTCGAGCCCGGCCGGCTGGTGTCGGACTTCGACGCGGCGGTGATCTGCACCGGCGCGACCGTTGCCCGCGACCTTGCCCTCGAGGGGCGCGGCCTAGCTGGCATCCACCTGGCGATGGAGTACCTGTGCGCCAACACGAAGAGCCTCCTCGACTCCGGCCACCACGATGGCGCGTACATCTCGGCCGCGGGCCGGCACGTGGTGGTGATCGGTGGCGGCGACACCGGCACCGACTGCGTGGCGACGGCGATCCGCCACGGGGCGCGGAGCGTGATTCAGCTCGAGATCCTCGGCCGGCCCCCCGACGTGCGGGCCCCGGACAACCCCTGGCCCCAGTGGCCGAAGGTCTACCGGCTCGACTACGGCCAGGAGGAGGCACAGGCGCTCTGGGGCGGCGACCCTCGCCGGTACGCGGTCCAGACGAAGCGGTTCCTCGGCGACGCGACAGGGCGAGTGACAAGCATCGAGACGGTGGCGGTGGAGTGGGCCAGAACGGCGGACGGCCGGCTTGCCCCACGCGAGATCGCGGGGACCGAGCAGCGGATCCGGACCGACCTCGTGCTCCTCGCGCTGGGCTTCCTGGGGCCCGAGCAGGCGCTGCCGGAGGCCCTTGGCTGCGAGCTGGATGCGCGCGGGAACATCGCCACGAACGAAGCAAAGATGACGAGTGTGCCCGGCGTCTTCGCCGCGGGCGACTGCTCTCGCGGCCAGTCGCTCGTCGTGTGGGCCATCCGTGAAGGACGCGAGGCGGCGCGGGGCGTCGACCGGTATCTGATGCACGGGGAGGGGGCGCTGCTCGCGTATGGGCCCAATGGGCCATCTGCGCCATGAGTCGGCACACAGAGCTCGATACATTGGTGCGCGAGGCCATGACGCTCGGCCGGCCGGATCGCATCCTATGCGACGGTTCCGCGGCCGGCACGACGAGAGCCGGCATCTTCGCGCAGGCAGGTACAGAGATTCGATCGCTTGGCAGCCGGGCTGCGCGACTCGGCGCGCGGCTCTTTACGCACGCCTGGCCGCATCAAGCGAGCCACTTCGCGATGCCGCCCTGGGCGAGCCAGCTGACCTATGGCCAACGATGACACGGCTGAGCTCCCTGCGCGAGGCACCGTCCGCGCAGACTGCAAGCTGTATGACACGAGCTTTGAATGGGCACGAGCTTTGAATGGGGATGAAAGTGAGCGACGGCTGCGTCATGGCGATCCGGGGTCCGCGGGAGGCTGCCATCGTGTCGCGTAGGCATTTCCCTCACATCAAGCAGCGCCCTGTCTCGGAGGCCTGGGAGAGCTCGGTCACAGGTTCGTCCCGGCCGAAGAGCATGCCGCGCGCTCAGTGGTTACAGTCAACCACCGCTGTGGCCCTCGTGCTCCTCCTCTCGGCCACCCTGGCCGCCTGCAGCGTGACTCCCGGGGCGACGGCAGGAGAGACCCCACCGTCGGGCTCGATGGCATCCGGCACTGCGGTCGGCAGTGTCTCCCTCACGCACCTGACAGTCGGCCTGGGCTACCTCCCGAGCGTCCAGTTCGCGCCCTTCTACCTGGCGGAGCAGGCGGGCTACTACGCCGCTGCCGGCCTCACCGTCAGCTTCGAGAACCAGATTGACCCCGACCTCATCCCCCTCGTCGGGGAGGGCGCCATCGACATCGGGATCGGCGACGGCACGAGCGTGCCGCCCGCAGTGAGCCAGGGCATCCCCATCCGCTACCTGGCCACGCTCTACGGCACCCTGCCCAACGTTGTCTTCGCCAAGAGGAGTGCAGGGATCAGGAGCGCGGCTGACCTACGTGGCAAGCGGGTGGGCACGCCCTGTCGCTGCGGGAGCAACTGGATCATGCTCGAGGCGCTGCTCGCGGGAGGCCACCTGTCGGTCTCCGATATCAGCGTCGTGCTGTACCCCGACTATGGACAAGCGGTCGCCGTGGCGCACGGGTCAGTCGACGCGGCCACCGGCTACGCTGCGGACGAGCCCCTGCAGCTTGCGTCCGAGGGGATAGCGGTCTCGGTGCTCCAGCTCAAGTCGGGCCAGACCCTGCCCGGCCCCGGACTCATCGCGAGCAGCGCCACCATCGCGGCCAAGGGCCCGGCCCTGCGCGCCTTCATTGCGGCCACTCTGCGGGCCATGGCGGAGATCACCGCCGACCCGCAGCGGGGCCTCGACGCGGCCATCCGCGCGGTCCCCGAACTCGCCTCTGGACGACCCCTCCAATTGCAGATCCTGCAGGCCACGATCGCCGGCTGGCGCAGCCCCTACACCGACGCCCATGGCTTGGGCGCCATCGACCCGGCGGCCTGGCAAGCGGCGGTGCAGTTCATGGCCTCGCTACCCGAG
>JBKQRF010000240.1:0-5099 GCA_052144055.1 Candidatus Limnocylindrales bacterium
CACCCGGGAGCAGCGCGGCGTTCTCGGCGTACCAGTCGGCCTGGAGGATCGCGTCATTCGGGTCGCTCGAGGGCTTCGCGTAGTGGTAGGCGGCCACCGGCAGCCCGGCGGCCCGGGCAGCTGCGTGGTTGGCCGCATAGGTCGGGTCGACGTACGTCTGGCCGAGAGTGACCTCCATGATCGCGAAGCGCTTGCCTGCGCCCGGCACTTGGGACCAGTCGATCGTGCCCTGATAGTGGCTGACGTCGATCCCCTGCAGGTAGGCCGACGGGGTCGGCGACGGCGATGACGTCGACGGCTGGAAGAGCCCGGTGGCAGCGTATGCCACGCTCACGCCGTACAACGTCGACACGCTTGTGCCGTTGACCGCAGCGATCACGTACCAGGTGCTTCCTGAGACGGACGCGCCACAGGTAGCCGACCACGACCCGCCCGTCACGGTGCCCGTCGTGGTGACGACAGTGCCGGTGGACATGCTGACTATCGAGGAGGCAGACGTCGCGGGGGAGGCACGGAGCAAGTCGGTGCACATCGCGGAGTAGTTTGGAACGGGCGACGGCGACGGCGAGGGCGAGGGGGACGGCGAGGGGGACGGCGAGGGCGAGGGGGACGGCGAGGGCGAGGGGGACGGCTGGAAAAGCCCGCTGGCGGCGTATGCCACGCTCACGCCGTACAACGTCGACACGTCCGTACCGTTGACCGCAATGATCTCGTACCAGGTGCTGCCTGAGACGGACGCGCCACAGGTAGCCGACCACGACCCGCCCGTCACGGTGCCCGTCGTGGTGACGACGGTTCCGGTGGGCATCGTCACCAGCGATGCAGAGGACGTCGACGGCGAGGCCCGCAGCAGAACCGCGCAACTGGCGGTGTAGCTCGACTCGGCCGCGACGCTTCGGGGCGCCAGCGGCACGGCTGCCAGCGAGATGAGGATTGCGACAACGGCCGGGAGGCATCGGCGATGCAGGCGCTGCATACGGTTCTCCCGTGCTTCTGGTCTGGGCCGCCCCTACGACGCGGGCCGACCGTCCGTTCGATGGTAGCCGAGGCCGGTGCTATCGGTGCTCGCTGCTGGCCGCCGACGTCGCGCTCCGCGTTGCCGCCTGCTATCCGCACCGGGTGGACGCCGTGGCCGCCATTGGTGCCGGGCTCAAGGTCGGTGGGCTTCGCCGATGTGCCGCCGTGGGAAGGGGACGACCCCATGGCGCAACGCATCGAAGCCGAGGGGATAACGGCCCTGTTTCGCTGCGTGGGCCAATCGAGCCGATCCCGCGGCGCCTCAAGTATCTCGCGGTGGCCTCGCTCTTCGTCTGGGGCGAGCAGGATCTCAGTGAGGGCGACGAGGCGCTCCTCCCGGCGCAGGTCCTCTTCGTGGTGGTGCCGGGCGCGGACCATCTCGGGGCCTTTCAACGGTCCGACTTGCTGCCCCCCGAGATCCGCTCTTTGCTCGCTCAGGTCCGGTCAGCCCAGGATGCGGCTCCGGTTCCTCGCTGAGGCCATGTGGCGGCCTGGAGGGTCGCGCGGCCGACATGCTCGGGGGCTCGGCCTACGACCTACCGTTTGGTGGCCCCACGTCCTGGCTGGTCCCACAGTGGTCAGACGTACGAGGCCTGTGCCCCGAAAGCATCGCGGTAACAGTTGGGAATGGTCGCGGCGTGAGGAGTAGTGCCGAACCTTTGCGGGTGAACGTTGCGCATCGCGTCGCGGCGGGTTCTGACGCTTGCCCGTCGGTCCGCCTGGCGGGCTGTGCGCAAGGTCGGCCACGGGCCCTCCAATCGTGTGGCGCCCTGTTCGCGTTGAGCGGCGCGGCTCAGAGATCGAGCGCGTAGCGAACCTCGACCACGCACGGGAAGTCCTCGAATCCGCCGAGCGGATGCTCCACTCGGGTCCCGTCCCACACCCAGCCCTGACGCTCGTAGAACGCGCGGGCGTTGGCGTTGGCCTCGAGGACCCAGAGGATCGCCCGGCAGACGCCGGACTCGCGAAGCGCAGCCACGGACGCCTGGAGCAGCGCCCAGCCGACGCCGCGCCCGCGCTCCTCGGCGGCGACGTGGATTGCGTGGACCTCGCCGACGGTTGGGTCGCCTTCAGGGCCCATCTCCCACTCGACCAGCCCAACCAGCGCGCCGTCCCGCTTGGCGACCAGCGCGCCCCTGTCCGGGGGACGCTCGCGCAGGAGGCGTTCCCAGTGGCCTGCGCGCTCCTCGTGCGTCAGCCGCGCCGCCTGGTCTGGTGAGAGGAGCGGCGTGTAGGTGGCCACCCAGCTCTGGTAGTGGAGCGCCGCAGCGGCATGGGCGTCGTCGAGCGTCGGCGGCTGAATCGCGACGTTCTCGACCACGCCGCCATCCTACGGCCCCGTGAGCGGCAGGGGGCCGGCTTGCCGGGCGACGAGGGCGGAAATCTCCAACCTCGTTCCCCGCGCGGGCCAGTCCGCCAGTGCGCTGGCAGCCCTGTTTCGGGGCGGTGCGCTCGGCTGAAAGCAGGAAACAGGCCAGCAGGGCCCCGGAAGCAGACAGTGGCCCACTGGCAAGCTCCCGCTAGCCCAGGAACGCCGGCCCCGGCTCGGGGGCCGGCCCGGCCTGATCCGGAGCGCGAGCGACGACCTCCTGGATACGCGGAAGCAACAGTGCGGGAATGATGGCCAGCGCGGTGAAGCCGAGCGACCACCAGAATGTGTTGTCGAACGCGGTGGCGCGACCCAGCAGGCCGCCGGATACATGCGCCGCGAGCTGCGTCTCTAGGATCATGGCAATGGCGGCGGCGCCAAACGCGCCGCCCACTTGCTGCGTGATGCGGGTCGCGATGCTGGCGTGCGGCACCTGGTCGGGCCGCAAGCCCAGGTAGGCCGCCGCCATGACGGGGATGGTGACCGCGCCGAGGCCGGCACCCCGGATGACGAGGGAGGCGCCGAGAAGGAGCTCATCGGTGTGCAGCCCAGCCTGCGTGTAGGCGAGCGTGCCCGCCATCGTGAGCAGCAGGCCAGCGAGGACGATCGGTCGGGCGCCGATGCGGTCGGTGAGCCGGCCCACCTGGCCCCTCGTCAACAGCATGCCCAAGCCCTGCGGGGCCAGCAGCAGACCGGCCACGAGCGCGCTCTGGCCCCGCACCTGCTGCTCGTATAGGGGGAGCAGCAGCATCGCCCCGTACACCGACAAACCCGAGAGGAACAGCAGGCTGTTCGAGGCCGAGAACGAGCGCACCCGGAACAGCCGCAGGTCGAGGAGCGGCGGTCGGTCAGTGCGGAGCGCATGGAGCACGAAGCCCCCGAGAAGTAGCGCGCCGAGGGCGAGCGGCAGGAGGACGGCAAGGTGGTCGAACCCGCCCTGATTGCCAGCCTCTGTGAGCCCGTAGATCAGGGCCGCAAGCCCGGGCGAGAGGAGGGCCAAGCCCGCGACGTCGAGGTACGCGCCCTTGCGCGGCGGGGTGGGCTGCAAGCCACGCCAGGCGAGCACGAGACCAGCCGCGCCGAAGGGGAGGTTGACCCAGAAGATCCAATGCCAGGAGAGGTGGCTGAGGATGAGGCCGCCGACGACCGGCCCGAGGATCGGCCCGAGCAGCCCCGGAAGACTGACCAACGACATCATCCGCCCGAGCTTGCGTTCACCCGCCGCGTTGACCAGCAGGGTCACTATAAGGGGCATCATCAGGCCACCACCGATGCCCTGCAGCACCCGGAAGGCGATCAGGACCTCGATATTCCAGGCCATGCTGGAGAGCAGCGAGCCGACCATGAAGAGGGTCAGCGCGCCCATCCAGGTCTGCTTGGCACCGAAGCGCGCCATGGCCCAGCCGCTGACCGGGACCACCATCGCGAGCGCCAGCACGTAGGCGCTGATGACCCACTGGGTCGTCGACACCGAGGCGTCCAGCTCCCGGGAGAGCGTGTCGATGGCCACGCTGACGATCGTCGTGTCGAACATGACCATCATCGCCCCGGTGATGAGGATGATGGCCAGCTTCACGAAGCCTCGGTCCAACCCGTCCTGCTTTGCGGGCTCTCCCACCGCGCGACCTCCTGCTCTCTGGCGATCTTGACTTGCCGACCGGTTAGTAGCAAGATGACAGGGCGAAGGATAGAGGCATAGATAACCGGCCGTCAAGTAGGTTATCCACAGGCCCTAGCGGCGGGGGTTCCAGGCCCGATGAGTCCGCGACATACGGAGACCCGGCAGCGCGCCATCGAAGTCGCCCTCGAGCTGTTCGCCGCGCAGGGTTACGAGAAGACCTCGCTGCGCGAGATCGCCGACCGATTGGGCATCACCAAGGCCGCCCTCTACTACCACTTCGTCTCCAAAGAGGCGCTCCTTGGCGCGATCATGGAGAGCCTGGTCGCGCCGATCGACGAGCTGGTGGCCTGGAGTGAGTCGCAGCCGCGCACGAGTGAGACACGGCGGGAGGTGCTGCGACGGCTGGCCGAGCTCCTCGGCGGTCAGTGGAGCGAGTGGATCCGCTTCGCCCAGGAGAACCAGCCAGCGCTGCGCGAGCACCGTGAGGTGGGCCAGCAGATGCAAGGGCGCATCGTGCGGCTCTTCGGGGCCGTGATCGATCCGAAGGCCGACCTGCACGAGCAGCTGCGCCTACTGCTGGCGCTATTAGCGGTCTACGTCGGAAACCTCGCCCCGGCGGTGGGCATGCTCCAGACGCTCGGCATCGACGCCACCAGCCAGGAATTGACGGCGGCCGCCATGGATGTCGCGATGGAACTCGTGGGCGAGCGGTAGGGGTCTTTCTGTGCGAGGCAGATAGCCTCGCGGAGATCGCGCGTCACGGTAAGTATTGCGCCCACTGCGAGCGTGTGGGGTCGTGCCCCGATAGTGGTGTAACAGCGGGTAGGCCAAGAAACGAAACGGCCACCGCTCATCCTCGCGTCGTTGGAAGTGAGAAACCGACGACGAAAGGGACACCACGGTGGCCGACGACAGCATGGCCGTGCTCGAGGGCGTTCGCAAGGCGATCGAGGAGGGCGACGGCGACTTCTTGCGCGAGGCGGTTCGCCTCCTGGCCCAGGGCGTGATGGAGGCCGAGGTGACCGAGCTCACCGGCGTGCCCAAGGGAGAGCGAGCGCCGGAGCGTCGCCTGACGAGCCGCAACGGCTATCG
>JBKQRF010000241.1:0-2744 GCA_052144055.1 Candidatus Limnocylindrales bacterium
TCGTCTGCACGCTGTGCGACCAGCAGATCGCCGCCGCCCGGCACGGGCAGCCGCTCGACGACGAGCAACTGCGCCGCCTACTGGACCAAGGGTCAGGTGCGGGCATCTTCTGGGGTCGCGAGCTGTAACGATCTCCAGCAACGAAGCAGTCGTGTCATCCCGGTGGTCGTGCTGCAAGCGGATCGGAGCGCGTCCCTTACTCTCTGCGCTGTCGGTCAGAGCCGGGTCGGGTCAGGGGGGCAGAGAGTATGGATCAGGCAACCTTCGCGAGTTGGCACGACTTCTACCTCACCATGGGCACGGCCTCGGCCAGCCTCATCGGCCTGCTGTTCGTGGCGCTCTCCCTCAACCTCGACGCGATCATGGGCGAGTCACGCGATCACCTGCGGGCCTTCGCGGAGCAGGCGTTCAACAGTTTCTCGACGGTCCTCTTGATCGCGGTCTGCTTCCTCATCCCCCAGCACACCGCGGACGACCTCGGCGTCGTGTACGTGGTGCTGGCGCTCATCGGCGGCTACCGCATGCTGCGACGGGCGCCCACGGTGTGGCGGGGCAGGCAGCGGGATCGACTGGGCGAGGTGGCCTTCTGGCGTCTGGCGCTGCCTGCGGCGGCCGTGTTCGGACTGGCCGCCTCTGGCGTTGGGCTCGTGAACGGCCAGCCCAACGCCCTCTACTGGCTGGTGGCGGTGATCATCGGCCCTCTGATGTCGGCGGCGCGCAGTTCGTGGGACCTGCTCGTCAAAGTGGGCGAGGAGCGACGAGCCACGCAGGTCGTCGGGTAACCGGCGGCATGGATGGAGAGCGTCGGCCCTCCTCCCCGAACGTGCTGGCGTCCCGCTCGCAGGCTGCTATCGTGCGGTGCCTCGGCACCGATGGACGGGAGGGCGAGGGCCATGGGCAGCGACGACCTGAAGCGACTGGTGGGAACCGGCCGTGGCGGCGTGCTCATCCGCCCCATGCAGGCGAGCGACCTTGACGCCGCCGATCAGGTAATGCGCACTGCGTTCGGGACGCACCCCGGGGTCCCCGATCCACGCCAGACGTTCGGCGATGCGCAGTACGTGCGACCTCGCTTCGCCGCCAGCCCCGAGGGCGCCTTCACGGCGGAGCGAGACGACGAGGTGGTGGGGTCGGTGTTCGTCACGCAGTGGGGCAGGTTCGGGTTCTTCGGCCCATTGACCGTGCGGGAGGACCTCTGGGACGGCGGTATCGCCCAGCGGCTCATGGTGCCCGTGATCGACCTCTTGGACACATGGCGCGTCCGGCTGGCGGGACTGCATACGTTCGCCAACAGTCCGAAGCACCTCGCGCTCTACCAGCGCTTCGGCTTCTGGCCGCAGTACCTCACCGCCATCATGTCCAAGCCGGTTGTGGCGGGGACGCCAGCCACCAGTACCGCGACCCGGTACTCGATGCTCCCCGAGCACGAGCGGCCGGGGGTGCTGGCCGACTGTGCCACGCTCACCAGTGCGATCTTCGAGGGCCTCGATGTCGAGGTGGAGATCACCTCTGTCTTCGCGCAGCGGCTGGGGGACACGCTCCTCGTGACCGACAGGGACAAGGTCGCGGGGTTCGCCGTGTGCCACTGCGGGGCAGGTGAGGCAGGCTCGGGCACCTGCTACGTCAAGTTCGCCGCCGTCCGCCCCCGCAGCCATGTCGCCGACATCTTTGACCGGCTGCTCGATGCGGTCGAGCACCTTGCCGCCGAGCGCGGCGTCGGCCACGTGGTGCTCGGCGTGAACACCGCCCGGCGTGTGGCCTACCAACACCTGCTGGCTCGCGGATACCGGACCAGCGGTCTGGGGGTGCGCATGCACCGCCCCGACGACCTCGGCTACTGTCGGCCAGCCGACCACGTCATCGACGACCTGCGCTGACGTCCGGCCCTGAGGGTGCCGACGCGATCCCCGAGACTCGGTAGGCATCGGTCGGGTCGTTCGAGTGACTTGGCCGGTCGGTGATGGCGTCGGTCACGCCAGCGGGCTCACCAGCAACAGTACGAGCCCCACAGCCATGCTCAGCAGCAATGCGCCCCAGACGGGTGCGACGTCCGGGCATGGCCCCGCCCACGAACCTGAGAGGGATGGACCGACGGCTCCGGCGTGGCTGGTGCACAGGTCGTGAGCGTCCCAGACGCTGATCGCTGTGCTCGACGGACCGAGCGGAACAAACATGATGATTCCGCCATTGGCCGCGCTCGCCGGGCTCAACGGCACGAACAGGGCGGTACCGCCGAGTAGCACGAGCATCAGCCCGGCCGCGATGAGAAACACCCTGCGACCGCCCGATCCACGCCGCCCACGGCCGCCCGGCTCACTCGCGCCCGGTTCGGCTGCTCGGTCGGGCGGGTCGCGCCACCGCCCCATCCCGGTCACGGTCAGGCGAGCGCCTCGTTCCACTCTCGGATGTACCAGTGCCGGACAACGCCGTGCAGGACGAAGGGGTCGCTCCGGGCGAACTCCTCGGCGGCCTCGCGGCTGGTGAAGATCGCCATCGAGCCTTCGTCCTGCGGGTTGCTGAACGTGCCGATCATGAGCAACGTGCCCGCCTTGCTGAACTCGACCCAGCGCGCCCTGTGGGCAGCGAAGTGGGATGCGGCCTTCGCGCTGACATCGTCGGCCGACTCGTAGAAGAGCACGTACTTCACGATCCCCATCCTTCGACGCTCACGGTGGTTGCGCTCATCCCTCGACCCGGCTGCGGTGACCGTTCCCGAGCCGGAGGGTGTGCATCGCCATGCCTGC
>JBKQRF010000242.1:0-3568 GCA_052144055.1 Candidatus Limnocylindrales bacterium
TCGGGGGTTGCCGGACCGTCGTTGAGCCAGGTCTCTCGGGTCGCTCCAGATAGGTGCCGCACCACGGGCACGGCACGGGCATTGTAGGAGGTGCTCCGGCGGACGGCCCGCCATCCTCGCCGGTGCCTATGAACTCCCCCGAGAGGAACCAGATCCCCGCACAGGTTCACGCGATCGCTATCCTGCCTGCGTTGCGCCGCCAGGCCGCGCGAAGCCCATGGACCGAAGGAGGCCCGCCATGCCGACCCCGCCCACGATCCTGCCCACGAAGATCGACGAGGGCCAGGGCCCAGGGCTCACGTACCGCATTGAGGGAGAGCTTGTCCCGGTCCTGCATGTTCGGACCGATGGCAGCATGCCCATCTACTTCGAGCATCACGTGATCCTCTGGAAGGATCCCGCGATGGCAGTCGGGATGCACCACATGGCCGGTGCCTTCAAGCGCGTGATCGCCGGCATGCCGGTGTTCATGACCGAGCTTCAGAGTCCAGGCGAGGCGGCCTTCTCGCGCGACGACCCGGGCCACGTCCTCTCGATGCACCTTCAGCCAGGCCAGGTGATCCTGGTGCGCGAGCACCAGTTCCTCGCCGCCACCGGCAACGTCGACTACACGTTCACGCGTGTCAAGGGCGTGTCCAACATGCTCTTCGGGGGCACGGGCTTCTTCATCGACCGCTTCGAGGCGTCTGGCTCCGAGGGGATCGTCTGGCTGCATGGATACGGGAACGTTTTCGAGAAGGTCCTCGAGCCCGGCGAGTCGATCGACATCGAGGCGGGCGGCTGGATCTACCGCGACGGGAACGTGCCCATGCAGCAGCAGCTCTACGGCCTGAAGACCGGCGTCTTCGGCGGTGGCGGCAACCTCGTGTTCAACCGCTTCACGGGGCCGGGCCGCGTCGGCATCCAGTCCGCCTACGTGCATCTGCCGACGGAGAACTGACCTTCGCGCGACCGGGGTGCACGCAGCGCACCCGCGCGCCCAGCGCGTACGTGCAGGTGGCGTGCGCCCCGGTTCGTCGCTCGCGGCGTCTCGCCCGGCCAGCCATCACCCGGAGCGGACCTTGACCCGCGCTGGCTCGACGTCGTGGTGGCCCGAACCCCGACGCAGGTCATCGAGCTGACAGCGGCTGCCACCATGTTGGTATGGCGTGGGGAGCGGAGCCGTCGATGGCTTGCCCGGCCAGCGGAACCGATGCCGCCCATCGTGCGTCACCTTGCCGCACACCACACGATAGAAGGAGTCATCCATGGTTCAGACCCGCAGTCTCTTCATCCGCACGGCCGCCGTCGCCGCGATCGCGGTGCTCGGCATCGTCCTCCTCGGCCCTGCGCTCGCGAGCGGGCCTCGGGCGGCAGCCCAGGTTGTCAGCACAGGCTCGTCGGGCAGTGGCGCTCAGCCAGGCATCACGGTCGAGGGCACGGGCATCGTCACAGTGACGCCCGACGAGGCGAGCGTGAGCCTGGGCGTCCAGACGCAAGCCGCCACGGCCCGCGCGGCGCAGTCCGACGCCAGCGCCGCCATGACCAAGATCATCGCGGCGGTCAAGGCGGCCGGCGTGGCCGACGCCGATCTGGCGACGCAGTGGATCTCGCTGCAGCCGCAGATCGACAACGGCCCGGACGGCAATGGCCCCTCGAAGGTGACGGGATACCAGGCCAGCCAGTCGCTGGCGGTCACCGTGCGCCACCTCGACCAGACGGGTGCCATCATCGACGCTGGTGTCAGCGCGGGCGCGAACCAGGTGGGTGACGTGAGCTTCTCCCTGGCCGATCCAAGCGCCGCTACGATCCAAGCCCGCACGGCTGCCATGGTCGATGCGAAAGCGCGCGCGCAGACCCTCGCGCAGGCTGCCGGCATCACTCTCGGTGCTCCTATCTCGATCAACGAGGTGAGCGCGCCAAGCCCGGTTCCCTTCGCCGCCGCGGGTGCCCAGCGCGCTTTTGTCTCGACGCCGGTCGAGGCGGGCACCACGCAGATCGAGGTGGACGTGCAGGTTACCTACGCCATCGGCAGCTGACGGGCTCTTTACGTGCAGGGGCAGGCCGGTCAACGGGTCACCATTCGGGGACCTCGCCGAGCCGAGTGCGTGTAGGACGATTGTGGGATGGCGCGCCCTGGACTCGGCGATACGGTTCGATGGTTATGGATCGGGACGTTCGTCCTCGACGCGAATTGGGTCCTCTCGACGCACTGACCGTTGAGGCACGCTTGTTCGGCCGCCCAGGGGCCGACGACCCGTTCCACGAGGGCTCGCAACCGAGGTCGGAGCCGCACGTCTCTGGGCTGCGAACGAGCCCATGAGCAGGGCCGCAGATGACATCCCAGCAATGAGCGCCGCGACGGCTGGCCCCCTTGCGAACGAGACGGTCGACTCCGCGCTGCAAGCGCTGCTCTCGGAGTATCCCGACGCGCATGTGGCGGCGATCAGCGACGACGGGCTGTTCGTCGCCATGCCGTCGTCGGTTCCACTGGGCGCACACCGTGTGCTGCAGGCGCGAACTGGCCTTGATCTGGTGGTCCCCGAGGAGCGCGAGTTGGTCCTCCAGACCTGGGAGCGCGCCCGCGCCACGGGTGCCGCTGTGGCCCAGCTCCATCTGCGGGTCGATCCGGAGCGCCTCGTGGTGATGCACTACCTCGACGCGCGGCCCTCGCATGGCGTCTATCTGTCCGTGGTGGTGGGCGAGGACGGGGCGGCCTTGCCGGACATCGGCATCCCGCCCCTCCCGCCACGGATCGCCCGCGTGCACAAGAACGAATTGGCCGTCTTCACTGCCATCGACGAGGCGACCACCGCGCTGCTCGGCTGGAGCGCCCACGAGCTGCTCGGGCACCGCTCGCTCGAGTTCATCCACTCCGACGACCAAGAACGGGCCATCGGGAGCTGGACGCAGATGCTCTCAGAGCCAGACCGCGTGCAGCCCGCCGTGCGGCTCCGCCACCGGCGGACGGACGGCACGTGGGCCTGGTTCGAGGTGACCAACCACAATCGGCTGGCGGATCAAGCCGCGCGGGACGTGCTGGCCGAGATGATCGACATCTCCGATGAGATGGCCGCCCAGGAGGCGCTGCAGGCGCGGGAACAGCTGCTGCATCGGCTGGCCGAGGCGCTGCCGATCGGGGTCTTCCAGGTGCTCGCCGACCGTCGCATCGCGTACACCAATGAGCGGCTGGAGAGCATCCTCGGGGTCGGCCCGGCTGCGAGCGTGCAAGCGCAGCTGGCGACGGTCTCGCGCGAGGACTGGCCGTCGGTTGAAGCCGCCCTCGACGCTGCGTTGCTCTCGGGCATCGATGGTGATCTCGAGGTTCAGGTACATCCCTCGGACGAAGCGCGCACGCGTCGGTGCCTGTTGCGCCTGCGCCCGTTGACCAACCTGCGGGGCGCCGTGAGCGGGGCCGTCGTTTGCGTTGAGGACGTGACCGCCAGTGCCCAGCTCCGCGCCGAGCTCGAGCGGCGCGCCAGTCATGATCTGCTGACCCGCCTCCTGAACCGCGCCTCGGTGCTGGCGGCCCTGGAGGGCGCACTGGCGATCCAGGGCCGCGGCGGAACGGCCGCGATCTTCATCGATC
>JBKQRF010000243.1:0-12828 GCA_052144055.1 Candidatus Limnocylindrales bacterium
GCTGATTGGGAAGTAGACACGGAGATCCCGCACATCGACAAGAGCCGAAGACCTGTCCGTGTCAGGCATCTGGACGGAGAGGGTTTACCGCAGCCTCTCCACCTGTCGGCGGGCAACCGCTCAGAAACCCTCTCCGTCCAGATGCCTGACACGGACAGGTCTTCGGCTCTTGTCGATGTGCGGGATCTCCGTGTCTACTTCCCAATCAGCTCGGGAACACTGTTCCGCCGCCACGTGGGGGATGTCCGGGCGGTCGATGGCATTAGCTTCTTGATTGAAAAGGGTGAGACGCTTGGGCTGGTTGGCGAGTCAGGGTGCGGCAAGTCCACTACCGGGCGGGCACTCTTGCGCCTAGCTCCGATCAGCGGGGGCTCTATCCGGTTCGACGGCACCGACGTAGTTGCCTCGCGAGGCCGAGATCTTCGCCGTCTTCGGCGCCGCATGCAGATGGTGTTCCAAGATCCCTACGCAAGCCTCGAACCGTATATGTCCATCGGCAGCATCATCCGCGAGCCTCTCGTCGTGCACAACATTGGAACGCGAACCGACCAGGAAGCCCAGGTTCGGTCTCTGCTCGAGGTCGTCGGGCTTAGCGCAGACCTGGCAACTCGCTCGCCTCAGGAGTTGAGTGGGGGGCAGCGACAGCGTGTTGGGCTCGCCCGGGCCATCGCCTTGAATCCTGATCTGGTTGTGGCAGATGAGCCGGTGAGCGCGCTCGACGTGTCAATCCAAGCGCAGATACTCAATCTTTTGGCGCGACTACAGGGTCAGTTTCACCTGACGTACCTATTCATTGCTCACGATCTCTCGGTGGTCCGACGGGTTAGCAATCGCGTGGCGGTCATGTATCTCGGAAGAATAGTGGAGACGGCGGAAGTGGACGAGTTCTTCAGTCGCCCACTTCATCCGTATTCGATAGCCCTCCTATCCGCAGTGTTTGTGCCGAATCCAGCGGTCGAAACACGGCGTCGCAGGATTATTCTGACGGGCGACGTCCCGAGCCCCGCTAATGTGCCAATTGGTTGTCGGTTTCATACGCGCTGTTGGCTCAGAGAACGGCTTGGTGACCCCCAAGAGTGCGAGTCCATTGATCCGGAGGAGAGATCGTTCGGCGCAAACCATGCTGTCGCCTGTCACTTTGCCGAGCATCTTGATGGTGCGCTGGAACAGGCCATGGTGGCGACAGCTCCGCCAATGCGGCGGCCTATTGCGGATGCATCCACGCTGATTAGTCGTGCGCAGCAGTCACCGCAGAGTGCGACCGATGCGCCAACGATTGGAATGGGTTGACGGAGCGCCTGGGGCTTCTCGATTATTCGTCTGGAAGTCGAGTTGTGCCGCAAAGCTCCATTGAGTACGCACGCTTGTGCACCGGGGAGGAGCATTATGACCACCACTCAGATCGGCAGCCAGGAGTGGCCTCCCGCCGCAGCGCTCCCCGTCCTGTCCCACTGGATCGACGGCCGGTCGGTCGAGGTCCTCCCGGAGCAGACCGGGCCCGTCTTCGACCCGGCCACTGGCAGGGTGATCGCCCGTGTGCCGCGCGGCGGGGCACCCGAGGTCGACGCCGCGGTGGCCGCCGCCCGAGCCGCCTTCCCGGCCTGGCGGGACACCCCCCTCATCGCCCGCAGCCAGATCTTCTTCGCCTACCGCGAGCTCGTCTACCGCCACCGCGAGGAGATGGCGGCGCTCATCACCCGCGACCACGGCAAGACCTTCCCCGACGCCCTGGCCGAGGTGCTGCGGGGCCTCGAGACGGTCGAGTTCGCCTGCGGCCTGCCGGTGCACCTGGCGGGCCTCAACACCCCCAACGTCTCGACCAAGGTCGACGCCCACACCCTGCGCCAGCCGCTCGGCGTCGCGGCGGGCATCACGCCCTTCAACTTCCCGGTCATGGTCCCCATGTGGATCTACCCGCTGGCCCTCATGACCGGCAACACCTTTATCTGGAAGCCCTCCAGCCACACGCCCGGCGCGACCCAGCTGCAGTCAGAGCTGTGGAAGGAAGCCGGCCTGCCCGACGGCGTCTTCAACGTCGTGTACGGCGGCCGGGAGGCCGTCAAGGCCATCCTCGAGCACCCTGGCATCGACGCGGTCCAGTTCGTCGGTTCCACCGCCGTGGGCCGCTACGTGTACGAGACCGGCACACGGTTCGGCAAGCGCGTGGGGGCCTACACCGGCGCCAAGAACGCGATGCTCGTGCTGCCCGACGCCGACATGGAGCTGGCGGCCGACTCGGCCATGGCCGCCGGCTATGGCTCGGCGGGCGAGCGCTGCATGGCGCAGACCCTCGTGCTCGCGGTGGGTGACACGGGCGACCGCCTGCGGCCCATGCTGGAGGAGCGCATCGGCAAGCTCACCATCGGCCCCGGCATGGAGCCGGGCGTGGACATGGGCCCCATCTACTCGGCCGAGCACCGCGCCTCGATCATCGCGTGGATCGACCGCGGCCTCGCGGAGGGCGCCGAGCTGGTCGCCGACGGGCGGCCCTTCCGCCATCCCGAGCACCCCGACGGCTTCTACCTGGGTGTCACGCTCTTCGATCACGTCACCCCGGCCATGACGATCTACCAGGAGGAGATCTTCGGCCCCGTGCTGGGCATCGTGCGGGCGGCCACGTTCGATGAGGCGGTGGGCCTCATCAACGCACACCAGTACGGCAACGGGACCGCCATCTTCACGACCGACGGTGGCGCAGCTCGCCGCTTCGAGCTCGAAGTCGACGTGCCCATGATCGGCATCAACGTCCCCATCCCCGTCCCGGCCGGCTACCTCTCCTTCGGCGGCACCCGCGGCTCGGCCTTTGCCGACCTGCAGATGCGCGGTGAGGATTCCATCCGCTTCTACACCCAGCAGAAGGAGGTCACCGTGCGCTGGCCGGAGCCGGGCAAGCGGGGCGCCTTGAGCCTCGTCTTCCCGGGGAACTGAGGCACCCGCGAGTCAGGAGGGCGGCGCCAGGACGGACCTTCGTCAGCGTCCCGGTTACAGAGGGAGTGGCAGCATGGATCCACTTGCAGCCTTTCGACTCGACGGCCGCGTCGCCTTTGTCTCCGGCGGTGGGGGGGCGATCGGCTCGGCCATCGCGACTGCGCTGGCAGGTGCAGGGGCCAAGGTCGTCATCGGCGAAATCGATCAGGAGCGCGCGGACGCCGCCGCCGAGCGCGTGCTGGCGACCGGCGCGGAGTGCCTCGCTGTGGCCGCGGACGTGACTAGGGAAGCCGAGGCCGAGCGGATCGTGGCAGCGGCTCTTGGGCGCTTCGACCGGCTCGACATCATCGTCAATGCCGTAGGTGGTGGGGCAGGCAGGGTCATCTTCCCGGCCGAAGAGTACCCGCGGGATGCCTGGGACTGGATCATGGAGCTCAACCTGCGAAGCACGCTCGTGGCCACGCAGGCCGCCGTCAAACCGATCATCCAGGGCGGCCGGGGAGGGCGGGTCGTCAATATCAGCTCGGTCCGAGCCCAGCTGGGCATTAACACGGGTTACTCAGCGTACGTCGCGGCCAAGGGCGCCGTCAGTTCGCTCACCCGTCAGTGGGCCACCGAGTGGGCCAAGTACGGGATCACTGTCAACGCCATCGCGCCAACGTTCGTGGACACGCCGCAGGTCGCGATGCTGCTCGGAGACCCCGACTTCAAGGCCGGGATCGTGAATCGGGTACCCCTGCGGCGTGTCGGCGAAACCGACGATCTCGTCGGGGCGGTCATCTTCTTCGCCTCCAGTGCCTCGTCGTTCGTCACCGGCCAGATCCTCGGCATCGACGGCGGGCTCACCGCAACCCAGTAGCCGAGAGGGAACCGATAAATGGAGCAGGTGACAGATCGCATCTTCACCAACACGAAGCTTCGTGGCTGCAACCCGAGCTACGTGGTGACTTCCGACGGGGTCGTGGTGATCGACACGCCTCAGCTACCGACCAAGGCCGTGGCGATGCGCAGGGAAGCGGAGACCCGCGGCCCCATCCGATACGTGATCAACACCGAGCACCACGTCGACCACATCTTCGGCAACTACTACTTCAAGGCTGCGGGGATCGTCGTTCACCACAAGGGAGTCCACGACCGGTTCATGCTCGTGTACCCGGAGCTCGACCCGTTCGCCTACGCTTTCGAGTCGGTTCCGGGCCCCCAAGCCAAGGGCACCGACCTCGACGACCCCGAGGGCGCCGATCTCTGGCCCGACCGCGACGTGTACTATGCCGATCCCAACAAGGACGGCATCGTCTTCACAGGCAATCTGACGCTGTACGTCGGCGACCGCACGTTCCACCTGATCCACACGCCGGGTCACACGCCCGGCCAGATCGCCGTGTACGTGCCGGAAGAGCGGACCGTATTCACCGGAGACACCGTCTTCTCCGGCTGCCAGACCTGGTTGATGACGTCCGACGTCGACCAGTGGATCGCCTCGCTCGACATCGTCCGCGGTCTGGACATCGACCGCATCGTGCCGGGACATGGGCCCGTTACCGCCAAAGACTATCTGCAGGCGCAGAAGGCCGTCCTTCTCGATTGGAAGACCGCCGTCGCCGATGCCGTCGCCGAGGGCCTCTCCAAGGAAGAGACAGTCGCCCGCGTCAACTTCGCTAGTCGGTGCCCGGTCGACGTCGGTCAAGGCTACATGATGGACTACATCCAGACCCTCAACGTCGGATCCCTCTGGGACAAGCTCACGCACGTCTCAGTCGCTGAGGCTCGCTGACCTGCTGATGCACGGCCGACCCCTCGCGACAAGGATCGTGCCGTTCCAAGCCGCGGGTCGGCCCACTGCGCGTAGAGACGGGCCGGACATGAAAGGACCTCGGGATCTGTGACCCTCGTCTACGACCTTGACTATCCGCACGGCCTCTCGCTGCCCGAGCTCACGGCTCGCATCGGCGGCAAGGCCGCCAACCTCAACGTCATGGCGGCGCAGCTCGGGCTTTCGGTTCCGTCCGGATTTGCCGTCACGACGACGGCCTGCAACACCTATCTGGCCAGCGGCTGGCCCGACGGTCTCGACGGCGAGCTGCGCACGCATATGGCCCGGGTCGAGGAGCGGGTCGGACGTCGCTTCGGTGACGCATCCGACCCGCTACTCGTGAGCGTCCGGTCCGGGGCGCCGGTCTCGATGCCCGGCATGATGGACACCATCTTGAACCTGGGGCTTAACGAGGCGACGGCGGCAGGCCTTGAGACCGTATCCGGCGACGCGCGCTTCGCCGCTGACTGCCATCGCCGATTCAGGGGGATGTTCCGCGACATCGTCGGGACGGATGCGCCCGAAGACCCATGGCTGCAGCTCCGGGGAGCGGTGGAAGCGGTCTTCCGGTCATGGAACGGCGACCGAGCCCGCACATACCGGGAGCGCGAGCGGATACCTGATGACCTGGGCACGGCGGTCACCGTTCAGGCCATGGTCTTCGGCAATCGGGGAGCAGATTCCGCCACCGGCGTTCTCTTCACCCGCAATCCGGCAACGGGCGAGGCCACGGTCTACGGCGACGTGCTGTTCGATGCCCAGGGAGAGGACGTGGTCGCGGGCACCCATCGCACCGAGCCGTTGTCGGTCCTAGACGAACGCCTGCCGGCCGTGGCCCGGGAGTTGCGCGGCCACGCCGAGGCGCTCGAGCGTCACTATGCGGACCTTTGCGATATCGAGTTCACGATCGAGCAGGGCCGCCTGTGGATGCTCCAAGTCCGCGTCGGCAAGAGGAGCCCGCAGGCCGCCCTTCGGATGGCGCTGGAGATGGCGGAAGATCCGAGCTTTCCGCTCACGCGAGCGGAGGCCGTGCGGCGCGTCGCAGCCCTGCTCGCCCATCCCCCTCTCGCTGCCGTCCGCCGCGTCGACGGCCCTCCGCCACTGACCGTGGGGCTACCGGCATCGCCCGGCGTGGCCAGCGGCGAGATCATCACCTCACCCGATGCAGCGCAGGCCGCGGCCGAGGCTGGCCGGAGCGTCATCCTCGTCCGATCCGAGACCTCGCCCGACGACGTACACGGCATGGCCAAGGCCGCCGGCGTACTCACCGCACGGGGCGGACTAGCCAGTCATGCGGCCGTTGTGGCTCGGGGCTGGGGGATCCCGGCTGTTGTGGGCGCCAACGCCATCGAGGTCCGCGAGGACGGGATCCGCGTCGGCGGCCGGTCGTTCGCCACGGGGGAGCTTGTTACGATCGACGGCAGCACGGGCGAGGTGTTCGTGGGCCAAGTCTCCGGGAGCCGCGAGGTCGTGCCCGAGGCGGCCACCCTTCTCGCGTGGGCGAAGGATCTCGGCATTCCTGTGGGCGAGCCCGAGAGCCAGCCTGCTGTCGAGGTGCCGGCCAAGGTTGCCAGCGTGAGCGAGCTGACAGCCGACGATGTCCTCCGCTGCCTGCTCGTCAAAGGTCTGGTGAACCCGGACGGCCTCGCGGTTGCCGTGTCCGCCAGCGCCGAGCAGATCCGCCCCATCCTAGACGGCCTCGTCACAGCGGGTCTGGCCGAGGTTTCAGCCGGCGCTTTCCGTCTGACCGGGAGCGGCAAGTTGCACGCCCTTGCCCTCTTTTCAACGGACACCGTGTCCTTGGGGGGAGAGGAGGCTGGCGTGGCCGCCCTCGACGGATTCCTCTCGCTCGATCAGCGGATGAAGGAGACCGTAACCGCCTGGCAGCTTCGGGACGTCGGCGGCGACCAGACAATCAACGACCACAGCGACGCCGCCTACGACGCAGCCGTGCTCGAGGGGCTGGCCGAGCTCCACGCCGACGCCGTCGCCTGGCTGGCCGCGCTCGCGGCGCGCCTCGGGAGGCTGGACACGTACCGCATTCGCCTGCAACGAGCCTTGACCCTTGCCCAGCATGGCGACGCACGCTTCGTCGCCTCCCCGCGGGTCGACAGCTACCACAACGTCTGGTTCGAGCTGCACGAAGACCTGATCCGGCTGGCCGGCCGGCGGCGGTCTGACGAGTCCGCTGCGGGCCGCGCGTGAGGCGGACACCGACCATGTGACCAGCAATCGATCGGCCAGCGCGGCGGGACCCGCCGCGAGACGAAGGGAGGACCCCATGTTCACACGAGTCGCCCAAGCGCAGACTTCGATCACCCCGCTGCCCGGCCGCGACTGGCATACCTACATCGGACCCGACAACGCCCCGACTGAGCACCTCAGTCTCGGCGTGTCGGTCTACGAGCCGGGTGCGCACCCAACAGGCCACGTCCACGAGGACGCAGAGGAAACGGTCTACTGCATCTCCGGCCGCGGTCGGCTGGTAAGCGATGAGGGGAACGCGGAGCTGGAGCCCAACGTGGCGGTCTTCATCCCGGCCGGTCTCTTCCATGCCACCGAGTCGGACGGCCCGGAGCCCCTCGAGCTTCTCTGCGTATTCACCCCGCCAGTCATCCCCGGCTCATACGAGAAGGGCGGCAGGGGCTGACGTGACCGCGCCATCACACGCCACGGGCGGCGTCGACATCGCCCGTCTCGAGGAGATCGCCCGGCGCATCCGGGTGGAGGTCGTACGGACGGTCTACAAGGCCGGAGCCGGTCACATGGGAGGGTCGCTCTCCGAGGCCGACATCCTGGCCGCCCTGTACTTCCACGTGCTGCGCATCAGGCCGGCGGAACCCGAGTGGCCCGATCGGGATCGGTTCGTCCTCTCCAAGGGCCACGCGTCCGTGGGTCTCTACGCGGCGTTGGCGCTGCGCGGCTACTTGCCGGTCGAAGAGCTCGTCACCTTCGACAGCCTCGGATCACGCCTGCAAGGCCACCCGGACATGACCCGCCTGCCGGGGCTCGACATGTCGACCGGGTCGCTCGGGATGGGAATATCGGCCGCGGTCGGCATCGCCCTCGGCAGCCGACTCCAAGGCCGCAGCACACGGACGTACGCACTCGTCGGTGACGGCGAGTCTCAGGAGGGCGAGGTCTGGGAGGCCGCGTTCGTCGGGGCGCGCTACGGACTCGACAACCTCGTTGCGATTGTCGACCACAACAAGCTGCAGCAGTACGGTTGGCAGGGCGACTCGGCCGACAACCGGCTGGCGCCCGAGTCGCCGGGCGAGTTGAAGGCGAAGTGGACGGCCTTCGGTTGGCGGGTCATGGAGATCGACGGCCACGACATGCGCCAGATCGTGGACGCCTTCGCGCAGGCCGCTTTGGGCGATGGCAGACCCGTGGCCCTAATCGCCAACACCACCAAGGGTCGTGGCGTCTCGTTCGCGGAAGGGCGCTACTTCTGGCATATGCGGGTCCCGACTGATGACGAGTTCGCCGCTGCCATGGCCGAGCTCGGGGAGCCGGTTGGCGCGGACCGGGAGGCCCAGCGATGACCTTACCCATGGGTCGCGCGATGCGCGACATCTTTGGCGAGACGGTCGCCGAGCTGGCGAACGACGACCCGCGGATCGTGATGCTCGACGGCGACCTCGGCAGCTCGACGAAGGGCGACGTGTTCGAGCGCGCTCACCCAGATCGCTATCTCCAGATGGGCATCGCCGAACAGAACATGCTCGGCGTCGCGGCTGGGCTTGCCAGCGTGGGGATGATCCCCTTTATCAGCACGTTCGTCGCGTTTGCGGTCGTGCGGCCGCTCGACCAGGTTCGAGTGCTGATCGCCCAGACCCACCTCAACGTGAAGATCACCGCCGGTTATGCCGGCCTGTTCGTCGGGCGGGCAGGCAAGACGCACCAGATTGTCGACGACGTATCGATCATGCGCGCCATGCCGGGCGTGCCGGTGCTGTCGCCGGCCGATGAGATCGAGACGGCGCAGGTGCTCCGCTGGGCCCACGCTTACGAGGGACCAGTCTATGTGCGCCTCGTGCGTGACGCGACGCAGCGCTTGTTTGACGGTTCCTACGCCTTCGAGTTCGGCAAGGCGGTGGTGGTCCGGGAGGGCACCGACCTCACTCTGATCAGCACGGGCGCCCAGACGCCACGCGTCGTGGACGCGGCCGATCTCCTGGCGGCCAAGGGCATCGATGCCCACATTCTCCATGTGCCGACCATTAAGCCGCTCGACGTCGAAGCGGTGGTGGCCGCCGCCCAGCGCACAGGCTTTGTCATAACGGTCGAGGAGCACACGGTGATCGGCGGGCTCGGTGGGGCAGTCGCCGAGACCCTTTCGGAGCACCGCCCCACGATCGTCAAGCGGATCGGGCTGCAAGACGTTTTCGGGCAGTCTGCCTCGAATGACGACCTCCTGGACCTCTACGGCCTCTCGGCCGCCCGCGTCGCGGATCAAGTGCTCGCCCTCCAGGGCGCGAGAACCTGAGATCCGCCTCATCGCCGTTCGCTGTCGGCGATACGCCCTCTGGGGGGTCCAGCCGGCCAGCGCGTGGGCAAGACGAGGCGGTTACCGGGGCGTCTCGCGTGTCAGCAGACAGAAGGCATCCGACATGACGGCCGACCAGTTGGTAACGAGGGCCAGGGCGCTGTTCCTAGACGACGACCACACCTACGGCTGCGCGGAGACGACGTTCCTCGTCCTGAAGGAGGCATTTGGCCTGCCGGATGCGCTGGATACGTCGGCGGCGATGGTGCTCAACGGCGGTATCGCGTATAGCGGCGGGGTGTGCGGTGCGCTTTCGGGCGCCGCCCTAGCCGTCGGGCTCCTGGCCGGGCAGCGGCTCGCCGACCATCGGGTGGGCAAGCGGACGGCCCGGGAGATCGTCGTTCGGCTCATGGACGATTTCCAAGCCAGCTATGGGGCCGTCGACTGTCGGGCGCTGCTCGGCCGGGAGATCCGCACCTCCGCGCAGCACCAGGTATTCCTCGATAGTGGGATCTGGCGGGACGTCTGCATGACGCAGATCGAGTTCGTCGTGACGCGGCTTGGCGCGCTACCAGACGACCCGATCTGGGACCAGCAGTGCGCGACTGCGGAGCTTCCGGCGGGGCGGATCGCACGCTGAGTTGACGACGAGTGCCGTGACGGCCGGTACCCTGCTCCCATGACGACGTCACCTCCCTTCCCGACCCCGGGTCGGGTCATACGGAGTGCCGAGATCGTCGCTGTCGGATCCGAGCTCACGACGGGTGAGACCCGCGATACGAACGGCGTCGAACTCGCCGCTTCGCTGGCAACCGCCGGTGTCACCGTGCGGCGCATCACGGCGCTCCCCGATGACTTGGCCCTCGTCACGGCCCGCTTCCGCGAAGCGTTCTCCCTTGTCGATCTGGTCATGGCCACGGGTGGCCTGGGCCCGACGCCTGATGACCTCACCCGCGAGGCGGTCGCCGCCGCAGTCGGCGAGGATCCAAGTGTCGATGCCCACCTCGAAGATTGGCTCCGGGACATGTTCGCCAGGCGCGGCACCCCGCTTCCTGACGTCAACCTGAAGCAGGCGTGGCTCATCCCGTCCGCCACGTCAATCCCGAACGAGAACGGCACGGCGCCCGGATGGTGGGTCGACCGGCCGGACGGTCGTGTCGCAGTCCTGCTGCCAGGCCCCCCGCGCGAGATGCAGCCGATGTGGACGGATTGGGTGCTGCCGCGGCTCCGCGCACGCGGCCTTGGCGACGGGCGGCTGGTTCGGACGCTGCGGACCTACGGGATCGGCGAGTCGAGCGTCGTCGAGCGGCTCGGCGAGGAGATGCTCCGGCGCGACAACCCGATCGTGGCGACGTATGCACGCGCGGACTGGCTCGACATCAGAATTTCCGCAGTTGACCCGGTCGACGAAACGGGGCGACGCATCAGGTCCGCCGCAGACATCATCGAGACCACTGTGGAGCACATCCGTGAGGCGCTCCCCGGCCACGTCTGGGCGGAGGGGGAGACCACCTGGGCGGAAGTCGTCACGGAGGCCTCAACCATTGCCCAAGTCCGGTTCGCGACCATCGAGGCCGGCACCCGCGGCCAGCTCGGCGCGCTACTGGCGGATGTGCCGAACCTCGAGCGCGCCGCTGCGTTGGGCCCGAAAGTCCCGGCGAATCGACTGGTACAACGGCTGTCCGAGTCGGCCGCGGAAGCTGCCCAGACAGCGCAGGTGGACCTCGGCCTAGCTCTCGCGGCCTGGCCAGACGGGCCTCACACACAAGTGCGTGCGGCGATCGCCTGCTCTGACGGGACGTGGTCGCGAGAGCTCGAGCTGCGGCTGTTCACGCATGGGGCCCACGGGCGGCTCCGTGCCGCGGTTGCCGCTGCGGCATTCCTCGCTGAGACTCTCCGAGACCGTGCAGGCTCCCCGTCCGCGACTGACGGAACGAACGGGACCGGACTGCTGGCGACACCAACCGTCTGAGGAGCGCCGAGGGCCTGGCTTTAGCCGTTGTCGATAAGCGCCTCTCGGAGCACCTGCTGGGTCGCAGAGTCGATCCCCAAGCCGTCCGCGAAGTAGCCTTCGATGCTCCTGAACGCGCGCCTGACCTCGTCGCAGGCCGCATCGAGGTAGGCCGGCACCACCCCGAGGATGGGCCGGAGAAGTTCCGGATCGACCCCTCGGGCCGCGAACTGCTGTAACAGCGGCTCCACCAGAGGCTGCAGGAAGACGTCGCTGAGGAGGAAGTCCTCCATCACCGCCTCGTACGGGACGTCGAGGAGCATGAGGAGCGCTGCAGCGGCCCAGCCCGTCCGGTCCTTGCCCGTGGAGCAGTGGAAGAGCGCCGGGCGGTGAGCCTCGGCGGCAACGTCGGCGAACAGCCGCCGGTAAGCGGCCCGCGCACTGTCCAGAAGCACGAAATGGCGATACTGCTCGGTCCACATCGCGACGCCGCGTCCATCTCCGAGCCCTTCCTGGGCGGCCTCCGGACTGGCCAGCATCTCCATTATGCGAGCCGGGCCGCCTAGAGCCTGGTCTCCGATCACGTCCGCCACGACGTATTCCGTTCCGGGCGGGAGCCGGTCGGGCTCGGCCACGCGTTCCGGCGAGGTCCGCAGGTCGTAGACGGCCCTGATCCCGAGCTGCGCAAATGCCACGGCGTCGTTTCCCACAAGGCGGTTTAGCGCTGTGGATCGGTACAGGAGGCGTGTCCGGACGGGCCCGCCGTCACGGGTCGAGCGACCTCCGATGTCCCGAAGGTTGGGCGCGGACGCGATGTTCGGGCTCCAGGCCGAGGTGGCGCGCGTGTCTTGCCCTCCTCCGTGGCGTTCCGCCGGGTGCAGTAGCACCCGGCGGCCACCATAGTCGAGAGCGGGCTGGTGCTGGAGAGCCGTTTAGGCCTGAGCGAGCAGGACCGCGACACAGGCCAAAAGAGCTTCATCGAGTGTCCGGATGGTCGGGCGCGTCCGCACAGTCACCCAGCGGACTCCTTTCGCGGCCTGCACTCCGGCGAAGCAAGCCTATGTGGCGTGTCGCCGATGGGGTGCGTACGGCCGCGCAGCCACCGAAGACGCGACCCGGTGAACCACCGGTCGGTGCTCTATCTGTTGTGAGCGAGCTCGCCAGGACAGACCTCGTGGCGCCCCGGCCGTCAGGTCCCCACTGCCGCGAACACCGGCCCGAGGACTCGTTCCTGTTGGTCCATGTATGCCCGCAGCACCGCGCCCAGCCGACGGAGATGCGCGCGCACGATGACGAACTGACGACGTGTCGGTGTGCGGGGCAGGCCCTCCCAATCGGCCTGCACGAGCGTAATCATCTCGCGCACGTGCTCGAGCGGTGGGGCGAGCAGGCGCGTGGCCTGCGGCGTGCCGGTCAGGCGATCGATCACGGGATGGACGATCGCCTCCTCCCAGTCGAGGTACGGCAGCACGTTGTGCTGGAGCATCTCGAGCAGCCCGCGCGCCGCTCCGCCGCCGAGAGCCGTGCTCAGGCTCCCCACTCCCTCGGCGGCCAGCGCAACCTTGGCGGCGACTTGCGCGATCTCGCCGCGCTCTTGTCTCCAAACCCGCCGCACCACGGATGCGGCCCGGCGCTGCGTGAGCGACA
>JBKQRF010000244.1:0-2638 GCA_052144055.1 Candidatus Limnocylindrales bacterium
GGTCGAGTGGATCGCCGGTGGCGTGATCCCGCTTGCCTTCCTGGTCGTCCCCCGCTTGAAGAAGCTTCCTGGCGCGCTGGGCCTGACTTCGGCCCTCGTCATCATCGGGGTCCTTGCCTTCCGCATCGAGCTCGTCGTCATCGGCTTCGTCAACCCGCTCACTCAGTACCCGCCAGGCAACGCGGTCGGCACCTACAACGCCCAGACGACCTCGTTCCAGTTCATCGGCCGGTATCACCCGACCTGGGTGGAGTACGGCATAGTCATCGGCCTGGTCGCTTTGTTCGCGGCACTCGTCACGATCGGCTACCGCAGCCTTCACGTGATGGAGCCTTCGCCGGCCGCCGCTCGAAAGCCGGTTGCCGGCCGCCAGAATCGCGGACAGGCAGCCGTGAAGACCAAGGCGCGCTCATGACCAACGAGGCAGCCGTTTCCGACGGTGCCGACGGCCGCGGGAGGACGGCGACTCCGAGCTCAACGTCTGGAGCCCCTTCAGGCGGAGACGGTACGTCGGCGGAGACGATCATCGGCGCCGTCGGCCTGCTTGCCCACTTTTGGAGCCGGCCGGTCCAAGCCGAGGTGGAAACCTGGGCCCGGGCCCGCGACCTGGAAGCCGAGACGGACAGCCGGATCTCGTCGGACCCCTTGCGCGAGCCCGTGAGAGTGCCGGGTCTCGAGGAAGTGCCCAGATTGCTCGACGAGTACGAACGCCTTTTCGTCGGACCGGGTCAGGTGCCGTGCCCACCTTACGAGTCATTCTGGCGCGAGGACGTTCCGGTCGACATCCGCCGGACTTTGATGGGGCCGTGCACGGCCGATCTCAAGCGGATCTATCTCGAGCTCGGCCTCCAGGTGTCCGCGCGATCAGGCGAGCTGCCCGACCACATCGCCATCGAGCTCGAGGCTTTGGCGTACGCGTTGTCGTTCGAAGAGACCGAGGCGGTGGCTCGCGAGCTCTTTGAAGGACATCTCGCCCAGTGGTTGTCGCGGCTGTGCCGGGCGGTCGCGCACGAGGCAGAGGAGGGCTTCTACCGCGACCTCGCGGTACTCACGCTCGACTGGCTCGCGGCGATCAGGGGCTATGTCGCCGTTGCCAACACGAGCTGATGCCGTCACCCGAGGCACTTGTCGTCGTAATCTGCGGTGACCTCGGTGCCGGACCGGTGCCGCTCAGAATCGGGGAGCTCGCGGCCCAGTTGCGCCGCGAGCTGTCGGGTACGGCCCCGCTCTTGCTTCCGGAGATCTGTGAAGCGCCTCAGGCCCTGGTCGATGCACTTGCGGCCATCGAGCCGAAGCGTGTCGTCGTCGGCTGCCGCGCGGGATCGCAACGGAGGAGGGAGTTGCTCGCCTGTTTGCGGCGAGCCGGAACAAACGCCGCTGGGATAGAGATCGTCGATTTGCGAACCGCGGACGATTGCCCCGAAAAGGTCGCCCTGGAGCAATCGGTCGCCCTTCTCAGCGCCGCGGTAGCGCGCGTGAACGGTGCCGATCTCGATGCGCCGGTGAAAGAGCGGACCAGCCTGTCGTCAGGTGGAGTGTCTCGCCGGTCTCTGTTGCGTGGTGTCAACACAGCACGCCGCTTTGTCGCGGTTTGGCGGCCGGACCGATGCACAGGAGGCGTCGCCTGCACGGCCTGTCTCTTGTCGTGCCCGCGCGGGGCGTTGCGTCGCGATGCCGGTCGCGTGGCCGTGGACGGCGATCGCTGCAACGGTTGCGGCGTGTGTGTGAGTGCCTGCCAGAGCGGGGCTTTCGCACTTCCCGGCACAGGGATGGAAAGCTTGAGTGCCGCGGCGGGCGTTCTCGTCGCGGCGATCCGGCGGCACGGGGCCGCCACGGGCATCGCCATCGCCTGCCAGCACACGAAGTCGCTGGCGCAGCTGGGGGAGCCTTGGCTGGTGCTTCGCGTGCCCTCGATCGAAATGTTGAGCGCGGGCTGGCTGCTCCAACTCGTGGCCGCCGGGGTCGGCGTCAGAGTCCTCTCCTGTGAAGAGGACGCATGTGCCACTCGTATTGTCGACCTCGACGACTTCGTAAGGGAGCTCGGAGGGGCACTCGGGTTCTCGACCGGGGGAGAGGCGCTGGGCAGGAGGACTGTCTCGGCACCTTGCGGTGTGCCGATTCAGTTGCGAGAGCCGGAGGCGACGATGGAGGCGCTGGAGGCTCTCGGAGCGCTCGGAGCGCTCGGAGCGGACCGGCGACCATGGCGGGCGGAAGGTCGCGGTTGCCCCCTAGGAGTGGTGAGGATCGACTCGGCCGGTTGCTCGCTTTGCGGAGTCTGCGCAAGCAACTGTCCGACGGGCGCGTTGCAGACCGAGCGGAGGGTCGACGGACTGGTCCGCCTCAGCGTCGACTCGGGTCGCTGCACAGCTTGCGAGGCTTGTGTGAATTCTTGTCCTGAAGCCGTCATCACCCTCGAACGGGCAGTGGACGGAGCTGTACTGGCGGCGGGACGCCAGATGGTAGCAACGGGGTCAGCTGGTGTTTGCGAACGCTGTGGGGCGCCGGTTGCCGCCGGTCTCTCGCAGGCGGCCCTGTTTCGCCGCCTGGGCGAGTCCCACCCCAACTTGACATCAGGATCGACCACGATCTGCGCCGACTGCCGTCTCGGCGGCCGTTCCGTGACTGTGGCGCCGCCACG
>JBKQRF010000245.1:0-3157 GCA_052144055.1 Candidatus Limnocylindrales bacterium
CTCGAACCCGGCACCTTGGGATTAAAGGTCCATCCTGAAGATTTGCTGGCCTAGCAAATGACATGTCCGAGTAAAACTTTCCTGTTACACTCCCTTTACCGTGGCAGGACATCTCGTACCGGAGGAAACAGAACTGCTGGAGAGGGCGGCCGACTGGCTGCGGTCGGTTCTGCCTCCGACGTGGACGGTCGAGATTGCCGACCGGACCGTCGCCACGCCCGGCGGCACGGTTCAGATTGACGGCGTGATCAATGTCACGACTCCGCAGGGGTTGGGTAGTTTCCTCGTGGAGGCGAAGCGCAGCCTCACGCCGAAGGATGCGGAACAGATGTTCTCCGGCATGGTTCGGCGGTATCGCCAACTCAATCCGTACACTTCCGCGACACTGGTCGTTGCGCCTTGGCTGAGCTCCCGGACGCGCGCGGTCCTCTCTGCAGAAGGGATCAACTACATCGATCTCACCGGCAACGCGCGGATCGATGTCGCAAGCCCTGGTCTGTTCCTGAGCTACCAGGGAGCCGATCGGGACCCCCAACCCGCTCCGCGGGGCAAAGCTCGTGTCCGCGGTCCGAAGGCCGGCCGTCTCGTACGCTTCCTCTGCGACGTCACGCCTCCCTACAGCGTGAGCGAAGTCGCGCTCGCAACCCGGCTGACACCCGGATACGTCTCCCGCCTATTGGAATCGCTCGACGGTGAAGCGCTGATCGAACGGACCAAGCGTGGGCAAGTCGCCTCCACTGATATACCAGGGATTCTGCGCCGCTGGACCGAGAGCTACGACGTCTTCAAGACGAACCGCTCCCAGACGTTCGTGGCACGGCAAGGCCCAGCCAATCTCATGCAGCGGTTTACCGACGACAACGGCATCGCGGTTACAGGGTCCTTCGCCGCAGTGCGCCTAGCCCCGGTTGCCGCACCCGCGATGCTCGTGGCCTACGCACGCGATGTCGAAACCGCTGCTACTGCCTTCGGGCTGCTCCCCGCGGATCGCGGCGCGAACGTTGTGCTGCTCAGGCCCTTCGACGAGGTCGTGTGGGAGCGGACGATGATGGCGGACGGGATCTGTTACGTATCGCCTTCGCAGGTGGCAGCTGACTGCCTCACCGGGAACGGCCGCATGCCGTCTGAGGGGGAGGCACTGATGACCTGGATGGTGGAGAACCAAGCGGAATGGCGGACGCCCTCCGTGAAGGACATGGCACCAATGGAAGAACGTGGTGATGGATCCTGAGCCGCTTGATCCCCGTTATGCGCAAGCCCGCCGGGTGCTGCTCGACGCACTGTTCGCCCTTGCGCCGCATGGTGCGGCGATCATCGTTGCCGGAGCGCAAGCGATCTACCTGCGCACCGGTAATGCGGACTTCGCGATCGCGCCGTTCACGATCGACAGCGACTTCGCGATCAACCCGTCCCTGCTGGGCGACGATCCGCAACTCGAAGCCGCGATGAGCGATGCGGGGTTTGAACTTTCACCGCGGCCCGACGGTCACGTCGAGCCCGGTATCTGGGTGACACCAGCCCTGGTCGAGGGCCGCCAGGAACTAATCCCCGTTGACCTCATCGTTCCGGACGGCGTGGCGCCTCCCGGTGGCCGGCGGGGCGCACGCCTTGGAGTGCACGGCAACCGCGCAGCGCGCCGCATTCTCGGACTGGAAGCGGCGCTGATCGATCACTCACCTATAGAGGTCATGCCGCTCGACGCCGCGGACACGCGTTCGATCACTGCAGAAGTTGCCGGACCCGCAGCGCTACTTGTTGCCAAGGCGCACAAGCTCCATGACCGCGTCGAGGACGACCGGTCGCACCGCATCAAGGAAAAGGACGCATCGGACGTCGTCCGCTTGATGCAGACCACAGTGCCCTCCGCGCTGGCACCTGTCTTAGAGAAGCTCCTCAACGACTCGGTAGCGGGAACACCCACTCGTGACGGCCTCGATTATCTGCGTCAGGTCTTCGGGCGGCGGGGGCGTCCTGGTGTGACCATGGCGATGAACGCACTCAAGATCACAATGGATGCGGACACAGTAGAGGTCATCTGCACTTCCTTCATGGCGCAGCTGGACGGCGCGCTCGCCGGGCCACCGCGGTCGTAGCAACAGAGCCCCATCTGGCAGCCGGCACTGCAGGTGGTCAAGAGAATGAGAGCGCTGTTCAGTCAGTGCTCCGGAGGAGCCTGGGCACTGCCGATGGCGCCGTCTGGGTCGGGATCGAAGTGCGCGGCCCGAACGCGAGGTCGACTGCGACGACGGGGCGCGAAACGAATGTTGGGTGGAAGTTGGGTGACGCGCTCAACAAGTCGTCCGCCACAAGTCAGAAACATGCTCTGACCTGCTGCTTTGGTGGTGTGCCGCCCGGGGCTCGAACCCGGCACCTTGGGATTAAAAGTCCCCTGCTCTACCTGATGAGCTAGCGGCCCCTCTCGCGCATCGTCGCAGTCGTGGCCTGTCACTGCGACAACCATCCTTGCATGCGGGCATCGGCAAGACCGAGACGAGGAACCGGTCGGATCGGGGCATCTGAGGAGACGAGCCGACAAGCCACCTTGGTTGGCGAAACCCTGGACACGTGTACCTGAATGGCGCGATACTATGACGAACTCATTACGTAAGTAAGTAGAGCAGACACCTGGCGCTGCGTGGCAGGTGTCTGAAATCCCCCCATGTCGTGGCCACCCGGGCTTCCGGGTGGTCACGGAGGGTGCCGCTGGATCATTCAGCCGAGGTGAAGCCCCCGCCAGGCTCCGTTTCTGCCTGGCAGCTCGCGCAGAGCCCGATCACAGCGAAGTGTCGCGGGTCGATGGCAAACCCGAAGTCGGCGATCGCCCGCCTGCGCAGGTCCGCGAAGAACCCGTCCGCGATCTCGACCTGGGCGTCGCACCTTCGACAAACCAGATGACCATGGGCCGCTGTCGCGAGATGGTATGTAGCGGGCCCGTGCCCGAGATGCGAGTGCACGACCACGCCAAGGCGCTCGAGCTCCTCCAAGTTCCTGTACACGGTCGAGATCGACACGTCGGGCGCGCGCGCCTGGATCTCCGCCGCGAGCTCTTCTGCAGTTCGATGCCCTGTCGCCTCGAACAGGCAACGGATGAGCAGGCGCCGAGGCGTCGTCACGCGGTCTCCGGCCGAGCGCAGACGGGAAAGAACCTCCTCTTCCT
>JBKQRF010000246.1:0-6825 GCA_052144055.1 Candidatus Limnocylindrales bacterium
GAGAGCCGCGTCCCGTCTCTTGTTGCCGGGCGACATCAGAAGCTCCTGGTATGTCTGACCGCCGATCGCGGCCGTGATGTTCACGATCGTCGCGCCCTTGTCCCAGGTGACAGCAACGGTGAGTTCCTGGCGAGAGGTGGTTCCAGCAGAGGTGCGCACGCACTTGCGTGCCGCGCGCAAGGAGCGGCTGCTCGCGGCCCGCGCACTTCTGGACCATCGGATCGAGCATCTCGAGAATGCGCCCGCCGACACGCTGCCCCGTCAGGAGAGCATCTCCCTCGACTAGGCCAGACGACCGGCCGGCCATCGAGCTCCCGAGCTGCGCGTATAGTGCGGCCATTGCCGCCGTTCGCGGTGATGCTCCGCGTGGTCGCTCCCCCTTCTCGAACAGACCGTGCGCCTGCCGTCCGGTTCGGGAAGTGAGAACAGGCGGTCCTGCATGACCCGCGGCACTGTCAAGAAGCTTATCGCCGATCGCGGCTTCGGGTTCATCACCGGCGACGACGGGAAGGACTACTTCTTCCATCGCAGCGGCGTGGAGCCCACCCTTGACTTTGACCGGCTCGCGGGCGGCGAGCGCGTCGCCTTCGAGATCGAGGCCAACCCCAGGGGTCTGCGCGCAGTGAAGGTGCGCGCGGCCTAGCCAGCGGAGGCGTCGGGCCACGAGAGCGTCACCCTGAACGTCGATCATGGGGGTGGTCCGCGCGTCCCGGCCATCACGACCGCGCTGCTGCGCCACGATCCCGATGATCTGGAAGGTTACGGGTCGACGCTTGCGCGATCCTAGGACTGGTCCCTCGATACGACACCTAGGGTGCGCGAGCCCCACGGTTAGTCGACGATGCGGCCGCGGGCAGCATCAGGGACTCCAATGAAGTCAAGTCAATCTGTCCCTGCCATCCTGAGCGTGCGGACAGGCACGGTCGGACTCACTCGAGACGCAGGGTCGAATACTCTTCGCTCCGCCCGGATGCGGTCCGGGTGGCGCGTTCGGTCGGCTGCGACCGTTCGAGATAGGCGTGTGACCGCTCCACCTCGCGCGACAGCTCGTTGACGGTCACCTTCATTGCCGCGAGCGCGTTGAGTTTGTAAGAGTCGATCTGGTCCAATGCGGCGAACACGTTATCCCATGCCCGCTGCAAGGCGGCCAGGTCCACACCGGGGCTAGTCGCACTCGTCTCTACCTGTGTGGATTGCTCGCGAAGGAGTGAGGACGTGGTTTCGATCATCCCGCTGGTAACGTCGTTAACCGCCTGCAACTGCTCGACTACGAGACGTTGGCTCGTCAGCGCCTGAGCCACCATCACGGCCGTGCGCAGGGCGGCAACCGTTGTCGTCGTCGCGGTCTTGATGGCACGCACGACTTCATGGTTGTTCTGCTCGACCACGCGGAGCGCGGCATGCCCCTGTGCCGCGACAGCAAGCTGGGTAAGGATCTCCTGGCGGCGACGGCGGACAGGAAACAGCACGTCCTCCCGTAGGGTGCGCCCCCGCCCTGCGTCGGAGCGCTCGATCTCCTCGATGCGCGCCTCAAGCGCTTCGTCGAGTCGGTGGGCCATGAAGGCGTACTGGCGTAGGGTTTCGATCTCAGCCCAGAGCCCGCGCTCCTCCTGCTCGATCGCAGCGTTGTCGCGCTCCAGCTCGGCCCGACTATCGGAGAGCGAGGCGACGATCCCCTCGATGTGGCTCTGAGCCTTCGCGTACTTGTCGAAGTAGTTGCGGAGGCGATCCCCGAGCGGAATCACGCCCAAAGCTCGGCGAGGCTTGCTGGCCTTCAGCTCGTACTTGGCGGGATTCAGATCCTCGACGGTGTGCCGCAGCTCAATGAGCTTGCGGCCGACCGGTGACTTCCCCTCAAGAATCCCGCTGACCGCACGGACGGGCCGATCCAACAAGCGATTGCTCATCTCGGACGTCGCCCGGATCTCACGGTCTCCGATACCGTTGATGTCCTCGACGCGCCGTCGGTACTCGTCGCCGTGCACGTCGAGCGAACCCATCTTCTCGACGAACGCCTCGACAATGGACGAGATCCGCTGCGCAGCTTCAGGCGGCACCGCGATCTGCGCCTCAGCCTCTGCTGGCGCGACGGCCCGCGCCGCTGCTGGGGCGGACAGGTCGAGCGCTACTCCGACTCTGTCAGACCGGCCGGTGATCTCATCCGGCGGGCCCCCTGAGGCCCGCCCGTCTGTCTCGCTCATGGCACCCTTCCGAGGAGCCTCGATGGCCCCGGCTAGTCTTTGGAGTCGCTGGCCGACGTGCGGTCGCCGGTGGGTCGGCGCGCCGGGCGTTCCCGCCGCACTCCCGGCTCCGGCGCCGGGCCGTGGTCCTCGACGTTGCTCCGGTGCCCGTCTCGAGCCGCAGTCGGCGTAAGCGCCTGCCGGGCCATGCCCGCCAGCACCCCCGCTTGCTGAATTACTTCGGCCATGGCGGCCGTCACGCCTTCCGCGCCGTTGAGCACGGTGAAGTTGCCGACGTGCTCGAACGACGACGCAGCAGCGCGAACGATCTCCGGCAGGTTTGAGGCGATCTGCTGGGCGATGACGGCTTCCTGGTTCTGGCTCAGGGCTGCGGCGCGACGCTCGATTCCGGCTGCCTCAGCTTCCGCACGGGCCTTAATCGCGTCCGCCTCAGCGATGCCCCGGGCTCGAATCGCGTCACCATCCGCCTGACCGTTCATACGGGTTGCCGCTGCTTGGGCTTCGGCCTGGACCTTGGTGGCAGCAGCCTGTGCCTCCGCCTGGACTCTCGTCTGGGCGGCGGCAGCCTCCGCGTGTAGGCGCACCTCCTGGGCTTCGGCCTCAGCCTGACGGATACGCGCGTCGCGGGACGCCGTAGCCAGCGTCGTCTGGCGATACGCCTCCGCGTCCGCTGGCTTGCGCACGTCGACCTGGAGCTGCTGCTCCTTCTGCTGCGCCTGCAACTCCGCGACTCGCGTCTCCTCCTGGACTACGGCCTGGCGGGCGGTGGCTTGAGCGAGCGGGCCCTGCTGAGCTGCCTCCTGGTTGGCGCGGTCAATTTCAGCCTGAAAGCCCGCCTTCTTGATGTCGGTGTTACGCACCGATTCGGCAATCTGAGCTTGGGCGGTCTGCTCTTGGCCAACGGCCTCGCGATCGGCGTTGGCACGGGCGATGCGGGCGTTCTGCTCGACCTCCGCTTGATGCGGCACCGCGAGGTTCTCGATGTAGTTGCTCGGGCTCGTGACGGACTGGATTTGGAAGCTGTCGATCACGAGGCCAAACGATTCCATCTCCTGGCTACAGCGATCGCGCACCTGCTGGGCGAAGCGGTCCTGGTCGCTGATCATCTCCTCGACAGTCATCGAGCCGGCAATGGCGCGGAGATGGCCGACGAACACGTTCTGCACTTTCGACTCAAGCTCGGCCGCTGGCCGGTCGAGGAAGCGGCGAGCGGCATTGGCGATGGAGCGGTAGTCGTCTCCCACCTTGTAGACGACGACGCCGCGGAGGTCGAGGCGAATCTTCTGTTGGCTAACGCATGGCACGCCGATCTCGCTTTCGTGGGCTTCGAGAGAGAGCGTGCGCACCTTCGTGAGGCCCGGGACGACCAACGCGCCGCGGCCGGTCACGATCCTGAAGCCCATGCTCTCGCCGACACCCTCTGGCGCGCGTGCAGCACGGAGCCCTGAGATGATCAGCGCCTCGTCGGGTTCCGCGACTCGCCAGCTCATTCGGAACAAGGCGATAAGGACCAGAACGACAAGGACAATCACGACAATGGGGAGAAGCACGATCAGATCCGGCGTCACGGAAGCCTCATGGTCTCGGCCGGAGCCACCTCGACAGTCCGGCCACCCAGGCTGCCGACCACCAAGATCTGGGTGTTCTTCCGGATGGTCGCATCCTTGTCGGACGCCCGAGCGAGGAACCGCTCCGTGCCCTGGCGCACCTCGATGAGCACCTCCCCGAGGTGGCCGGGCGTGATGTCTGCGGTGACCCGCCCAAGTTTGCCGACGACGTCAAGAGCCATCCAAACCTCGCTTCGAGTGCCCTGCGCCTTTAGGAATGGTAGTCCTTGGCCACATTCCGATCGACCACGGCCGGCGCAAGCCGGTTGGCTCCCCTCGGCCCTCAAGCGGCTCGGGCCCTCCACGCGACTGACGGGCGGGCTGGGTGTCAGCAGGCTCCGATCACGCCACGCGCCGCACACTTTCGCGGCCTGCGATCCATCGTCTCTCCCGCTCGGCCACCGCGACGAACAGGACACCCCAGACCACGGCCAGCGCTCCGTACGCTTGGCCCACGGAACCCGGCACATCGGGGAGCACACACGACGCCAGTCCGACGATGATCGCGGCCGTTCCCGCACTCCAGGCTGGGAGTCTCCACCCCTGCGTCCGGGCGGC
Organism: Candidatus Limnocylindrales bacterium; assembly: GCA_052144055.1. Taxonomy (GTDB): domain Bacteria; phylum Chloroflexota; class Limnocylindria; order Limnocylindrales; family CSP1-4; genus JAJYNJ01. The sequence continues at coordinate 4,367 of JBKQRF010000246.1, forward strand.
CGCCAACAGGCCGAGCAGCACGACGGCGATCGCGAGGGCGGCCATCTCCGCGTACCGATCGCCGCGCGCGCAGCCCCCCAAGAAGCAGGACGGGCCAGCCCCGCGTGCCAAGACGAGCATGTGGACGGCATAGGCGAGCGCCGGAATGGCGCCCAGGATCGCGAGGACCGCCAGGGGCGAGCTGACCGTCTCTCCGCGCCGGAAGATCTCGCCCCCCGCCGGATGGAGCGCCGCAAGGATCGCTGCGGCGAGGAGGAAGAGCAGCGGGTCCACGGCCGGCTCGATGCGTCCACCGAGTAGCCCTGCCAACGAGAGGGCGAGGAGCCCGAGGACCGACTGCTGCAGGCCGGCCATGTGGCGTTCGGGCGCCCGCAGCTGTGACGCGAAACCCGTGCCGATGATGACGGCTCCCAAGGCGAAGAACCCGAGATCGACGACGGGGTTGGTTTGCGTGTGTCCACGATTTCCGAGCCAGGCGCCGATCGTGAGCAGCGTGAGCCCGACGAAGACAAGGCCACAGAACAGCGAGATGATCGCGGCCCAGACGGTGAACGCGATCCTCCGGGCGCCATGCTGCCCTGCTTGAGCACCGGTCACGGCTCGTGCAGCACGCGCCGATCAGCCGCCGGGACCGCAACCGACATCGCTTGGCTCCTTGGCTCTGCTCGGGCGACCTCAGGCCGAACGACATCGCCGAAGGGTTGCTCTTGCCGCCGCGGCCCTGCAGCTTTGCCAGCGGACGTTCAGTGCGCGAGTGCTGTTGGTCGCATTCGAAAGTCAAGCACCATGAGCAACCTCGTGTTGATGAGCGTCGAGCACCGCGTCGGCTGACGGCCCGATGTCCGGTTGCCGGCACGACCCGCGCCAGCTCAGCGCCAGCCCCTGGCTAGTCCGGCTGGATCAAGGTCCAGACGACGCGGAAGTGGCAATGGGGGCAGGGCGGAAACTCGCGGCCGATGATCATATGAATGGTCCGCTCGGCCCCTCCGCAGGGGGTGTGGTACTCAGCCTTATACATGCCGGCTATGGCGGCACGCTCACCTGTGTGTGGCAATTCTTTCCTCGTCTCTTGACCCACCCTAGCAGGTTCGCCCCGCTGCCTTGCACGCGCCGCGCAGAACTCGGACGCAACCTGGGCCTCGCCCACCATGGTGACATCGTGCGTGTCTCACCGAGGTCGTCCGTGGCGAGGACACCGACAGGCTCAGGTGTCCGGGGCTGCCGTGGTGGGCGTGCTGCGAGAACAGCGTGCGTGAGAGAGCGTCGTCCAGGCATCGGAGGCTGCGCTGCGCAACTGGTCGCATAATCCAGCGACCGCGCGCCACGACGCGGGCCGGTGAGAACCGCGCGCGCTCGAGCGTCGGATCCATGCCAGGCGCTATCAGTGATAGGGCGTCCCCGCCAAGGAAGGGTCTCATGTCCGCAGCGATCCGCTCCCTCGCGACCGTGCTCCTGTCGAGCCTCCTCTTCTCCGCCTGTGCAGCGGGAGCGGCGGTCTCCTCCGCCCCCGCGGGCAGCACGGCGGGCAGCACGGCCCCGCCCGGCGGGCTGCCCATCAGCACGGCCAGCACCGCCGCCCTCGGGACGTTCCTCACCGGAACCGGCGGCCTGACCCTGTACATCTTCACCAAGGACCGTCCGAACCAGACGACCTGCACGGGCGGCTGCGCCCAGCTCTGGCCGCCCCTGACCGTGTCAGCCGGGCAGCAGCCGCAGGCCGCTGCCGGCGTGACGGGCCGGCTGGGCACCCTCGTACGACCCGATGGGGGCACCCAGGTCACCTACGATGGGATGCCGCTGTACTACTACAGCGGCGACACCAAGGCCGGCGACACCACCGGTCAGGGCCAGGGCGGCGTGTGGTTCGTGGCGCCGGCTAGCGGAAGTGCCCCAGCGTCTGCGGGCTCGCCGAGCCCGAGCGGGGGTGGGTACAGCTACTAAAGGGCCGCCGGCCCGGCAGGTGATGACCGTGGGCCGCGGTCGCCCGCCGGGCGATCGGCCATCCGCCGTCTACAGTCATGACAGGCGAACGGAGCCGGGACGGGAGACGACCGATGCCAGCACAGACGATCGACGAATACCTCGCGGGCCTGGCGGACGACAAGCGCGGCGCGCTCGAGCGACTGCGGGCGCAGATCCGCGCGGCGGCGCCGGATGCCACGGAGGCGATGAGCTACGGCCGGCCTGCCTTACGGCTCGGCGGGCGCTACTTCGTCGGCTTCGGGGTCACCCGGAACGGGTGCTCCTTCTTCGCCGGCCGGGCTCCGCTGGACGCACATGCCGGCGAGCTCACTGGCTACCGCACCTGGAAGGGCACGATCAACTTCACGTTGCCTGTCGCCGACGACCCTGTCGAGTCTTGTCCTGTGTAGGGGTGACTGACGCCCCAGCCGTTCAGGGCGAGCGGCACTGGGCCGCGTCCGTGGAGGCCGCGATGCTGGAGGCCGCGTCGGAGGTGA
>JBKQRF010000247.1:0-6916 GCA_052144055.1 Candidatus Limnocylindrales bacterium
CGCCGAGCAGGACGACGAGTGGCAGGACGGACGGCGCTACTTCAGCCCCGAGTCGATGGCGCTGTTCGACGCGCTCCCTCACGAGGAGGTGCCGGCGTTGTTGATGGCGAGTTGAGTGAGCGCGAGGATGACGCGCTGTGACACCACGAACTGGGACTTGACCCATTGAGGGCCCCGCTCAGAAGGCGGTTGCTCTATTCCCGGAGCTACGGGGACGCGCTTAGTCGCTCAGTCTACGCACGAAACCGGCGACTTGACGCCCGGAGCATAGGTGCCTTAGGTGGGCGCTTAGGGCGTCGAGCGCGGCCAGATAGATATGGGCAGTCTTCGGCGCCCGGTTCGATGGTCGAAGACGTGCCAGCGCTGCGCTCACCCTCGCAGTGGCGCGGCCGATAGGAGACAGACGTGAACTTTTGGTACAGTCCCGGGCCGCTGCAAAGGCGCGCGACCTCGTAAACCTCACTCTGGCCATGAGCAGTCGAGGCGGTGACCGGAAGTTCCGCGCAGCGCCATTGATCAGGCCGGCTGATTAGAGATTGCAGTGCTTGGATTTGCTCTGATGAAGCGCTGTAAATAGAGTAAGGGCATGGAAACGCTCGTCTTTGTTGCCCTCGCGCTCGTACTCTTCGTGCTCCTTACCGTCGAGCTTGGTGCCGACTCCCGCCCCGTGGATGACACCCGCCACTGGTGGCCGGGGACGCACGAGGACGACGCAGCGTATCCCCAGCACCACGCCTGATCCGAAGACAGCAACGCGAGGTTTGCCTGGGCTCTGAAACGCCCAGAGCCCTGGCGAACCTCGCTCGTCGCATAGAGCCCCCGGCTCGGCGTGCCGGGGGCTCTCGTCTGTCGTTCCTGGCTGCACCGCCCGTCGGGCGGGCAGCGTCCCAGTTAGCTCGCGGCGGCCGCCTCCGCGCGGCAGATGGGGCAATCGGTGGCGCCGAAGGAACCCATGGGCAGGTCACCGACCTCGTCGCGCGTCAGTCCGCCGCTGCCCTCGCTGAAGCCGCCCTGGAACTCAGGCTCTTGCATGTGCGTGCCCGCCTATTGAGCGAGGCATGAGCCCGAAGAAGGCCGGCCGGCCGATGCACTGTCCCGTATCACCCCCCCCTGATCGCGGGACGCGGCGCGAGTGTGCCAACGCAAGCATCGCCCGTCACCACCCGAGCGAGTAGGTCCGGACCGCATCCGATCGGGGTGGGCGGCGGGTCCAGCCCGCACGGCCCAGCACGCGGGGGGTACGCGTGGGGAGCGCGTGCCGGCGCTCCCGTCGGGCCTGCTGAGGCGGTCCCGCCGCGGGGCTGAGTGTGCGCCCCGCCGGACACCGCGTGACCTACCCCTTCGGGTCGGTGGGACGCGCTGAAACGACGGACCGGGGCCGCCACCTGTCCCGCGCGTCCCGGCTACTCGGTGAGGTGCCCGCAGGCTGGGACGCCGGCCGCGGCGCGCGGGGGACGGCCTGCTGGCGATCCGTGGTGAACCAGTTGACGGTCGCGATGAACCCTTTCGCGTCGATCGCCTGGGCGGCCTTCACCTGGGCCTGGGTGTTCGAGATCCAGGCGTGCCACAAGGCCCATGAACGAGTCCCACGTCGCCTGACCGATGGCCGGCTCACCGAGCGCTGCGAGCTGCGTCAGGCTGGCCTCCTCCACTGGGATCGTGTGCTGGGCGAAGAACGCCCCGACCTTGGGCAACAGCGAGGCAGGCTCCGCGGTCGAGGCGTTGAAGTTCGAATAGGGGAAGTTGGGATTGCTGCTCAGCTTCTAGGTCGTGGCGGCGTAGACCGCCATCGCCTTGGTCGCGAATGCAGCGTCGACCGGGTTGGCCAGAGGCGTGCTCGCGGGCGCTGCGCTCGTGACGGCACTCGAGCACGCGAGACTCATCACGCAGACGGCCGCGACAACGGCGATGCGCACGCCCGTGACGGTCGTCTCGGCCATGCCCACGAATGCCGCGAAGAAGCGACGACGCATGGTGGACGACCCCCCAGTTCCCAAAGCGCCAGCAGGGACGCGGCGTAGTTGCGGCATTATCACCGCGCAGAAAGCTCCCTGGGTAGAGGGCCCTTTGCCCGAAACGGTGACGCGTCGCGATGAGCGCTACGTGCGGCGCGCGCCACGTAGCCTCTCACCTGCCCCGCTCCGCGTCTCGGCCCTGGTCGTGTGGCCGCGAGGCGAGAGTCCCGAACGTCCCAGCCGCCTAGACGACGGAAGTGCTCCCAGGGCACCGGGACTGCCGCTCGCTTGATGGGAGGCGGCGGCTCGCGGAGGATCCCCCCGTACTTTCGTACTACGGACGGCGCGCTCCGCGAGGACGACGATATCCAGGTGACCCGGACGAGGGGGATGACCTCCCGCACCTGGCTCACCGGCACCTCCGACGAGTCAGCGGGGCGCCGGACCGCCGCACCACGGCACCGACCCCGCGGGCCCGCCGGCCAGCGAGACGGAGGGTCGGTCGTGGTCACGCCGGTGGAGATCTCCACTTCCTCACTCGACGAGCTCGTCGCCTGGGCGCGCTCGCTCGACGACGTCTTCCTGCGCCGCCTCGGCGTCGCTTCCTACTGGCCCACGGCCGAACGGCGACGCGCCGCACTCAGGGGCAGGGACCTGCTGGCGGAGGCGGGCCGCCGCGACGAGCTCCGGGCCGCCTCGGCCCCACTCCGTGAGCGCCTCGAGCGCGACGAGGGCCCCTCGGGCGCCCCATGGTCACGCCATTGCTTCGGACTCTACACCAGCGCCATGTTCGCCCTGGCGGACGCCGCCCTCGCCATCCTCGCCGGAGATCTGCTCGAGCCCGACGAGCGCGAGGCGCTGCTGGCCCCGCTGGCGCAGGTCGTATCCGCAGAGGGCTCCGGAAGCACCAGTGCGCTCGCGACACTCAACCGAACGGAGCACCCTGCGCCGGCGGCGAGCCTCGCCGCCGGCGCCTAGCCAAGCCTCCCCACGTCAGCGCGGCGCCGCTGCCGCCAGCGATCCCACCGATCAGAGCGTCCCGGAAGTCCGGGGAGGTCAGCGATGCCAGTCGTGCGAGCGGGTCCAAACCAGTACCTGCTGGTCGGCCGCGGGGGCAAGCTCGAGAACCGCGGCTCGGCGGTCAGCGCCTGGCTGCGGCCAGGAACCATCTGGGTCCTCGTGCCCAGCTCCAAGCAGGAGGCCACCTTCGAGTTCACCCAGGAGACCCGCGACGGTATCCCCCTGCGCTTCAAGGGGATCGTCATCTACCGGATCACCGATCCGGCGGCGGCGGCGCGGCTCTTCGACTTCGGCGACGGGACAGGGGTCGGCCAGATCACGACCCTGCTCACCCATGTCTGCCTCGGCGAGCTGCGCCACGCCGTCTCCCACATGACCATGGTCGAGTGCATTGAGCAGCGCAAGACCACCCTCACCGGGGTCGTGGCGACCGCCTTGGGCCAGACGATCCACGGCGACGGGGAGCACGCGGCCGGCTGGGGTCTCGAGGTCGATGTTGCCCAGGTGGCGCAGGTCTATATCGTCGACGCCCAACTGCGCCAGCAGCTCGAGGCCGAGGTCCGCAATGAGATCAAGTCCAAGGCCGACCTCTCAAACCTGCGCACGCAGGAGGAGACGCATCTCGCGGAGATGGCGTCGCAAGGCCGGGTGGCCGAGCAGAAGCTCGCCGGCGAGCGCGAGGATCTGCGGCGCCAGGAGGAGCTCGAGTTGGCCCAGCTCGCCCGCGAGCGCCGCAGGCGCGTGGAGGCCCTCGAGTCCGAGCGCCAGGCGCTGGTGCTCGAGCAGCAGCGGTTCGGCGCAGAGATGGACGCCGAGCAACAGAAGCTGGAGGCTGAGGCCCCCGTGCGGCTCCTCAGGATCGCCAGGGAGCGGGAGATCCTCGCCGAGGAGCTCGAGATGCGCGCGCTGCAGAACCAGGTCAAGGCGCTCGATGTCGAGCACGAGCTCCTGCTCCCGCGCGCCCAGCAGGAGCTCCGCCGCAAGATCCTGCCCATCGAGCAGGCACCGCGGATCGTTGAGTCAGCGTCCAAGGTGCTGCAAGGCACGAACCTCACGGTCTACGGCGAGGATGGCCGCCTGCTCGGTCAGCTCGCCCCCGTCTTCGAGGTCTTGGCGCGGTCGCTGCAGCAAGCCACCCAGGCCGGTGGTTACGGACCATCGCCATCGCAGGAGCCATCATGAGAGCGGCGGCCGATCGCCAACGGGTCCCACGGCGCCCCACCGTCCCTCACGGCGGCCACGCTGCGCGGGCGACGGGTTAGGCGCGTCCCGAGCATGAAGCGAAGACGACGTGGCGCGCGAGCTGATCAAGAGAAGCGGCACAGTCGCGCGCAGGATCGGATGGACCGTCGACCCGCCCCGATCAACCGCTTCGGGGGCTGGGCGAGCCGTGAGCCCTCCGTTTCATGGGGGACGGTCCCGGAGTGAACCTGCGGGAGCCACTCGCTAGCCTGACTGACGGGAAGCCGTCCGCCAACAGGCACCTCGCCCTGCTCGCGGCGAGTGCGGTTGTGATGGTCGCCGCGGGCGCCGTGATCGCCTGGGCGACGTGGAGCCGATCCTTCGGCGCCGGGGTCGCGCTCGCCTGGCCGTCCCTGACACCGACCGCTGCGATGGCGCTCGGGCTCGCCTTTTGGACGGCGATGTGCCTGGTTGCGTCGGCCTACTCGACGCCGCTGCCGGACGGGTCGGTGCTCCTCTTCCATTTCGCGCCCCTCCTCGCCGCGATCACCCTCGCCGGGCCCGCGGGCGCCGCGTGGATCGCCCTCGTCGGCACGCTCGAGCTCCGCGAGCTGCAGTTGCTCCGCTCGGGCCAGATCCCCTGGTACGGAGCACTTTTCAACCACGCGGTCGAGGTCCTCGCGGCCGTTTTCGGGGCGACGGCGGTCGGGCTGGTCCGCGCCTGGCTCGCCGGGGGCAGCGACCAGCCCGGGCTGGCGCTCGCGGCCATGCTCGCGGCCACGCTCGCGGGCTCCCTCGCCTACTTCCTAGTCGACACCGCCCCGCACATGGCGCTGATCGCACTGCGAACCGGCAAGCAGCCTGCGATCCTAACCTCGTCGCTGCGCGACGCCTACCTCGTGAGCCAGGCGACGCAGGCGCTCCTCGGCTGGGCCATGGCGACCATGTACGTGTCGGCAGCCTGGTGGACTCCCCTGATCCTGTTGCTTTTCCTGGTCTCCAACCAGCAGGCGTTCGAGCTCACGCTGATCGAGCTCCTGGTGCACCGGGACCACCTCACCGGACTTGGCAACAGCCGCGAGTACGAGGAACGGCTGGTGCAGGCACAGGCCTGGGTGCGGCGCGGCGACGTGTGGGTGGTGATGTACTTCGATCTGGATCACTTCAAGGCGATCAACGACAACTACAGCCACGCGGTCGGCGACGAGGTCCTGAAGATCGTCGCGCAGCGGCTCCGCGAACTGCTCCGGGAGGTCGACGTCAAGATCCGCCTGCACGGCGACGAGTTCGCGGTGATCGCCCAGGTCACCGACGAGGCAGGGGCCCACACCCTCGCCTGGCGCCTGCACGACAGTATCTGCCTGCCCATGGAGGTCGGGCCGGACACCCTCAGCGTGGGGGCGTCGATCGGCGTGGCCTTCGTGCGAGGCGATGGGGAACCGATGCAGATCACCCAGGCGGCGGATGCAGCGATGTACCGGGCCAAGGAGACACACGCCGGTGTCCTGTTCGAGAGCGACATAGCCAAGGCCGCGTGAGCGGATTCGCTCGCGACCCGCGAGCAGAGGCGACCACCGCCGGTAGCGGGGACGACGGAAGTTCCCTTCGCCTCGCCCGGGGGGTACCGGCCCCTGACGGCCAGGGTGCCACCGGGACAGCATGGACGTCAGGGTGACCCGTGACAACCGCACCGAAATGCGGTGCGAGGGCCGCTGGCACGAGGATGCCCGGCTCCGAGGTGTTCCTGCTCGAGCTGCTCCGCCCTGTGCTGTCGGGAAGCCGCGTGGCACCCCACCTGGGGCCCGAGCAGGCCGGGCCGGCGACCACAGGCGCATATGTCACACGCCAGACGCGGCGAGCCTCTGGCGGTCCAGTGCGGTTCGTTGCGGGTTAGATCAGCCCGCGCCTCGGCCCCCGGTAAGGACGAACCGGGGCCGCATGTCGGTACGGCCCCGGTTCGTCGCGCTCTTCGGAGGGACTGAGGAAAGGACGTGGGCGCGAGGGTAGCACGGCCGCCCTCGGCGAGCGTGCGGGAAGGTCACTCGGAGGGCTGAAGAGCGGACACCCGCGCCACCTCCTGAGGAGTATGCGGCGCGGGTGCCGCCGGTCTGCCTCAGACGGCCTTCGAGGGCCTCCACCACAGGTCGGTCCAAGGGACTCCGTTCATATGCGTGCCCATTTCCCGCCACAAGTTCATGTAGGCCGCGTCGGCGTGGAGTGCATGTTGCTCACGCTCGTAGGCTTCCAGCGTTTCGTACTCGGCGACCACAGGAAATCGTTGAAGCGGCCGAATGCGGCCTCCTAGAGTTGGAACGGGACGAGGCTCTTGGCCTGCACGGCGGTGTTGACTTCCTCAAGGAGCGCCTGGAAGTCTCGAAAGTGGGCCATCTGCACTTGTTGCGTGGATCTGGTAGCGATACACAGGGCTCCTCCCTCTCGGCACCGACAGAAACGCGGCCCTCGGCCCCGTCGTCGAGCCGGAGCGCCCAGAGTGGCTCGCAGTTTGGACGCGGAGGGGGCGCCTGTCGAGGCGTAGTCTGAGGCGATGCGACCGCTTGTAATAGACAGTTGAACGATATATATTGCTTGCGTGGCCAGGCGCAGAATGCAAGAGGCGACGTTCCTCATCCTTACCGCGCTCGCAGCGGGCAGCCAGCACGGCTACGGGATCATCACCGACGTCGAGCAGATCTCCAAGGGGCGTGTCCGACTGCGCGCTGGGACCTTGTATACGGCCCTGGAGCGCCTTCGCACGGACA
>JBKQRF010000248.1:0-21851 GCA_052144055.1 Candidatus Limnocylindrales bacterium
TCCTAACTGGATCAGTTAGGAAGCCGCCTCGCCCTGGCGATCATCTCGAGCAGCGGCCGCTCCCGTGCGATGGTCGTTGATGAGCCATGCCCGGGCAGCACGAGCAGCGGGTCGTCAAGGAGCGCCAGCCGTGCCAGGGACGAGACCATCGCATCGGCCGATCCGCCCGGCAGGTCCACGCGGCCCCAGCCGCCTCTGAACAGAGTGTCGCCGGAGAAGAGCAGCCCGTCGTCGGGCGCCGCGAGACATACCGAACCTTCCGTGTGGCCCGGCGTGTGCAGCACCTGCAGCAGGATCGACCCGAACCGGATACGGCCGCGCTCGGCCAGTTCGACCGCCGGCACCGACGGCGGGATCGGAAACGGCGCGCCGAGCGGATCCGGGTGCTCCAGCCCGTGCCGGTCCAGCGCGTGGCACGCGATCGGCGCCCCTGTCGCCCCCTGCACGGCGGCGTTGTCGCCGACGTGATCCCAGTGGCAATGCGTGCTCACAATCAGTTTCAGCGTCCAACCACGGTCGGCCAGCTGTTCGCCGATCCACGCCGCCGACGGAGTGGCGGTGTCGATCGCGAGCGCCTCGCGCCTCTCCGGATCACCGAGGAGGTAGACGTTGGTCGCCAGGGGACCAGTCGAACGCTGGATCAGTTCCACCACCGCGCTCCTGGTGCCCCGCGATCGGATGCCCTGGCGAAACCCACGCTACCGGCGCGCCGATCCGGGAGCGTCCAACGATCTCCCCAGCGTGGGGCCCGCGTCGGGTAGCGCGTCGCCGATGCCACGCTCCTGGCGAACCCGGCGGGCGGCCTCGACGACGACGCGCATCTTGGCCTTCGCCTCATCGACCGTCCGCGTTTTGAGCCCACAGTCCGGATCGACAAAGATCCGTTCGGGCGGCAGCACCTCCAGCGCCCGCCGGATCCCATCGGCCGCCTCATCCACCGACTCGATGCGGTGGCTGTGCACGTCCACGACCCCTAGGCCGATGGCCTTGGTGAAGGGAACCTCTCGGAAGCGCTCGAGCAAGTCGTATCCAGAGTTGGCCATCTCAAGGTCGACCTGGTCGACCGGGATGTCGAGCATGGTTGGGTACGCATGCATGAAATCCCCGTAGCAGAGGTGCGTGATCGCGTGGGCGTTCAGACCGTCGGTCACGATGGCCATCGCCTCGGCGACCAGCGGTAGCTCGTCCATCCTCGCTGACGCCGCGGGCTCGTCCACTTGGATAAAGCGCGCTCCTGCAGCCGCGAGGTCCATTGCCTCCTCGTGGATCGCGCGTGCCAGGCCGAGTACGAACTCTCGCCGCGAGCCGTAGTGCTGATCGAAGCTCCAGTCGGCGATCGTATAGGGGCCCGTCAGCATTCCTTTGACCGGGCGGCTAGTCAGGGACTGGGCGAACCGCCACGCGTCGAGCGTGATGGGGTGCGCCCGTCGAACATCGCCCACGGCGATAGGCTTGCGGTAGTAGCGGTTGCCGTAGCTCCGCACGAGGCCGCCGATCTCGAAGCCCGTCAGCTCCTCGGCGAAGTAGGTCGCCATGTCACCGCGGTACATCTCGCCGTCGACCAGGATGTCGACTCCAAGCTCCTCCTGGAATCGGATCCAGTCTTCGGTCGCCCGGCGCTCCAGGGCGTGCAGTGCCTCGTCGCCGATGCGTCCGGCGGAGTGGGCGGCGCGGGCGCGCAGGAGCTCCGGCGGCTTGGGGAAGGATCCCACGGAGGTGGTCCAGAGGCCGTTGCTCATGTGCGGCTCCTGTCTGCGGCGGCGGCCGGTCGCTCGGGTGGTGGCGCATGACGGCCCGGCCGGGCGCTGCGCCCCTCGACGGCCAGCGCGTCGGTCGCTCGTGCGAGCTCGTCGGGATCAGTGCTCGCGGCCGTGCGGGCAGCCTGGGCCAGCGCCTCAACCTTCGCCTTCGCGCGATCGCGCGGCAGGTACTCCAGCCCAGTCGAGGGCGACAGAGCGACCCGGTCGAGCCCCCGGACTGACGTGGCCGCCGCATCTAGGGCGGCCCGTACCATCGCGTGTTCCTCGTCCGGACGGGTGTTCCGGGCGTCGGCCACGCCGCACACGATTTCACGGTCGTGCGGTGCGCTGGCGATCAGCGCCCAGTTGTCCGGGCCGGCGACTAGGTCGAACAGATAGCTCCGGAAGGGCAGGTCGAACAGCGCCGACGCCCCTACTCCCACGGCGGCGCCCATCGTGACCGCCAGGCAGAGGTGGGCGTCCTCGAGCCCCTCCCCCACGCGACGCAACGCGTCCGCAGCCAGCCTGCGCTCGGCCTCGTCGTCCGAGCGGATCAGCGTGAGCGCGTTCTCGTCGAGCTGGATCACAGGCACCCCGGCGGCGTTAAGCGCATGGAGTTCCTCGTTGAGCGCCTCTGCCAGCGCCAGCACGAGCCGCTCGTGACCCACCTGGCCCGGGTCCGAGAGGCGCCCCAGCGTGTAGGGGCCCACGACGCACTGCTTGACGGGTGGGGCCGCAACCCCCCGACGCTCCGCCAGCGAGATGGCCGTCTCGTGAGCGAACGTCCAGTCGGCCACCGTCACCGAGGCCTCCCACCGGGGAGTCTCTACGGCCCGCGGCTGACGGTAGTAGGTGTTTGTGTCGAAGTAGCGGAGCAGACCCGTAGTCTCGAACCCTCGCAGCCCCCCGGCGATCGCGGTCTGCGGGTCGTCCCAGCGCACCTGGCCGTCAGTCAGCAGCGCCAAGCCGGCGTCCAACTGCTCGGCCATGACCTCGCGCACGAGTTCGTCCTGCACCGCTCGGTAGGCTGCCGGGTTGATCTCGCCGCGCTCGAGCCGGGCATGAGCGGCGCGGAGCCGGAACGCCTGCCCGGGCAGCGGGGTACGTGGGTAGGCACCGACGAGCGTGGCGAACATGCGGACTCCGGGCGTGGGGTGAGGACGCTGGGATTGTACGGGAATCGTCCTGACCGCCGGTTGCGTCGCTGGGTCCGTTCCCGGGACAGAGCGCTGTGGATGCCTCACAATCGCCCCGTGCCGCCGTCCGCAGATCCGGCCAAGCTAGGACGCGCGCTCGTCCCCGCGGTCGTGGTGCGCGGCACCCGCGGCGCGGTCGCCTCGCCCCACGCGCTCGCCACACAGGCGGGGATCTGGACCCTCCGGGCCAGAGGGACCGCCGTCGATGCGGCGATCGCCACGAACGCGGCACTGGCCGTCGTGACCAGCTACATGTGCGGCCTCGGGGGAGACGCGTTCTGGCTCATCTGGACACCGACAGGCGGCCTGGAGGCTCTGAACGGCAGCGGTCGGTCCGCAGGCGGCGCGACGCTTCAGGCCGCGCGGACGGCCGGGTTCACTGCCATGCCGGTTCGAGGACCGTGGACAGTGACCGTTCCGGGAGCCGTCCGTTCGTGGGGCGACGCGCACGAACGGCACGGTCGGCTGCCGTGGCACGAGCTCTTCGGGCCCGCGATCGAACTCGCCGACGGGTTCCCGGCGAGCCCCGCCTGGTGCGCCGCGGTCGAGCGAGCCGCGCGGATCTTCGGCGCAGACTCCGACTGGGCGCGCGTCTTCCGGCCACGCCGCAGGCCGTGGCAGACCGGCGAGGTCGTGCGGTTGCCGACGCTCGCCGGGACGCTGCGCCGGCTGGCCCTGGAGGGACCGGGCGATGCCTACGAAGGCGACCTCGGGCGCCGCGCGGCCGACTACCTCGAGTCGGCCGGCTCTCTCCTGCGTGCGGACGACCTCGCCCGGCACGCGTCCACGTGGGGTCTACCGCTGCGGGCGACCTATCGAGGCGTCGAGACGACGTCCCATCCACCCAACAGCTCTGGTGCGGTTGCTCTCCAGTTGCTCCAGGTCCTCCAGCAACTCGACCCACCGTCACCGGCCGCCTTCGGTCCTCAGGGGGTGACGGACGTGCGCTGGGTGCACCTCGTCGTCGAGGCCGCTCGGCTGGCGATCAGGGACCGCGACACGTATCTGACGGACCCGGACGCGATCCCAGCCGGCACGCTCATCGAGGTCCTCGGTCGGGGACACGCGGCCGTGTTGGCGGCCCGCATCGACCCTGCTCGGGCACTCGCGCTGGCTCCCTCGACGACGCCCCGCGGTGGTGGCACCGTCTACCTCGCCACTGCGGATGCGTCAGGTATGGCCGTCAGCCTGATCCAGTCGAACTACGCCGGCTTCGGCTCAGGACTGGTCGACCCACAGACCGGGATCGCCTACCACAACCGCGGGGCGTTCTTCTCGTTGGACCCCGCACATGCCAACGTGCTGGCGCCCCGCAAACGGACCATGCACACGCTGACACCAGGCATGCTGTTCCGCGATGGCCGTCCCTGGATCGTGCACGGGTCGATGGGCGGCGAGATCCAGCCACAGGTGTTCGCTCAGTTCGTTTCGTCGGTCGTCGACGGCGGCCGGCCGATCGAGGACGCTGTCGCAGCGCCCAGGTTCGCGGCCGACGCGGACACTCATGGCGCGCCGCGTGAGCTAACCCGTCTGGAGCGCGGCATGCTCCCCGCGGTCGGCGATGCGCTCGCCGTCATGGGTCATGCCGTCGCCTGGGTGCCGCCGCTGTCGAGCGAACTCGGCCACGAGCACGCCGTCGAGATTCTGTATCGGCCACACACGGACGTGCCCGTGTCGTTCGCGGCCACCGCCGATCCACGCTCCGAGGGACTTCCCGGTGCATGGTGACGGCGGGCCGAACCCGCAGCAGCGGCTCGCCAGGAGCTCAATGCCGAACGGTGTACGGCCGAACGCGGCCTGCTCCTCGCTATACTCTCGGTCGGCCGGTCGCGCCGCGCTCACAACCTCCGCGGCTGGCCGTCCCGTCTTCGTGGTCACCTGCCGACCACGTGCCCGGCCAAGCGGAAGAGAGCTGGACTGGTGAGCTCGAACATCGGCCAGAACTACCCCTACTCTCGCGAGTCTGAGGCACAGCGCTGCGCAGCGGTCGAGCGCGCCGTAGGCGCATTCGAAGGCCTGGGGGCCCGCATCTCGGCCGAGGCGACGCCGCTCCCGGCGCCGGTGCCGGACGACACATGGTGGGTCTGGGCATGCCCGGCCGACGGAGCAGTCGGCCGGCTACACGTCGCCGGATACGCCCGCGAACGGCGCGCCATCTACGCGATCTGCGACAACTGCGGCGCGTCGTTCCTGCGCTGATCCCTCACGGTCCGCCGAGCGCGCAGAGCATCCCGGCTAGGAGCGTGATCCGGTCCACCACCGAGCCCACTTCGACGTATTCGTCGGGCGAGTGATCGAGCCCGCCCACCGGCCCCATCCCGTCAAGCGTCGGAAGACCCTCGCCGGCGGTTGTGTTGGCGTCCGAGGCGCCTCCCGTCGACGCGTCGCGCAACTCGAACCCGAGCGACTTCGCGAGCGCCACCGCAGCATCGACCAGGTCGGCCGTGCCGGGCAGCCGCTCCATCGGCCAGTGGCGGCCGTGCCGCGCCATGTCGCACGTCACGTCAGGCACAGTCGTCAGGGCCGCGATCCGGCTAACCGCCGCTTCGGCCGCCTCGAGGGCGTCCCGTGTAGAAGCCCGAAGATCGACCTCAAGCACTGCCTCGTCGGCAACGACGTTCGGCCGTGTGCCACCGCGGAACACGCCGACATTGCAGGTCACGCCCGGCCAGCGGCCGTTCAGCGCCTGCAGCGAGATCGTCTTATGCGCCGCCTCCAGGATGGCGCTCCGGCCCCTCTCCGGCTCCACGCCAGCGTGCGCCGCTCGGCCCCGGATCCGCAACTCGAGCGACTCGTTGCCCTTCCGCGAGCTCACGATATCGCCGTTCGCCCGCGCACACTCCAGGACGAGCGCCGCGTCGTGGCGTGTGGCGCACGCTCGTATCAACGGGGTGCTCACCGGCGACCCGATCTCCTCGTCGGAATTCGCCAGAAACGTCAACCGAGCGAGCGGCAACCAAGGCAGCGCAGCGTGAACATTGACGGCTGCTGGCTCGACTGTCACGTCCGTCGACTCGCCCGTGGCCGCGGGCGATCGGCTGCGTTGCCCAGCCATTGAGCGCAGTGTCCGCAACGCGTACACGCCGGCCAGCAGCCCCGACTTCATGTCGCACGCGCCGGGACCTTGAGCGCGGCCACTCTCGACGCGGAAGGGCCTCGCTGCCGCCGTCCCCGGCTCAAACACGGTGTCCAGGTGTCCGATCGCAAGCACTCGGGCCGTGCCCACACCCTGGAATACCGCCTCGACTGTGTCGCCCAGCTGGGCGTTGGGGTGGACCTCCACTGTGGCCCCGAGCTCACGCAGGGCATCCGTGATCCACCGCCCGACTTCGTCGACCCCCGACTTCGTATAGGACCCGCTGTCCACGGTCACGAGCCGCCCCAGGTCGGCCAGGTACTCGGGCAGCGCCCGGCCTGCCGCGTCGCGGAGCCGAACAAGCGTGTCGCTGGACACCTGCGCGAGCCGCACAAGCGGAGTCTACGCGGCCGCGCGTCCAGCTCGTCGACCTCGCAGCCCGCACCCGGCCCGACCGCCGCCGCCCGCCACGGTGCTGCGGCGGTACCATCGATGCGTTCCGCCCGCCGGTCTGCGCGGCGGCAGCCTTCTGGACCGAACCGTGAACGCGACATCGGAGCACTCCCTCGTCGGCCGCATCGATCGGCCGACTCGGCGACGCGCCGGCGTCTACGCCCGAGCCCTGCGCCGCGAGACATCGCGCCTCCGCGATCCGCGGCGGTTGCTGGCGATCTTGCTGCTCGCTCTGACGGGCGGCCTCATGGTGGCGTTCCTGGTCGCCCGCGGCGAGCTCGCCGGGGCCGACGCGAGGGCGTACTGGGCTGGGGTTCGCGTCTGGCTCGCGGGGGGCGATCCGTTCCACCCTGGCGGCGTCTTCCTGCCGTACGTCTACGCGCCGTGGCTGCTGCCCCTGTTCCTCCCATGGGCACTCCTGCCGTGGACGGTCGCCTGGGCAGTGTGGCGGGGCGCGAACGTGCTGCTGTTCCTTTGGTCAGCCGAATGGGCCTATCGGCGGCACCCGCTCGCGACCGCGATCGCGGTCGTCCTAATCTCCCTGCCACTCATCGCCACGTTCGACACCGGCAACGTGACCCTGCTGCTGACGCTCGCGGTGTGGCTCGCACAGTTCAGCGGACCGCGCCTCGGCGGGGCCCTCTGGGCCCTCGCCGCGAGCATGAAGTGGTTCCCCGCTGCGTTGTTCGTGTTTCTTCCTCCGCGAGCCCGGGCCTGGGGGCTCGTCGCCGGGGCGTTCGCCATCCTGCTCGCACTCGCAACGTGGCCCGCGACGCTGCTCCAGATCAACACGGCACTCAACTTCCCGCGCCCGCTGCGCATCGACTACGTGCTGCTCCTGTGGGCCGCGATTCCCTGGCTGTGGCGCCATGCACACCCGCTCTGGTGGGCGAACAGGCGCGAGCTCCCTCGCGCCGTGCGCCTCGCGCGCGGCCGGGTGGCGGCGGCCTGGGCATACGCACGAACCGACCCAGACCAAGCGCGGCTGCAGGCACGCCGCGGGATTGGGGCGCGCGTCAGGGCGTTCTTCGGGTTGGCCTGAAGGGCGCTGGCAGGTCGGGCACCAGTACACCCGCCTGACGAGCGGTCCGGTCGCCAGGCTGCGGATGACTGTCCCGCAGCGCCGGCAGGGACGTCCGGCCTGGCCATACACCCACAGCCTGCCGCCACGCCGTCCGGGACTGAGCCCGTCGTCCGGCTCGACGGGGGTGCGGTGCGGGCTATGCAGGTTCGCCGCGAGGAGCCGTCGTGCCGTCGCCACGACGCGGGCGAGCGTCGCGTCGTCGAGCGCATCAAGCGGGGTGATCGGATCGACACGCTCCAGAAAGCAGACCTCGCTACGGTAGACGTTGCCGATCCCGGCCAGCGCCCGCTGGTCCAGCAGGGCGTCAGCGATCGGGACGCTTTCGCGGCCGACGGCCCTCAGGCGCGCCACGGCCTCCTCTAGGTTCGGCACGGCGGAAAGCAGGTCCGGCCCGAGCCGGGAGAGCACGGGGTGTACCGGAAGCGCCCGGGTCTCGACGAGCTCGACGGTCGGCGCCGCGAAGCAGACGGCCACCGTGCCGGGCACCTCGACGACCGGCACCGCTCCGGCCGACGACCGCCGCCAAGGCTCCCCTTCGCGATACCGGTGCCAGGATCCGTGCATCCCTAGGTGCGTGTGTAGTGTCAGGCCGCCGCTTACCTCGACCAGGAGGTGCTTGCCACGTGTCTCGACAGCGACGATCGTGCGTCCCGCCAGCAGCTCCAGCTGTGCGCCGCCGGGGCGGCCGCGCGCCACCGCCACCGTTCGGCCCAGCAGCGCGGCCCGCAAGACCTCGGCCGTCCGGAACAGCGTGTCCCCCTCGGGCATCGCGTCGCTCAGGCGAGGCGTGGATGCATGGCCGCCGGTAGCTGCCAGCCCCCGTATCCGGCGCGGAAGCCGGCCGCCTCGAGGGCGGGACGGTGCACGGACGCGTCCGCGGGTGCGCCGTCCATATGGGAGAGCCGGAGCGTGCGGAGGCGGCCGTTTTCCACGAGGCTGGCCACGGCGCGCAACGCGACGACGGCCGCGCCTGGGCGGTCGAAGGCCGGCATCGTGCGCATCGATCGCCCGCCGCGCTCGAGGAATGCCGCGGCCTCGCCGTCGAGCAGTACCACGTATGCACCGGCCGCTCGGGCGAGCGCGTGGCGCTCCTCGGTGGCGCGATGGGGCCACGGCAGTGCCGCGCCGTACGGTTGCGCCGGGTCCACGGCCGCCAGCACCAGGACGGCCTCCGGGTCGGGTTCCGCGCCAGGGGGGCGGCGTACCGCCCGCAGCCGCTCAACGGCGCCCGGCAGGGCGAACTGGGCCGCCCCGAGCCGCTCGACGAAATAGCCGCGACGCACCCTCCCCCGTTCCTCCAGATCGCGCAGGACGGGGTAGACGGCGGAGAACCCGCCGGGCACCGGCTCCGAGAGCACGCCGTCGCGGGTCACGATACCGTGCCGTTCGAGGAGCACGAGGGCGCGGGCATGCAGGCGAGCTGTCGGGCCAATCGCGTTCGGCCCGTCGACCCCGACGGCCTCGCCCACCAGCGACCACCGGCCCGCGGCGTCCGGCGGCACGCCGCCGATCCCTCGACGCGCGGCTCCGCGAGTCGGTCGCCGCCATCGCAGGGCGCGCAGCGGGGCGAAGGTGTCGTTGGTCAGCGACCCGCTCCAGGCCAGGTCCCATAGTGCGTCGAGCACCTCGCGCTCGGAGGGTGCTGCCTCGCCGCGCCCGCGCGCCGTGGCCTGAGCGGCGGCTAGGAGATCCCGGTAGAAGGAGGCACCATGCTGCCGAAGGCGGAGCACGAGGGCGTCGCGCAGCCAGAGGCCGCGTATGTCGTCCCGCCCGGCCGAGCTGGCTGCCGCGTCACGGTCGAACAGGAGCGCTAGCCGGTTAGGGCGATAGAGCGCGATGCGGCCGTCATCCGGGCCCAGCCGCCCATGGCCTACCCAGGCGACCTCGCCCGCCGCGCCCGGCTCGTCGAGGAGTCGCGGCGCGTAACCCGGCACGCGCGCGGGCAGCACGTCGCGCTCGAGCACACTGGCGGGCAGTGGCAATCCCTCGAGCTGCGTCACCACCTCCACAAGCCGGTCGAGTCCGCCCGGCCCGCTCCTGCCTACGCCATGCCACGACGAGAGGAACCGCGCGTACGCAGCGGGCTCGACGGGTTCGATCTGGTGGCGCAGGTGGGCCAGAGACCGGCGCCGAAGCCCACGCAGCACGTCGGGCTCGCACCATTCACGGTCCCAGCCGCCGGGTCGGAACTCACCCCGCAGGATGGTTCCCGTGGCGAGAAGCACCTCAAGCGCCCGCTCGACCGGGAGCGCAGAAATCCCCCAGCGGGCTGCTGGGCCCGTCGGCACGAACGGCCCGTGCGTACGCGCCCAGCGGTGCACAAGCCCGACGAGCGGCTCCGGTCCGGCAGCCAGAAAGGCGGCCGGCGTGCCCGGGGGCAGCGCGACGCCAAGCGCGTCGCGGTAGCGGCCCGCATCCTCCGCCGTGATCCAGCGCGGCTCCCCGCCGATCCTGGCCTGGACCACCCGGTGCTCCGCGGCCAGCGTGCGCAACCACGCCGCCGCCGTCGCCGCCCGCGCAGCCGCGTCGTTGCCTGGCGCTCGAGCCACGATCTCTGGTTCCGCCAAGTCTCCCAGCCGCCGCAGCAGGTCGTGCAGCTGGTCAGCGGATCGCGGGCGTCGCTCGTCCGACAGCGCCTGCAGCTCCAACTCCAGCTCCGCGAGCGCGTCGCGGTCGAGAAGCTCGCGCAGCTCCTCCGCGCCGAGCAGGTCGCGCAGCAGATCTCGGTCGAGTGCGAGCGCCTGGGCGCGCCGGTCGACCAGCGGCGCGTCGCCCTCGTACATGTAGGCGGCGACGTAGTCGAACAGCAGCGAGCTCGCGAACGGTGATGCGCGCGCCGTCTCGACGTGCCGCACGTCGATCTCCCGTCGTCCGACCACCGAGAGCAGGTCGCGGAGAGCGGGCATGTCGAAGACGTCGCGCAGGCATTCGCGGAACGTCTCCAGCACGATCGGGAATGAGCCGAACCGCCCGGCCACCTGGAGGAGCTGCGCCGAGCGCTGCCGCATCTGCCAGAGGGGCCGGCGGTGGCCGGCGCCTCCCCTCGGCAGGAGCAGCGCGCGCGCGGCGTTCTCGCGGAACCGCGCCGCAAACAGCGCCGACGACCCGAGGGCGGCCACGACTGCCTCTTCGGTCTCGTCCGGCCCTGAGAAGATCGCGCGCTGGAGCGCATCGATCCGCGAGTTCGCGACCCCGCCCTCGCCGTCGTCGCCGAAGGGCGCGCCCGTCTCTCCGTCCGTGGCCGGGATGCGCAGGACAATCCCATCGTCGGACCAGAGTGCCCGAACGTCCACCCCGAGCGACGCGCGCAACCGAGCCTCGATTGCCAGGGCCCACGGCGCATGCACCCGGCCTCCGTACGGCGTCAGCACGCACACCCGCCAGTCGCCGAGCTCGTCGCGGAAGCGCTCCACCACGATCGTCCGGTCCGTCGGCACCGCGGAAGCGTCCGCCTGGTCGTCGACGTAGGCGAGCAGGTTCTCGCCGGCCACTCGATCGAGGTCGTGCTCCGCCTCCAGCCGCGCCAGCATTCGCTCGCGGCCGCGCACACCGCGGGACTCGTCGCGCAGCCAACGCGTGAACGCGCCGAGCTCGCGCCCCAGCTCCACAGGGCGTCCCGGCCCATCGCCCTTCCAGAACGGCACCTTCCCGGGCTGCCCGGGGGCGGGCTCCACCAGCACGCGGTCGGCGGTGATCCGCGTGATGCGCCACGCGCTCGCGCCAAGCAGGATGACTTCGCCCGCACGCGTTTCATAGACCATCTCCTCGTCGAGCTCGCCCACCCGCCGGCCACCACGGCGATCCTCACGGGCGCGGCCACCCGCTCGAACAGGCGCATTCACGGCAAGCTCAGCGCGGCCCTGGCTCGCCGCGGACCCTTCCGCGTCGTCGAGGTACACGCCGTACAGGCCCCGATCGGGGATGGTGCCGCCAGAGAGGACCGCGACGACGCGGCTCTCGGCGCGTGCCCGCACGGTGCCGGCCACGCGATCCCACGCCACGCGGGGTCGCAGCTCCGCGAACTCGTCGGAGGGATACTGGCCGGCCAGCATCGCGAGGACCCCGTCGAAGCTCGCCCGGCTGAGCGTGGCAAAGTTCTCGGCCCGGCGAACGAGGGCGTAGAGATCGTCCACCGGCCAAGTCCGCTCGGTACACGCCGCGACGAGCTGCTGCGCGAGGACATCGAGCGGGTTGCGGGGCACGACGGTCGGCTCGATCGCGCCCTCATGCATGGCCCGCGTCACGACGGCGCACTCGAGTAGGTCGCCGCGGTACTTGGGGAAGATCACGCCCCGCGAGGGCTCGTCGACGTGATGGCCCGCCCGCCCGATCCGCTGGAGCCCGCGGGAGACCGATCCGGGCGATTCTACCTGGACTACAAGGTCAACAGCGCCCATATCGATGCCCAGCTCGAGCGAGCTGGTCGCCACGATGCCGGCGAGCCGGCCCTCCTTCAGCGCCTCCTCTACCAGCTCGCGCTGCTCCCGAGCCAACGAGCCGTGGTGCGCTCGCACGAGCTCCTCGCCGGCGATCTCGTTGACGCGGCGCGCGAGACGTTCCGCCAGGCCGCGGCTGTTGACGAACACGATCGTGCTGCGATGTGCACGTATCAGCTCGACGAGTCGCGGGTGGATGGCCGGCCAGATGCTGAAGCGCTCGACGGGGCCGGCCGCTGGACCACCGGCGGCCTCCTGCAGCGGGATCGCCTCGCCGAGCCGGGACATGTCCTCCACCGGGACCACGACCTGCAGTTCCAGGGCCTTGCGGACGCCGGCATCGACGATGACGACAGGACGAGGAGGTGCTGGCTCCGCCTGGTCCTCCGGCACAGTCGGCGGCCGGCCATCGGGCGGCAGCGCCAGCGCGCCGTCCAGCGGACGCTGCCGGAGGCCAGCCTTCTCCGGCAGGCGGCCGCCGAGGAAGGCGGCGACCGCCTCGAGCGGACGTTGGGTGGCCGACAGCCCGATCCGCTGGGGCGACGCGGTGACTAGCGCCTCGAGGCGCTCTAGCGAGAGAGCGAGGTGCGCCCCTCGCTTGGTCGACGCCAGCGCATGGATCTCATCCACGATCACCCAGCGCACCGAGCGCATCGCCTCTCGCGCGCCCGACGTCAGCAGCAGGTACAGCGACTCCGGCGTCGTCACGAGGATGTCCGGCGGTCGACGTCCGAATGCCCGCCGTTCTTTGGCGGGCGTGTCGCCCGTGCGCATCGCGACCTGGATGTCCGGCGGCGCTTCCCCGCGGGCTTGGCTGGCGAGACGGATGCCGGCAAGGGGCGCGAGGAGGTTCCGCTCAACGTCGTGCACGAGGGCCTTCAGCGGCGACACGTACACCACACGCAGCCGCGCCAGTGGGTCGGGGGGAGTGCCCTCCACGGCCAAGCGGTCCAGGCACCATAGGAACGCGGCCAACGTCTTGCCCGACCCTGTTGGCGCACAGACGAGCACGTGGCTGCCGCCGGCGATTGCCGGCCATGCCCCAGTCTGGGCTGGCGTTGGCGCGGCGAAGGCCGAGCGGAACCAGCCATGAGTGGCGGCTGAGAAGTCGACAAGAGGGTCGTCGGGAGAGGGCACGAGGCCTGCGGGGCGAGGGCTGCGGGGCACGGCAGGGCGAGTATAGGTGCCGGTCCGGCGCAGGCGCCGATGTGGCGCAGGCGCCAGCGGCTCCTAGACCGCTTATCCCACGGCGGCGATGGCAGTCTCCTGCGGGCGCACGACGAGGACCGGTACGCGCGAGTGTCGCACCACGTACTCGGAGACACTGCCCAGCAGCAGGCGGCCGATGACGCTCCGCCCGTGTGTCCCGACCACGACGAGGTCGGCCCCCTCCGACTCGGCTGCCGCCACGATCGCCTCCCCTGGCTGACCTTCCCATGTCAGGTAGGCAGCCATCACCCCGCTGTGTCGGGCGGCGTCCACGACGGCCCGCGCGATCGACTCCGCCTCCTCGCGGGCGCTGAATACCGTGCCGGGGAACATCGCGCTGGCGGCGGTGACCTCCGGGATGTTGACCACGTTGACGACTAGAAGTTGCGCGCCGAGACGCTGGGCGAGATCGATCGCCTCCTCGCTGGCGGCGGAGGACGCAGGCGACCCGTCGGTCGCCACGAGAATCGTCTCGATCTTCGCCATCACCCTTCCTTCTCCCGGACGAGGGTGACTCGCGGCCAACCCGAGGTGCGTCTGCCGGACGGCCCGAAGGCGCCGGTCAGCCGGCCCTGCCGGTCGAGACCGCCGGACCCGCGGGATCAGTGAGGACCCGCCCTACGATCGCTCACACCGCTCGCGGGTGCAGGCACGCATGAAGATCTTCGGGAGGACTGGCAGCACCGTTCGCTGCGGACGCGAACGCGATCTCGCGTCCCGCGGTCAGGCAGCCAGTGCCCGGAGCTGTCTCGCGAGGATGGGGCCGGCCACTCGCTTCAGCAGCGCCGCGCCGATGCCACAGCGTCGCGCGTCGCTGCGCTCCTGCTGCCCCCAGTACGAGGAAAGCACCGCGATGCGACTCCGACCGAGTGGCTCCGCCAAGGCCTGCACCACGGACGTCCAGCCGGCGGCCAAGTCGCCGTCGACGAGGGCGATGTCCAGCAGCGTGGCGCGCGCGGCGGCCGCGGCCTGCTCGGCGTTCGACGCTCTGGCGACCACTTCGAAGCCGTGCCGAGCCAGGTAGCCGGCCAGTGCATCACCGGCAGTGCGGTGATCGCTGACGAGCAAGAGTCGGGGCCGCAAGTCGAGCAGAGGCTCCATGGGCGAAGCCTGACGGCGGGCCGAACTCGTCGCGAGGCGACGAAGAAACCAAAGAACCATGCCGAACGGCTCTACGCATGGTTCACCGAGATCACCATTGTGTGCGTAAGGCGAACGCCGCAGGGGACGCGCGGCGTTCGCCTCTTGATTCCCGCGACATCATCCCGGCTGCACCTGCGCGCCGCGTTACAGGAAATGGCGCCCGTGTGCCATCCAGTCGAGGTCTTCGCGGAAGTCAGGGTGCGCGATCGCCGTCAGGGCTCGCGCCCGCTCGGCGATGCCCTTACCGTGCAGCTGGGCCACACCCCATTCGGTGACAATCGTCTGAACGTGGGCGCGCGTGGTCACCACGCCTGCCCCCCCCTTAAGCGAGCAGACGATGCGGGATGTCTTCCCGTCGGACGTCGTGGACGGCAGTGCGATGATCGCCCGCCCATCCTCCGCCAAGGCCGCTCCACGGATGAAATCCATCTGCCCGCCAACGCCGCTGTAGAGGTGCCATCCGATTGAATCGGCGCAGACTTGGCCGGTCAGGTCGACCTCGATGGCCGAGTTGATGGCGCACATGCGTCGGAACCGGCGGATCACTGCGGTGTCGTTGGTGTAATCGACCTCGCGCATTTCCACCATCGGGTTGTCGTTCGCGAAACGGTAGAGGGAGGAGCCTCCCATCATGAACGCGGCCACAATCTTCCCGCGGTCGAGCTCCTTGCGTCGCCCGGTGATTACACCCGCGGTGACGAGATCCACCACCGCATCGGTAAACATCTCGGTGTGCACGCCTAGGTCGTGCTTATCGCGCAGGGCGAGGCCGACCGCGCTGGGGATCCCGCCGATCCCCATCTGCAGTGTCGCGCCGTCCGGGATCAGGTCCGCGATGTACTCGGCGATCCGACGCTCGAGCTCGCCGGGCGTTCCCGGCTCGTAGGTGTACGGCGGCCGATCAACCTCAATCGCGAGGTCGATCTCGGACACGTGCACGAAACTGTTGCCGAGGGTGCGGGGCCACGCCGGGTTGAGCTGGGCGATGACGGTCCGGGCGCAGTGGACCGCGGCGAGCGTTGCATCCACGGACGGACCGAGCGAGCAGAAGCCGTGCTCGTCGGGCGGAGTGACGTGAATGAAGGCGGCGTCTAGCGGCAGCAGCCCGCGCGTGAACAGAGCCGGGATGTCCGAGAGGAACACCGGGATGTACTCGCCGCGGCCCTCACTGATGGCCTGGCGGGCGTTGGGCCCGATGAACAAAGCGCGGTGCCAGAAACTCCCGCTCAGCTCCGGTGCGAGGTGGGGCGCCGGCCCCTCCGCATGCATGTGGACGATCTTGACGCCCTCAAGCTCCGGGGCACGCACGACCAAGGCGTCAAGCAACTCGGTTGGCGTGGCTGCAGCTGCTTGCACGAAGATCTGGTCGCCGGACCGAATCCCGGCCACCGCTTCCGCTGGCGTGACGATGCGCATGTGCGCTACTCGGCGCCGGGGAGGCGGTGGCGAGCGACGAACGCGGCGGCCTGCGACCGGCGCTGCAAATTCAGCTTCGCCAGAATGGAGCTGACGTAGTTCTTGACGGTCTTGTCGGACAGGAAGATCTCCGCGGCGATTTCCTTGTTGGTCTTCCCCTCGGCAATCAGCAGCAGGATCTTCTGTTCCTGGCGCGTCAGCTGGGCCAGCTCGTCGGTGTACGTGCCGCTGGCGATCCGGCGGACTCGCTCCAGGACCTTTTCCGTGACGGCGGGATCGAGCAGTGACTCTCCGCGGCCGACCGCCTCGAGCGCCGCCACGAGGTCGCGGCCGCGGATCTGCTTGAGCAGGTAGCCGCTCGCGCCGGCCACGATGGACGCGAAGACCGCCTCCTCATCCGGATAGCTGGTCAGGATGACGACCCGGATCTGAGGATGATCGGACCGGATCTCCCGGCACGCCTCGATGCCAGAGCCGTCCGGAAGCCGCACGTCCATCACGATCAGGTCGGGCTGGTATTTGTGCGCGGCGTCGATCGCTTCGGCCACGGTCCCGGCCTGCGCGACCACCTGGAAGCCCTCGCGCCGCTCGAGCAGGGAGACCAGACCCTGCCGCACGACCTCGTGGTCATCCACTACCAAGAGCCGCAATGGCCTGCTCGTCGCTCCCTCTGTCACCGTCTTCCTCCGATCCGTGTCACGCCGCACCCGCCGAGGCGTCGTCGGACGCGTCCCCTCGACGCGGTACCCGCACCGCGACCCGGGACCCCCGTCCGACAGCACTCTCGACTATGAGTTCCCCGCCGAGCTCTGCCGCTCGCGTTCGCATGTTGCCGAGGCCCATGTGGCCCGGTCCGCGACGCGCGGCCGGGTCAAATCCGACTCCATCATCGACGATGGCGAGCTCGAGCGCACGCTCATCTGCCATGAGGCGGATCTCCGCGTGGCTGGCGCGCGCGTGGCGCGCGACGTTGCTGAGTGCCTCTCTCGCCAGTTGCAGCAACTGCGCGGTGACGTCGGCAGGCAGCTCGAAGTCCTCCGGACCGCCCACTTCGAGCGCGATGTCGATCATGGTGTTGATCCGGAATTCCTCGGCCATCGCAGCCAGCGCGTCGACGAGGCCAGCCTCGTCCAGCGGCTCGGGCCGCAACCCGAAGATAAAGTTGCGGATATCGCGGATGGTGAGGTTGATTGACTCGATGGCCCGCTCGATGCGCGCGGAGGCCTCGGCAGGGTCCTCCGGGGCCAGCTCGAGCGCATCGTCAAGCATCAGCCCCACGGCGTAGATGCTCTGGATCACGCCGTCGTGCAGGTCGCGGCCGATCCGCTGGCGCTCCTCGAGGATCGCGACGCGCTGCTCCTGCTCGTGCAAGCGGGCGTTCTGCACAGCGATGCCCGCGTGCGCTGCGAACATCTCCACGAGTCGCTGGTCGGCCTCCGTAAACTCTGTCCCATTCTCCTTGTCGGTGAGGTACAGGTTGCCGAGTACCCTGCCGCGCACTGAGACCGGCACGCCTAACAGCGACCGCATCGACGGGTGGTTAGCTGGAAACCCGACGCTCCGCGGATGCCCTGCCACGTCCGGCACGCGAATGGCGCGCCCCTCTTCGATGATTAGCCCGAGGAGGCCCCGACCATGCGGCGCGGGCCCGATTCGCTCCCGCTGCGCCCGGCTGAGCCCGCTCGTGATGAACGGATCGATCTGGCGCTGCTCATCGAGAACACCCAGCGCGGCATAGCGCGCTCCGACGAGCAGACGCACATTGTCGACGATCAGCTGAAGCACGCGCTCCACCGAGAGCACACCGGCGATTGCGCGTATTGCCTCGTCGAGACCCCGCAGTTCGTCCTGGATCTCTTGGGCCCGCACGAGGGCCCGGGCGCGCGTCGCCGCTAGCTCTAAAACGCGGGCCAGGGTCGTCGCAGCTTCGGGCGGTCCCTCCACGAGCAGGTTGCCTACGATCTCTGCGCCGTCCGCCGTTCGTAGCTCGCGGTGTTGGAGCGCTTCGCCCTGCTCCTGCGGCCGCGAACGGCGCAGAGTCCCAGACCCGACTTCGTCTTCGGGCAGCGGCGGAAGGAGCCGGAGTCGCGCACCAGCGATCCCGTGCTCGTCCCCATAGGAGGCCAGTCTGTTCGAGAGCCGCCGGCGCTCCACTGCCGCCGGTGAGCGGAGCCATGAGGTGACCACGTCGATCAGTCCTACAAGGGAGGTCCCGCCGGTGCCCACGGCCGGGACCGTGGGCACCCGGGACCGCGGGCCATTGTCGCCCGCGCCGGATCGCCAGAAATCGTTCGGCGCCGTCTTCGTCCTCGTAGTTTCCCCGGTCACAAGCGGCGCTCCCACCCGGTAGCCGCCGCAGCACGGGCAAGGCCGTCGGCCGCGGCCACGCCCCGCTCGAGCTCTGCGGCGAACCGGCCCACGAGGGCGCCGAACGCGCCGGCGTCGTCGGCGGGTGCTTCGAGCACGGTCGCTTCTGCGCCGAGCCGGTCAGACGGGGCCGCGTCGCGCGGTAGCACGGCGACCACCTGCGCGCCATGGAAAGCCGCCTCGTCCAGCGCTCCGGCTTCGGCCTCGGGATCCAGCGGCTCAGCCAGCAGCAGCACGCCGAAGTCGACGAGGTAGCCGAGTCCCAGCTCTACGTCTGCCCGGTCGAGCCGCGGCAGTGAGCCCGGCAGAGCGCCCACCTCGGGGGTATGCACGGCAGGGTCGCGCAAGAGCGCCGCGTGGCCAATCCCGCAACGGGAGAGGCCGACCACCACAGCGTCTCCAGAGGCATCGTCGCCGATCGAGCCCATCAGCTCCACGCGTGCGCCGGCGGCAACCGCGGCGTTCGCGATGGACACGCACAACCCCGCGGGGACACAGTCCGCCGGCTCCCGCGAGCGGCAAGGTCGTGCCGCACGCGGGCGGCCGAGTACCACGATCATCCGCGCTGCAGCGTAACGGGCGCACCCTGGCCCGGCAAGCGCCGTGCCCCCACGCCGGCACGTCCCGGCACCCGCGTCAGTCCTGGCCCGGGCCGTCGCCGGGCTCGGCCACCCCGCCCGGCCCGGAGAGCGCGGGGTCGTGCACGACGTCGACCATGCCGAACGCCGCCTGCAAGCCAGCCTCGATACGAGTAGCGTCTCCCACGAGCACGATGCTCGCGTCGTCGGCGCGAACATGCGACGCGGCTGCCAGCACCTCATCCGCCGTGACAGCGGCCACAGCGGGACGGTAGCGGTCCAGCTCATCGTCCGGCAACTTCATCGCGATGAGCCCCGAGATCGCCGCGACGACCTGCGACGCCGTCTCAAAGCGCAGCGGAAACACGCCGATCAGGAAGTCCCGGGCCGCATCGAGCTCAGCACCCGTCGGGGGTTCCTGCGCCATGTGCCGGAGGACTTCCAGCGCGTCACCGATCGCGGACACCGTGACTTCCGTCTGCACCGCCATGCGCACGGCGAACGGGCCCCGCACGCGCCGAAAGTCGAAGCCTGCGTGCACGCCGTAGGTGTACCCGCGCTCCTCGCGGAGCAGGCGCTGCAGGCGCGAGTCGAAGAGCCCGCCGAGGATCGCGCTCATCACGACGACAGCGTGGTAGTCGGGAATCCGGCGCGCAAGCCCCACGTGTCCGATCCGGACTTCCGTCTGAGACGAACCCGGCCGGTCTACGATCACGATCCGGCGCCCGGCGGGATTGGGATTGGCTTCGAACAAGCCCGCCGCAGCGTGGTCGGATGGACCGATCCAATCGCCGAAGCGCTCGGCCACGAGGTCGACGACGGGGATACCGTCCACCTCACCGGCCACGATGACCGTGGCCTGGCGTGGGTCCAAGAGCGCAGAGTAGCGCCCCACGACCGCCGCCCGATCGATGCCCGGCACGGTCTCCTCGGTACCGGCAGTGGGCCGCGCGAACGGCGACGTGGGCGCGTAGACAGCGGCCGCGAATGCCCGCTCTGCACGGCGCCGCGGGTCAGCGCGCGCCTGGAGCAGGTCGTTCTCGCGTTCCTGGCGCAGCCGCGTCACTTCGGTCTCCGGGAAAGTCGGCTCCAGCATCACCTCTGCCAAGAGGTCGAGCGCTGGCGCCAGGTTGCGACTCGGCACGTCCACTGTCCCTGCGGTGGTCTCCCAGCCGCACCCAGCCTGGATGCCGGCGCCCAGCCGCTCAGACGCCTCGATGAGGCCGATCGCGTCGTGCCGCGCGGTCCCCTCGGTCAGCGCCTCCGCCATCAGCACAGTGACGCCCGCGAGCGCGCCCGGTTCCGCGCCCGCGCCCCCTTCGAGCAGCATCTGCGCTGCAATCAGTGGACGGCCAGGAAGGTGCGACACCAGCACCGTCAGTCCATTCGGCAGGACGCTCCGCACGAAGCCCGGGAAATGGTACGGACGAGGGGTACGCGGCGCAGGTCGCACGGCGAGCACCCCGAGGCTACCCTCAGCGCGCGGGCGGGCGGCGGCGCGACTACCGGAGTCGCCACCTGTCATGCCGCTTCCTCCCGCGTGCCGGCGACTTCGGGGACGTAGGTCAGCACGGCGAGGTTGTCCGGCCGAACCACCTCCGTCATCACGCGGCAGATCGCCGCCGCATCGACCGCCAGGTAGCGCGCAAGCTGCTCGTTGATCATGCCGGGCCGGTCGAACAGGGTCGCGTACATGGCAAGCCTGTCGGCGACCTCCTCGATCCGTCCGAGCGCGGCGAGTTCCTCCGATTCGATCAAGGCGCGCGCGCGCGCCATCTCGTCATCAGTGACGGGTTCAGCCGCCAGCCGGGCAAGCTCCTCGCACATGACCGCCTCGACGGTCGCGGCATCGCTCTCGGGCCGCACGGTCGCCCAGCCGGTCAGCACGGACGCGCCCTCCACAAGCGGCAGCAAGAAGAGCGCGACGTCCTGGGCGATCCGCAGTTCGCGCACGAGCTTCCGGTAGAGCCGGCTCCCCTGGCCACCGGCGGCGATCTGTGTCGCGACCTCGAGCGCGTCGAACGCTGGCGTACCAAAGGGCGGCGTCCGGTAACCCAGATGCACGCGCGCGAAGGGCACCCGGTCAGGGATCCTCTGGCGCACCTCCCGGCCGATATGCGGTGGCAGGCTGAGATCGCCCAACGGCGGGACGCCGGGGCCAGGTGGAATCGGGTCGAAGTACGTGGCCGCCGCGGCCAGCCCCTCCTCCGGTTCAACGTCGCCCGCGATCGCCAGAACCGCGTTGTCGGGCGCGTAGTACGTGCGGAAGAAGCTGCGGACATCCTCGAGGGAGGCTGCGTCGAGATCCGCCATCGACCCGATCGGGGTGTGCTGGTAAGGGTGCCCGGACGGCATCACCGCACCAAGGAGCCGCTCGTAGAACGAGCCGTAGGGCCGATTGTCGTAGCTCTGGCGCTTCTCGTTCTTCACGACGTCCCGCTGGTTGTCCAGGTTCTCCTGAGTCACCGCGTCGAGAAGGGTCGCCATGCGATCCGCCTCGAGCCATAGCCCAAGCTCCAAGCGGTGCGACGGCAGCGTCTCGAAGTAGTTCGTACGGTCGAAATACGTGGTGCCGTTCACCACCCCGCCGGCGGCCTGGACGATCGCGAGATGCTCCGCCTTGCCGACATGTCGGGACCCCTGGAACATCAGGTGCTCGAAAAGGTGGGCGAAACCCGTGCGCCCCGGGGCCT
Source organism: Candidatus Limnocylindrales bacterium (assembly GCA_052144055.1). Classification (GTDB taxonomy): domain Bacteria; phylum Chloroflexota; class Limnocylindria; order Limnocylindrales; family CSP1-4; genus JAJYNJ01. Next base: position 21,391 of record JBKQRF010000248.1, read on the forward strand.
CGTGCTTCGACCCGACGTCGTACCAGACGTTGATCGCCACCACCGGGGCCAGATGGTCCGGCGCCACGATCACCCGCAAGCCGTTGGCGAGGCGACGCTCGGCGAAACGGACCACGGGGAAGCTGGGCGGGATCCCGGGCATGCGACCTCCGATTAGGGCCGGCACGACGTCCACCCGCTGCATCTATCCATCCCGGCAGAACCGATTGTGCCACCACGGTTGGGAGCGCGCCCGCGACCGCGCGCGGCTCAGCCGGTCCGGTCGGCACTTCCGGGCGCGTGTTGGCCCGGTATGCTGGCCAGTGTGAAGACTCTCCCCGCCCTCCCGACCCGGCGCGCCGACGGTGTCGTCGAGGTCCACTGGCGTGGCGCGGACCTCCTCGAGCACCCGCTGCTCAACAAAGACCTCGCGTTCGACGAGGACGAGCGCGACGAGCTTGGCCTGCGTGGCCTGCTGCCGC
>JBKQRF010000249.1:0-3684 GCA_052144055.1 Candidatus Limnocylindrales bacterium
TCCAGCGGGACCACATCTCCCGCTTCTGCTCGGCCGTCAACGCTGGCCTGGCCCAGTGCGCCATGGGTCCACCTCCCGATCGACACTGCACCTATCACGGTGTTGCGTCGATCGGTGGAACCCGAGACTCCTTCTGGAACGGCGCGTCTGGATGCCTGAGGGCAGGGACGCGACCCCACGCGAGGGACGGGAGTCTGTGCTCCCGTGTCTTTCTTGCGCGGGGCGAGGTCCGCCGGGCTGGGGCAGCAGGCTGGACCGGAGAGTGAGCCTGCGGCTCGAAGCCACCAATGTCTGGCGCCCACGCACTCTCCGAGACCCGGTGGACGAACGTTGGAACGTTCGTGACGGGGATCAGCAGGATCGGGTGGCGGCGAGACGCGGTGGTTGACGGTTGGCGACGAAGTGAACGAGCTAGGCGCTCGCTGGCGCCATCAGCGCGGCGATCTCCGGCGTCGGATCCGGCGCCTGAAAATGGTCATCTGCCACGATCTTGCCGTCGGCGAGACGGTAGTAGGTCAGGCCCCGGCCTTCGATCTTCTTCCCACTGGCGAAGGTGTACGCCCAAGTGAAGCGTGCGACGACCGCATCCCCTTCGGCGACGAGGTCCTGAATGTCGAAGCGCATGCTCGAGATGACGGCCCCCATCGCGGGCAACAGCGCCTTGAAGCCTGCGCGGTCGAGGCCCCCCATCAGGGGGTCCGAGTAGTTGGGAGCCAGCAGGTCGCCGATCACATCGACGTTGCCACCAGCCAGCGTTTCCGTGATGAACCGACGGACGACGGCCTTGTTCTGCTCCGTTGACGAGGTCACAGTGACCCCTTTCTGGGCGCTTTTGCGCCCTGACCGAAGGGATCGGTCTCGCCACTGGCCCTGCGCGACGGTCGAGGCGGCCGTATGGGGACGCCGCGCTGGTGGGAACCCGAGGGCTCCATGCCTCCCTGCCGTTAGGCGAGTATGCGCGTTGGCGTCTTTCCTGTCCCAGACGGGCCCTTCGGACTGGCAGGCGCTCGCTGCCGACCGAGCGCGTGGCCATGGCTCGTCGCCGCCATCCTGCTGGCCTACGCGACCCACGAGGGGCTGTTGACGCAACTAGGCACGTTCGTGGCCGGGAGCAGCAGGCGACCGAGGATCACGCGGCGGACGGGTGCCTGACGTACCTACATCGTCGTCGGGCTGAGGAGCTGGAAGTAGTTGTTGTCGGGATCGGCGAAGGTGGCGAGCCAAGCGTCGGGCCCCTCGCCCGGTTGATAGGGCTCGCGGATTACGGTGGCACCGGCGGCCTGCAGCCGCTCGAAGTCGGCCTTCACGTCGGAACTCTCGATGTTCCAGATCAGCCGTCCCGGCTGGCTGTTGTCGCCCGTGACCTGATCATGGGGCCAGACGGTGACAAGGCCTGTCCCGAGCTGCCAACTGCTGTACCCGTATTCGTTCCAGACGGGCATCCCGAAGAGCCTCGTGTAGTAGTCCGTCAGGCGCTGCGGATCGGCCGATCCGATCAGGATGCTGTGCAGGTTCACGCCGTCTCCGCCGTCATCCGGTGACAGACAGCGACGCCGCGATGCCCCGTGGCTCTCGCGGCGTCCTGATCTTGGTGGTCGAGCTACTTCTCGATGTAGACCGTATTTGGCGGGATCATCCCGTAGCGCTCCATGGCCGCCGCCGCCTCGGGAGAGGGGGGCGCGCTCAGGGCCGCCTGAAAGGCCTCCATGTCAGGGACGTCCCATGTGCTGGCGACGCGGTTGCTGCCATCCATCGCGACGTAGCTGGTCCCGTCCGACGCGACGGCGGACATCTGGGCGATGAGCTGCGGCTTGAACTTCAGCCACGCCTCGACATCCTTGACCACCGCAGTGACCACGATCTTCGGCATCCCTGCCCCCCTGTTGGAGGCGCGTCTCGACAGCCTGATGGCTGGGACGCCCCCCGCTGCGAAGACGGCGAGTATGAGGGCGGACGTGCTTCTTGTCCCCGACGAGGCCAGCAGACGGAATGGGCACTCCGAGCGGAGAGCGGGAAGGATTGACGGTGGGAGTGCAGGCGGGCATTCGGAACAGCCCCTACTCTGTCGGGTATCTACGGCGGATAGGAGGGAGACATGCCTCGGCGGCGCACGGTTGCGATGATGCTCGGCGGCGCGGTCGCTGCCGTCGCGGTCCTGCGACACACCCGGGGCTCCGGTGGACTCCACGCACCCGACGGGATCGTCATGGCCGACCCCGCACGCTACGACTCACTCACCGGGGTCCTGCTCGGCCCGTTCTACGACTCGGTGGCGGCCGATGTCGCCGCCACCGCACCCACTCGAGGCCGGGTACTCGACGTGGGCTGCGGCCCCGGACAGCTCGCGAACCGGCTGGCCCGCGAGCACGGCCTCGAGGTGACCGGGCTCGACCTCGACCCGGCGATGATCGAGCGGGCCCGCGCCAACGCAGAGCGGGCGGTCAGCGCCGAGTGCCGCCCGACCTTCGTGGTCGGCGGCGTCGCCGCGTTGCCGTTTCCAGACGGCTCGTTCGACCTCGTCGTGAGCACCCTCTCGATGCATCACTGGGCCGACGCGACGGCCGGTCAGGCCGAGATCGGCCGGGTGCTCCGCCCCGGCGGGCGGGCCCTCATCTGGGATATCCGACCGGGCGTTGTGCCGCTCCACCGCCAGCAGCCCGATCCACTCGACAAGGTCGCGGGCTCGCCCCTCGGTCTCGCGAGCGCGACGCCCTGGCGTTGGCCGTGGCGGCTCGCGTTCACCCAGCGGATCGAGTTGGTCGCCGCCGACGGGAAGACGGCTACTGCGACCTAGCCATCGGGGCGGTGGTGGTCAACGCCGGGGGACTCGACCCAACGGCGATCTGGGCCACCTACGCGATCTCCGAGGTCCGGTACACGTAGCTCGCGACGTTCGTGACGGGGATCAGCAATCTCTTCGCTTTCCCAAAGACGACGTTCCACTGTCCCGATGAAGGTGTGTGCTTCGTCCTCGCTAAGCAGATTGGGTGCCTCGTGTCGCGGTCGCACGACGCCGTGAATAGGAGGCGCAAGTGCGCGGGGGCCTGGTCAGGATAGGATGGGTGACCGATGGAGGACCTCGATCGCTCGTTCATCTGTGGCGTCTACGATCGGTGCGCGGGCAGCCTCGATCTTGTGGTGGATGGCGAGGAGGTCGGGCACGCGCTCGGGCTCGAAGAGACGGAGACCGCCGGGGTCGTGGCGCGTCTGATGCGCACAGGCTTCGTGCGAGATGTGGCCGCCCACATCCGGATCAAGATCACCACCCGGGGCATTGCCGAGGCGACGCGGGAGCCAGCGCCGAGCCTCCCTGCACCACTGCCCGCATCGGAGGTCAGCGAGTCACCGGCCTCGCCCGGCGACTTGGTCTAGAGAACACCTCAGGCCTGCTTCTTGCGGCCGCCTCGAGCACCGGGAATGGGCTCTAGACCGACGTAGGCCAGGCCACCCTTGGTGGCGTAGTGCAACTCGTGGGCGCGTTCGTTGCGCGCGATCACACGCGCGAGTGTGGCGCGCAGGGTCTCGAGCTTCTCATCGGTCGGCTCGAACACCGCCACCTTGCCAGCAGTGAGTTTCGCGATCGCCTTCTCATATTCGGCCTCGCGCTGCCGGGCGGCCAGCTGGCGCGGCGAGAGCGGACGCTCCTTCGGTTTGGGCGGCACGAGATCGGTCACCGACACGTAC
>JBKQRF010000250.1:0-4869 GCA_052144055.1 Candidatus Limnocylindrales bacterium
TCCAGCCCCCGCCCGAAAGGAGCACCCGTGGTGCGCGAGTTTGAGGAGGCGCCCGCCTGCCCCGCCTGCGGCGAGGCGATGCTGACGGGCCGCTTCTGCCGCGACCAGCACCCCGATCCAACCAATCTCGACGCCACCGGCCAGCGGGGCGACATGCCGCCGCACCTGCACCTGCAGTGCCCGGCCTGCGGCTACCAGGATCTCATGGGCACCAAGACCCCCCTGGAGTAGCGCCCGGCGCCCGCCCATCTCGTCATGCTCCACAGGGCGCGCACCCGAGCGACGGCGGAGGGACAGCCAACCCCGTTACCCAGCACTGACAGACAGGCCCACCAGCAGCAAGGAGAACCCCATGGCAGATCTCGTCATCATCGGCTACCCCGACGAGGCCACCGCGGAGAAGGCCCACGAGGTGGTGGGCCAGCTCGAGCACGACCTCATCATGCACGTGCACGGGGCCGCGGTCGTAGTCAAGCACGCCGACGGCCAGGCCAAGATGGTGACGAAGACCGGGGCCACCCGCTCAGGCGCCATCATGGGCGGCTTCTTCGGCCTCCTCTTCGGCCTGCTCTTCCTCATCCCCGTGGGCGGCCTGATCCTGGGCGGCATCTGGGGCGCCGTGATGGGCACCATGCGCGGCTGGGGCATCAAGGATGAGTTCCGCCAGCGGGCCCAGGACGTCCTGCAGCCAGGCACCGCGGCGCTCGTCCTCTTCTTGGAGTCATGGACCGAAGACAAGGCCCTCGCGGCGCTGGCCCCGCTCGGTGGCGAGGTCCTCAAGACCTCCCTCTCCGAAGAGGCCACCAAAGAGATCAACGCCGCTCTCGAGGCCGACAGGGCTGGCGGCACCCCCGTGGCACCCGCGAGTTAGGAGACCCCTCGGGCGGGCCGGACGAGTGACATGCACCCCGACCAGCCGCCCGGCGGCTGCGGGCCGGGCGCGCGGCTGGGACTCCCCAACAAGCTGGAGGACCGGCGACCGGTGGGACCCGAGGCGATCCAGAGGCTAGCGCCCCGCCAGGCATCACGCTATGGGACCGCCTACGTCTCGACCGACGCCTCGAACCGTTCCAGCATCGCGACCCTCACCTCCGACTGGCGAGCGGACTACCCGACGATCGACGTGACCACCAACGCGAGGGCAGCGACCGCCATGATCAAGGTAGTGGCCCAGCCGACCACGTTGAGCAGGCGTCCGTTAGTCCGCTCGCCCATGACCATGCGGTCGTTCGAGACGAGCATCACCAGAAGCAAGAGCGGAGGTGCCAGAAGGCCGTTCAGGACGGCACTGAGGACGAGCGCAGTGATCGGGTTGATCCCTAGGAAGTTGATGCCCATGCCCACCAGGGTGGCCGCCACAATGACCAGGTAAAAGAGCGGCGCGCGCCCGACGGTGCGGGTCAGACCTTGCTTCCAGTCGAGCGCGCCGGCAACGCCATAGGCCGCGGAGGCGGTCAGCACGGGCACGGCGAGCACGCCCGCTCCGATGAGCCCGACCGCCAGCAGCAGCGCGGAGGCATCTCCTGCGATCGGACGCAGCGCCTGGGCCGCCTCGGTGGCCGAGGCGATGTGTGTCTGCCCATGGACGAAGAGCGTCGCGCCGCCAGCGAGGATGATGAAGTAGGCGACGATCTCCGAGAACACCATCCCGGCCACCGTGTCCCAGAGCGCGAACCCGAGCTCTCGCTTAGACGCCCCCTGACGCTGCCACAGCCGGCGACGGCCCATGACGATCTGTTCATCAACTTCCTGACTGGCCTGCCAGAAGAAAAGGTATGGAGAAATCGTCGTGCCGAGCAGCGCGACGAGGATGCCCAGGTACTGCGGGTCGGGGCGGATGGTCGGGATGAGCGTGCCGCGCAGGACGTCGAGGACCCGGGGGTGCGCGAACAGGGCCGCGCCGATGAATGCGACCAGGGCTAGAGCTAACCACTTGAAGACCCGCGCGATCAGCTCATACGACCCGAGGAGCTGGAGCGCGAGGATGCCCGCGCTCACCGGCACAATGAAGACGATCGCCGGCACCGGCACCAGTAGATTGATCGCCGCGGCGATGGCGCCGATGTCGGTGCCGGCATTGAACGTGTTCGCGATCACCAGCGCGGCGACGGCCGGGTAGACCAGGGTGCGCGGGTACTTCGCCCGCAGCACTCCGCCCAAGCCGCGGCCGGTGACGAGGCCGATCTTCGCACAGATGTACTGGATCGAGACCATCATCGGCAGCATCAGGACCGTCGCCCAGAGCGTCGCATACCCGAACTGGGCGCCGGCCTGGGCATAGGTCCCGACGCCCGACGGGTCGTCGTCGGACGCCCCGGTGACGAGCCCTGGCCCGAGCACCGCCAGCGCGCGTTTCAGCGGGTTATGTTCGGCGGCCAGCTTCTTGATCGTCGCATCGACCGGACGGTGCGGGTTGACGACCGGCTCGCCCGGGACGGCTGACGCCAAGGGCCGGCCCTTACTGCGCTGCTTCACCGGCCGGCCAGCCGGCCCGCCCGGACTCACGCCGATGTCGCCATGGCGGGACCCTCGCTCGTAGCGGGGGACTCGCCGTGTCACGCTTGCCCGCTCGACGAGCGCGCGGGGACCCTGGACCTACGTGCAAGCCCGTTCGTGTGCTCGTCGACCGACGCAGAGGCGCGCAGCGGCTCATTCACTCGCCAGCGTGGTGTTCAACCGCCAGGCTGTCATGACGGTCCGTCATGCGGACCGCCTCGCTGATGCGCGCGGGCCGTGGGCTGATCAAGCCACTAGCCCGGTCCTGGCCGCGCCGGGTGTCGCAGGGGCGTGAGGCGGTGCCCAAAACTGTGTGCGCTGGACCCGTCTTGTCCACGCGATACGACTAGCGTCGGACGCGGAGAGCCTTCGCGATGGTGGGCAGGAACAGGGCCAGAACGATCGCGACCACGGCTGCCCACTGGGAGAGCCTGATCGTCAGGATCGGCGTGCCAAAGAAGAACGAGGGCAGGCTCGCTGCGTAGGTGGCAAATGACACCGCGGCTAGCCCCGCGACGATCACCTGGCGCCGGCGCTGCTCATGCCGCGTGAGAGTGCCGCCCTTAAAGGTTACGAACGGGAGGCTTATCGCCACCACAATCCCCACCACGAAGCACACGAATCGGACGATCGTGACATCCTCTGACGTCGCCTCCAGGGAAGGATTAAGCAGGCCAAGGACGACGACGTAGAGGGCGATCGCCTTCGGGTGAACGCCAAACACGATACCGGCGCCCAGTGCGCCGTCAAGGCGCGGCTGTTCGTGGGGGCGCAGCACGACCACTCGAGCCAACCGGCTCCATCGGCGGGACTTGTCGGGCCACCGTCGGCATGTCCTTGCCGCGCGGCCCGATACGGGACGCTTGGCGTGCGCGCGCGACTACCCGCGGAGAGTGTGGAGCGCGCCCTGGTTCTGAACCGAGCTCCCGACCATGGATCGCGCCGGCCACGGGACGTGCGAACCTCGCGGCGCAGAGAAGGACAATGGGCCACGTCAGTGACACCGCCTTGACGACCTCTGCTGGATGCATCCGGGCGAGGCACCCGCCAGCCGTCGACCACGCCGCCAGTCGGTTCGCCCGCGGTCGGTTCGCCGATCACCCGGTGCGCTGCACCGAGCGTCGATTCCGCACGCGCAAGTACCGTCGCATAACCGCCGCGACGTCCACCGCGCTCAGCAACGGATCGGCCTCAAGGGCCGCCCTGACGCGCCGAACCGGGCTCCTGTCCGCTCGCTGATCGGCCAGGATGTCTCGCCCAATCAGGGTGCCCAGCGCCTCGGCGATCCGCGTCGCCGTGGCAAGCGTGGGGACGCGGTCGCCGGCCAGGAGGCGCGAGATCGTGGAGTGGGCGACCCCCGAGCGCTTGGCGAGGCCCCGCTGGCTCAAGCGCCGGGCGCGCAACTCGGTGCCCAGCCAGCGGGCAAAATCTCCCGGCGGCGGCCCCGAATTGCTCATGCGTGCAGCAGCCCGCGCCACGTGTTCGAGAAGGCGAGAGTCCCCAGCGCTGGACGCAGGGAACACCAGCGCCTCTCACAAGAGGGTCGGGGCGGGCACGAAGCGTCGTGTCGTGGCCCAGCTCGTCGACTCTCCACCCCGAGCTGGGTTGCGCGGGTCTGGTCGCACCGGTGATATGCGGTCGACCTTCATTGGGGTGACCTTCCGCCTGGACCCCAGCCCAGGTTGGAGAAGGTGGGGATGAAGCGGTAGCCCTGGCCCGGCACCGTGGCGATGAAGCGCGGCTGGCGGTAGTCGTTCTGCAGCTTGCTGCGCAGGCTGCGGATGTGGCGATCCACGAGGTTGCTCTCGGCCACGAAGTCGGTGCCCCAGATGGCATCCAGTATCTCGTCGCGTGTCACCACACGTCCGGCGCGGCTGGCCAGGAGGTACAGCAGGCTCTGCTCGATGCCACTGAGGTGGACGAGCGAGTCCCCCGCGCGGACCTCGCGATGGAGGATGTCGATCTGCATCTCGCCGAGCGTGATGGTGGGCACGATGGGCAGCTCGCTGCCCATGGCCCGGCGGGTGATGACGATGGCGCGTGCCAGCAGCTCCTCGGGCGAGAAGGGCACGGTCAGGATGTCGTCCACCCCGAGATCGAAGGCCCGCAGCTTGGTGGGCAGGTCGCCCCGGCGGGTGAGCCCGAGGACGGGGGTCCGGCTGGGGCGCAGGGTGCCCGAGGCACCCAGGCGCCCGAGGAGGTCCGTGCTGTCCTCGTGGTCCATGTCGACCACGCTCAGATGTGGGCGCCAGCTCGCCAGGATCGCCTCCGCCTCGGCCAGGCTGCGCGCCGCGCGCACCACGAAGAGGCCGTGGTTGAGGGTCAGCTCGATGAGGTCCACCACGAGGGGCTGGTCGTGCAGCACCAGGGCGC
>JBKQRF010000251.1:0-32873 GCA_052144055.1 Candidatus Limnocylindrales bacterium
CGCGAGGCACTCCGCTGCCTCAAGCGCCACCTCGCCGATGTGGTCTACCGGACCATGCTGCTCGATCTGCAGGCCGCCGAAATCAGGGCTTGACGAGATAGGAGCTCACGAACTGGGACTTGACCCGGAGCTGATGCGCCCTGTTGGTCCGCGCCTCCGGTTGGTCCGCGCCTCCGGCGCCCGGCAGACCCTCTTCTGGGCATCCGATGCCCGTGCGGCCAGAACGGGCCAAATGGCACTTGGGCGCGTCTGGTGCACTGTGAGACTAAAGCGCAACATGTCGGATGACTAACGTCTGACGCCCGGATCGGTAGGATTGATCGCAACGCCCCGGCCCAATCGCACTCGGGTCCCCATGTCTGGCGATCGGCACGGGCCGCCCGCCGTAACGTCGCTATGTCCTGCCGTCTGCACGTCCTCGGGAGCTGCCATCCATTCGGGAAGAGCCGGGGAGGCGAGGCGGGGACATGGTTCGGCGTAACGTGACGCTGGCCCGGCAGGCGGCCCAGGAGGTCGCCGACGGGATTCGGTCCGGGTCGTTGGCGGGTGAGGATGGCACGTTGCCTTCGGAGTCCGCACTGAGTTCGCGCCTTGGCGTCAGCCGGGCGACCCTTCGCGAGGCGCTCTCGCAGCTAGAGCAGGGCGGCCTCATCGTTCGGCGGCATGGGATCGGGACGTTCGTCAGCCCAGGCGTTCCGCTTGTGGAGTCCGGACTCGAGGAACTCGAGAGCATCGAGACCCTCGCCCGGAGGATCGGTGTCGAGATCCATATGGAAGCATGCGACATCGCGGAGCGTGCGGTCGACGCGACGGAGGCCAAGATCCTCGAGGTGCCCGCAACGGCACGCGTCATGGCAGTCGAGCGCGTCATCGAGTCGGGCGACCGCCCGATGGCGTTCCTGGTCGACGTTGTGCCGACGGAGGTCGTTGGGCCGGCGGAACTGGGCGCCTCGTTCCATGGGTCCGTGCTGGACTTCCTGCTGGAACGCGGAGATCCGCCGCTCACGCACTCGTACACGGAGCTGAGCGCACAAGCGGCGACCGCCGAGCTCGCCCGTCGGCTCGGCGTTCGGGCCGGGGCGCCCCTGCTCACCCTCACCGCGCAGCTGTACTCGACCGGCGGTCGCGTGGTGGACTATTCGCGCAGCTACTTCAGCCCGGGTCACTTCCGGTTTCACATCATTCGCCGGGTGGGCCAGACCTACGCTCGCGGCCCCGCTCCCGTTCCGGCAAGCCGGGATGTGGACGTGGCGCCGGCAGTCGAGATGGCCGCTGCCGTCCACGCCGGCGCCGACACGGCCGCCCGGTAGATGGACGGCGGCGACAGAGCATCGGTGCAAGGACCTCGTTGGGCGTTTCGTAAGGCAGTGTTCGATTTCGGTTGTCGCGGGTTGGGCCGGCACACCGGTCGCAGTGCAGGAGGATGGACGTTACATGCGCAGCTTTATCGGTCGCGACATCCTGTCGCTCAAGGACTTCGAGCGCAACGAGTTCTTCCGCGTGTTCCAGGTCGCGGAGGACCTCAAGCCCCACGCTCGCGACCGACGCAACGGCGATCTGCTGAAAGGCAAGACGCTTCTCACCGCCTTTTACCAGCCCAGCACTCGGACCCGCTTGGCGACCGAGGCGGCGATGCATCGCCTGGGCGGCCACGTCCTCGGCTTCTCTGACGCGAAGATGACCCGGGCCGGCGACTTCTACCAGGAGTCGATCAAGGACACGGTCCACATGCTGGAGTACTACGGCGACGTGATTGCCATGCGGCACTTCCAGCAGGGTGCCCCGCAGGAAGCGGCGCGCTGGGCGAGCGTGCCAGTCATCAACTGCGGCGACGGCTGGGGCGAGCACCCCACGCAGGTGCTGACCGACCTTTACACGACGTGGCTCGAGAAGGGAACGCTCGACGGTCTGACCTTCCTCTGCGTGGGCGACATGCGCATGCGCACCATGCACTCGATCCTGTACGCGCTGTCGCAGTTCGGCTCCGAGGCGATCGTGGTCGGCCCGCCCGACATGTCGCTGCTGCCGGAATTCAAGGCCGAGCTTGACGAGCGGAACGTGCGCTACCGCGAGGCGGAATCGGTGGTCGACGTGATCGACCAGGCCGATGTCATCTACATGGAGCCGGTCGTCCAGGCGGACTACACCAAGTCGCGCGACGAGCGCGGCGAGGTCGGCCGCACCCCCGAGGCGTACCGAGTGACTCGCGAGCTGCTCAAGGCGCGCGCGAAGTCGGACGCGATCATCCTGCATTCGCTGCCGCGGATGGACGAGCTCCCGCCCGACGTGGACGCGACGCGCCACGCCCGTTACTGGACCGAGGCGTTCAATGGCGTGGTCATGCGGATGGCGCTGCTGGCCCTGGTCTTGGGCGCTGCGGAGTAGGCGGCAGGCAAGGCGAGGAGGCGTTCGATGCAGACCAACCTGCGTGGCCGTGACCTGATCGGTACCCAGGACTGGACGAAGGAAGAGCTCGAGACGGCCCTCGAGGTGGCCGTTCAGCTCAAGCGCGACCGGGCGCTTGGGCTGCCGCACCCGTACCTGCGGGACCGAGTCCTCGCCATGCTTTTCTTCTTCTCGAGCACGCGCACCCGCGCGTCGTTCGAGGCCGGGATGGCGCAGCTCGGCGGACATGCCCAGTTCATTGAGAGCCGGACCACGCAGATCGCCCACGGCGATACCGCCAAGGAGATCGGCGAGATCCTGGGCCGCTACAACGACGGGATCGCGATCCGCAACGTCGACTGGGGCGCCGGCAATCGGTACATCACCGACGTCGCTGCAGCGAGCCGCGTGCCGGTCCTCAACATGCAGTGCGAGTTCTTTCACCCCTTCCAGGTGCTCGCCGACCTGCTGACCATCCGCGAGAAGCTGGGCGATCCGCGCGGCCGCACCATCACCGTCAGCTGGGCCTACGCGTCCAGCTACCAGAAGCCGATGAGCGTGCCGATCGATCTCACGCTCCTCACCACCCGCTTCGGGATGAACGTCCGCCTAGTGCATCCGCCGGAGTTCCGGCTTCCCGCCGACTTGGTGGACCAGGCGCGGGCGAACGCCCGGCGCTCCGGGGGCAGCCTCGAGCTCATGGACGACTTCGACGCCGGCATTCGCGGCTCCGACGTCGTGTACGCCAAGAGCTGGGGGCCCCTGCTCGTCGCGAAGGACGACGCCGAGGGCGCGGCGATCTCCGCGCGGTACACCGACTGGATCACGGACGGACGGAGGATGGCGACGGCCTCTGACGAGGCGATCTACATGCACCCGCTGCCGGCCGACCGCAACATCGAGGTGGCCGACGAGGTGATCGACGGGCCGCACTCGGTGGTCTACGACGAGGCCGAGAATCGGCTGCACGTTCAGAAGGCGGTGATGGCACTCACTATGCGGTGAGGTGCACCGGCGCAGTGGACCGGCACCACGCGAGCCATCGCCAAACAACACGTCGAGGGACGGTATGAGCAAGATCGCGGTCGTCGCCGTCGGCGGCAACTCTCTCATCAAGGACAAGCAGCACCAGACGATCCCTGACCAGTACGCCGCGGCCGTGGAGTCCAGTCGGCACGTCGTCAGCATGATCGAGCAGGGCTGGGACGTGCTGCTGACGCACGGGAACGGCCCGCAGGTTGGCTACATCCTGCGCCGCTCGGAACTGTCGGCAGGCGAGTTGCACCCCGTGCCGCTCGACTACTGCGGCGCCGACACACAGGGCGCAATCGGGTACATGTTCCAGCAGGCCCTGCAGAACGAGTTCAAGCGGCGCGCCATCGTCAAGTCGGCCGCCACCGTCGTCACCCAGACGCTGGTCGACCGAAACGACCCGGCATTCCAGAACCCCACAAAGCCGATCGGCTCGTTCATGGAGGAGCCGACGGCTCGGGCCCACGCCCACGATGAGGGGTGGAGCGTGGTGGAGGACGCGGGCAGGGGCTGGCGGCGCGTGGTGCCGTCGCCGGCTCCCGTGAAGATCGTCGAGTTCGACGCGATCATGTCCCTAATCCGGGCTGGGTTCACCGTCGTCGCGTCGGGCGGCGGCGGAATCCCTGTCGTCGAGCAGGACGGGCAGCTCGTAGGCGTCGAGGCCGTGATCGACAAGGACTACGCTGCGTCGACGCTGGCTCGCGACTTGAAGGCGGACCTGTTCCTGATCACGACCGCCGTCGACAAGGTGGCTCTGAACTTCGGCAAGCCGGATCAGCAGCTGCTAGATACCCTGACGCTCGCGCAGGCGAGGGAGTACCTCGCACAGGGACACTTCCAGAAGGGCTCGATGGGTCCCAAGGTCCAGGCGATCATCTGGTATCTGGAGGCCGGTGGCAAGGAAGCGCTGATCACCACGCCCGAGAACATCGAACACGCACTGGCCGGAGAGACCGGCACGAGGTTCGTTCCGTGAAGGCGTCGCTCGGTGCCATTGCGCGTCGGGGATGACGGTGGCCGGCTCGGTGTGGCGGCGCTTCGGTGCGCAGTGCTCTTGAGGGTGCGCGCCGCTGGTCGAGCGGAAGGTCTGAGTGAAGGTCGTGGCAGAGATCGAGCGGCAGCCGGGGGGCGGCCTCGTGCACATTGACTTCACGCTCAACGGGGATCCGGTGGGCGCACACGTGCAGCCCGACACCACGTTGCTGGAGTTGCTGCGGGAATCCTTCAGGATCACGTCGGTCAAGGACGGCTGCGCCCCCGAGGGTTCCTGCGGCGCGTGCACGGTGTGGATGGACGGCCGGGCCGTGGTGTCCTGCGCGCAGCTCGCGACGAAGGCCGCGGGTCGCGACGTCGTCACTCAGGAGGGACTCCCGGCCGTCGATCGCGAGCGCTGGGCCGACGCGTTCGTCGTGTCCGGCGCCTCGCAGTGTGGGTTCTGCTCGCCGGGGATCGTCATGAAGGCCGAGGCTCTGCTGCGGCGCAACGCCGAGCCGACGCGCGACGAGATCGCCCACGCGCTGGCTGGGAATCTGTGCCGTTGCACGGGTTACGTGAAGGTGATCGACGCCGTGAACCTCGCGGCGGCGGCGCGCCGCGGCGAGCTGCTCCCCCCCATCGAGACCAGCGGCCGGGTGGGAACCCGCTCGGCGCGGCTGCGCGGCCGGGAGCTGGCCCTTGGCGACAAGCCGTACGTGAACGACATGATTGTCCCCGGCATGCTGCACGGGGCCGTGCGCTTCTCGGACCATCCGCGGGCTCGGGTGCTGCGGATCGACGTCCGCAGGGCGGTCGCGCATCCTCGAGTGGTCGCTGTGGTCACCGCGCCCGACGTTCCGGGGGAGCGCACCCAGGGCGCGATCACCCTTGACTGGCCCCAGCTCGTCGCCGAGGGAGAGACGACTCGGTACGTCGGTGATGTGCTCGCCGTCGTGGCCGCGGAGACCCGGCGTGCGGCGCGCGAGGCCGCGCAGCTCATCGACGTCGACTACGAGGTGCTCACGCCGGTCACGGATTCACTCGAGGCGCTGAAGCCGGAAGCTCCGGCGCTGCACCCAGGCGGGAACCAGCTGTCCGTCTTGAAGGTCAAGCGGGGCGATGTCGACGCCGCTCTGTCCGGGGCGGCGCATGTCGTGACCGAGACGTTCCGCACCCAGTTCATCGAGCATGCCTTCCTGGAGCCAGAGTCGTCTTTGGCAGATCCCCAGTCGGATGGAACGCTGTTCGTGTACTCGCAGGGGCAGGGGATTTGGGAGGACCGGCGGCAGATCGCGTCGTTCCTCGGCGAGCCCGAGGAAAAGGTCCGAGTCATCCTTGTGTCGAGCGGCGGAGCGTTCGGCGCCAAGGAGGACCTGAACGTGCAGGCGCACGCGGCGCTGCTCGCCCGGGTCACCGGGCGCCCGGTGCGCGTCACGTTGAGCCGCGCCGAGAGCATCCGCTTCCACCCGAAGCGCCACCCGATGGTGATGCAGTACACCATGGGGTGCGACGAGGCCGGGCAGATCGTCGCGGTTCGAGCACGCCTCCTCGGCGACACGGGGGCCTATGCGAGCGTCGGCGCCAAGGTGCTCGAGCGCGCGGCCGGCCATGCCTGCGGTCCGTACAAGGTCCCAAACGTGGACGTCGAGGCCCGGGCCGTCTACACGAACAACCCCCCGTGCGGTGCTATGCGCGGGTTCGGGTCCAACCAGGCGAACTTCGCCCTTGAGGGGGTGCTCGACCGCCTGGCGGAGCGCGTGGGGATCGACGGCTGGGAAATCCGCTGGCGCAACGCGGTCGACGTCGGCGACAGGTTCGGCACGGGCCAGAAGCTGGGCCCTGGTGTCGGCCTCAAGAAGACCCTTCTTGCCGTCCGAGACGCCTACCGCGGCGCCCGGTTCGCAGGCATCGCGTGCGCGGCGAAGAACTCCGGGGTCGGCAACGGCATGACGGAGTACGGTAAGGCGATCCTGCGGCCGGAGGCCGACGGGACCGTCACGCTGTTCCATTCCTGGACCGAGATGGGCCAGGGGTGCGACACCGTGCTGGCGCAGATCGCGTGCGAGGAGCTCGGGCTGTCGGGCGACCGCGTGCGGGTGAGCGTGCACACCGGGCACGAGCTGGACACGGGCCAGACGACGGCCTCGCGGGCGACGATGCTCGGTGGGCGCGCCGTCATGGACGCCGCGGCGAGGCTGCGGAGGGCCCTGGGGGACCGCCCGATCGCGTCACTTGCCGGGCAGGAGTTCTACGGGGAGTTCAAGGTCGACTGGACGACCGCCCCCGAGGACACGACAACTGCGGAGCCGGTGACGCATTTCGCCTACGCATGGGCCACTCAGGTCGCGGTCCTCGACGACGACGGCCGGCTGCAGCGCGTCATCGCCGCGCACGACGTAGGCAGGATTATCAACCCGACGCTGCTGGAGGGCCAGATCGAGGGCGGCGTGCACATGGGGCTGGGGCACGCGCTGACCGAGGAGTTCGTGGTCAAAGGCGGGCGTCCCGTGACCACGACGCTCAAGTCGCTCGGCATCATCCCGCCGTCTGGCATGCCGCCCGTAGAGTGCATCTTCATCGAGGACCCGTCACCGGAAGGCCCCTATGGCGCCAAGGGCGTCGGCGAGGTGGCCCTGGTGCCGACCGCCTCGGCGGTGGCCGGCGCGCTGTATGCCTTCGACGGGGTGCGCCGGACGAGCCTGCCCATGCGCGACTCGGTGGCGGCCCATGCCGCGGTGCCGCGGCTGGCGCGACGGGGTGCCGCCGCGAGCGAGGTATCTGTGGGAGGGAGGTCCTGAGCGTGGAAGTCTTCCGGCCGTCCTCGCTTCGCGAGGCCCTGGAGGTCCGGGCGGCACACCCCGAGGCGCTCCCCATCGCCGGCGGCACGGACCTGATGGTCGAGCTCAACTTCGGCCGGCGCCGTCCAGAGGCGATGCTCGACATCTCGCAGCTGCCGGAGCTGCAGGTCATTCGCCGGGAGGGCGGCACGGTATTCCTCGGGAGCGGCGTGACCTACTCGCGGATCATGCGGGAGTTGGCCGACCAGACGGCGCTCGCGCGGGCCTCCCGCACGGTCGGTTCGCCGCAGATCCGCAACCGGGGCACGGTGGGTGGCAACCTCGGGACATCCTCGCCGGCCGGCGATGCACTCCCGGCGCTGGCCGCGTACGACGCCGACGTGCTGCTGGCCTCCGCCACCGCCACCCGCCGGCTCTCTTGGCGCGACTTCCTGGTGGGACCGAAGCGCAATGCCCTCGGCCCCGACGAACTCATCGTGGGCGTCCAGTGGGAGGAGTCGCAGGGCCCCGGGTCGTTCTCCAAGGTCGGCACGCGCAACGCCATGGTGATCGCGATCGCCGGGGTCTGTCTCCAGGTCGACGAGACGTCGCGCGCGCTCCGGGTGGCCCTCGGGTCGGTCGGGCCGACCATCCTGCGGGCCACGGAGGCCGAGGCGTTCGGGGCCCGGGCGTTCGACGAGTACGGCGCGTGGGAAGACCCGCGGGCGTCCGTCCCGGAGGCGGCGCTGGCACGCTTCGGCGAGCTGGTGGCCGCGGCCGCCCGCCCCATCGACGATGTCCGGGGCACAGCGGCCTACCGGCGCCACGTTTGCGGCGTGCTCGGGCGCCGGGCCCTGGCGTGGGCGCTGGACGACCGCCGTGCCTGGGCGAGCTGAGGTGAAGCGGGGAGGGAGCCAGCCGTGCTGGTGCGTCTGAACGTCAACGGCGACTGGCGCGAAGCCGACGTGTGGCCCGGTGCCAGCCTGCTGTCGGTGCTGCGCGACGAGTTCGGCCTCCTGGGGTCGAAGAACGCCTGCGAGCAGGGCGAGTGCGGTTCCTGCTCCGTCTGGCTCGACGGCGAGCTGGTGTGCTCCTGCCTGGTCCTGGCGGCCCAGGTCGGCGGCCGCGCTGTGGAGACCGTGGAGTCGCTCGGCGTGGAAAGCAGCCTGCACCCGGTGCAGCAGGCGTTCCTGGACGCCGGCGGCGTGCAGTGTGGTTTCTGCACTCCCGGTTTCGTGGTGGCGGCGGCGGACCTGTTGCGCCGAGACCCCGCGCCCACCGACGAGGTCATTCGCGAGGCGCTCTCGGGCAACCTGTGCCGGTGCACGGGGTACCAGAAGATCATCGATGCGGTGCACCTCGCCGCCGAACGCATGGCGGACACCGCGACGTGACGCGGCTGCTGATCTCCGGCTGCGAGGCCGTCGTCACGATGGACGACGGCGGGACCGAGCTGGCCGGGGGATCGATCCTTGTCGAGGACGGCGTGGTGACCTGGGTCGGAAGCGGCGCTCCGCCGACCTCTCTGGCGCTGGAGGCAGAGGTGCTCGACGGCCGCGGGTGCGTGGCGATCCCCGGTCTCGTGAACGTGCACCACCACCTGTACCAGACCATGACCCGGGCGCGAGCCCAGCACGTCGGCCTGTTCGGCTGGCTCACCGAGCTCTATCCCGTGTGGGCGCGGCTCGACGCGGAGTGGGTCCGGGTCGGCGCAGCGGTGGGTCTCGCTGAGCTGGCGCTGTCCGGCTGCACGACCTCGACCGACCATCACTACGTCTTCCCGCCCGGCACGGGCGACCTCATGGAGGCCGAGATCGAGGCCGCGCGCGCCATCGGGCTGCGGTTCCACCCGTGTCGCGGCTCGATGGACCTCGGTGCGTCCGCCGGCGGGCTCCCGCCCGATTCGGTGGTGCAGCCCATCGACGCGGTGCTGGACGAGACGGAGCGAACGGTCGCGAGGTTCCACGACCCGTCGCCTGGCGCGACGGTGCGCATCGCGATCGCTCCGTGCTCCCCCTTCTCGGCATCCGAGCGGCTGATGGAGGAGTCGGCCTTGCTCGCCCGGCGGCTAGGAATCCGCCTCCATACCCACATTGCCGAAACCGCGGACGAGGAGGCGTTTTGCGCGGAGCGCTTCGGATGCCGGCCCATCGACCTGCTCGAGCGGCTCGGGTTCCTGGGCGACGATGTGTGGCTCGCGCACGCCGTGCACCTGTCGGACGAGGACATCGCAAGGCTGGCCGCCAGCGGCACCGCCATCGCTCACTGCCCCACCTCGAACCTCCGGCTCGGTTCCGGCATGGCCAGGGTCCGCGAGCTCCTCGACGCAGGGGTGCCGGTGGGACTCGGGGTGGACGGCTCCGCATCAAACGATGGTGGCAACCTGCTGGGTGAGGTGCGGCAGGCCCTGCTGGTTGCGCGCGGCCGAGGTGGCCCGGGCGGCATGGGGACGCGCGAGGCTCTGCGTCTCGGGACCCGCGGCGGTGCCGCGTGCCTGGGCCGTGACGACATCGGCTCGATCGAGGCCGGCAAGCGAGCCGACATCGCGCTGTTCGACGTGAGCGGGCTGTCGACCGCAGGGGTGGAAGCTGATCCCGTGGCCGGGCTCGTCCTTGCCTGGCCGCAGCGAGTGCGCGATCTGCTGGTTGAGGGCAGGTTCGTGGTGCACGGCGGGACGCTCGCGACGACCGACGAGAGAGACCTAGCGGCCGAGGCGCACCGGGTTGCCCGCCGCATCGACGGGCCCAGCGACGGAGGTCGATGACGATGCAGACGAGGACTCGCGGACTCGACCTGGCTCGGTCCGCCCGGCTGGGCGTCGGCTCGTCCGCGCCGCGCATCGACGGGGTTCCCAAGGTGCTCGGGACGTTCGCGTACGGCAGCGACCTGTGGACCGAGGGGATGCTCTTCGGAGCCACGGTACGGAGTCCCCACCCGAGCGCACGCATCCGTTCAATCGACACGTCGGCGGCGCTGGCACTAAAGGGCGTCCACGGCGTGCTGACGGCCGCCGACCTTCCGGCCCAGCGCACGTACGGTGTGTGGGGGTACGCGGACCAGCCCGTGCTTGCCTGGGATGTGGTGCGGCACGTCGGCGAACCCGTGGTTGTCGTGGCCGCCGAATCGCCTGAGGAGGCCCGGCTCGCGGCGGCCGCCGTCCGGGTCGACTACGAGCCGCTGCCGGCCGTGCTTGACATGGAGGCGGCGCTGCGGCCCGATGCGCCGAAGGTCTCGGAGGTCGGCAACGTGCTGCGGCACGTCCACATCGTGCACGGCGATCCCGCGGCCGAGGCGGAGGTCTGGGTCGAGGGTTACTACGAGCTCGGCATGCAGGACCAGGCGCCGCTGGGGCCCGAGGCCGGGCTGGCCGTCCCCGCCACGGACGGCAGCGTGGACCTGTATGTCTCGACGCAATGGCTGCACAGCGACCGCGAGCAGATCGCGCCGTGCCTGGGACTCCCGGAGGAGCAGGTCCGCCTGCACTGCGCGGGCGTGGGCGGCGCGTTCGGGGCGCGCGAAGACGTGCACATGCAGATCCACGCATGTCTGCTCGCCCTGGCCACGCACCGCCCGGTCAAGTTCTCCTACGGCCGAGAGGAATCCTTTTACGGCCACGTGCACCGCCACCCGGCGCGGATCTGGGCGCGCACCGGCGCCCGCCGCGATGGCACCCTGGTGAGCGCGCACGTCCGGATGGTCCTCGACGGCGGCGCCTACACTTCGTCGTCGCCTGCCGTGGTGCTCAACGCCTCCACGTTCGCTCCGGGACCGTACGAGGTCCCGAACGTCCTGATCGACGGGACGTGCGTGTACACGAACAACCCGCCCTGTGGCGCGATGCGCGGATTCGGGGCCGTGCAGGTGTGCTTCGCCCACGAAGCCCAGATGGACAAGCTGGCCGCGGCCCTCGGCATTGACCCCGTCCTGCTCCGCGCCAGGAACGCGCTCCACACGGGCTCCGTCCTCCCCACTGGCCAGGTGATCCACGGGTCCGCGCCGGCGCGGGCCGTGCTGGAGCGGTGCGCGGCGCTTCCGATGCCGCTTGACCTGCCACCGGACGACCGGGATCCCGTCATGTTGCCGGGCGGGACCGGGAACGTCGGACGCGGGGAGCGTGTCCGACGCGGCGTCGGGTTTGCGCTCGGGTACAAGAACATCGCCTACAGCGAGGGGTTCGACGACTCCTGTGAGGCGACGGTGCGGCTCGAGGTTGGGGCGCACGGCCCGCTCGCCATCGTACACACGGCCGCCGTCGAGGTCGGCCAGGGCCTGCACACGGTGCTCGCGCAGATCGCGCGAACGGAACTCGGAGTCGGCGACGTGGCCGTCACGCAACCCGATACGAGGGTGGGCTCGGCCGGATCCACGTCGGCGTCCCGGCAGACGGTCATGGCCGGCGGGGCTGTCGCGGCCGCCTGCGCCACCGTTCGCGAGCGACTCTTCGCGCGCGTGGCGGCGAGAGCGGCGGAGAGCGGTTCGCCACCGCCGGGCCCGCTGCGCCTGATGGACGGTCGCGTGCTGTCCGGCGACGCGGCGATGGGCGACATCGCCGACTTCCTCTCCCCGCCGCTCGAGGCGAACGAGGTGTTCCGACACCGCGCCACGACGCGCCTCGACGCGAACGGTCAGGGCGACCCGCACGTGATGTTCTTCTTCGGCGCGATGCGCGCCGTCGTGGAAGTGGACGAGGACCTCGGGCTCGTCCGGGTGGTGCAGCTCGCCGCCGTCCAGGACGTTGGACGGGCGCTGAACCCGCGCGGCGTCGAGGGCCAGATCGAGGGGGGAGCGGCCCAGGGTCTGGGACTCGCGCTCATGGAGGAGATCAGCCTGCGCGATGGGCGGGTCCTGAACGCGTCGTTCACCGACTATCTTCTGCCCACGATCCTTGACATGCCCGCCGTCGTCTCCGATGTCGTGGAAGAGCCTGAATCGGACGCGCCGTTCGGAGCGAAAGGCGTCGGGGAGGGGCCCACCATCGTCGCGACGGCCGCGATCGTGGCGGCCCTGCGCAACGCGACGGGACGTGAGCTGAACCGCGTCCCGGTGGCACCAGACGACCTCGTCGGGCTGCGGCCGCCGCGTGCCACGGCCGGGCCACCCCCCATCCCCGACGTGCCGGGCCCTCGCCCCTTGTTCGAATACTTGGAGAAGACGTGACGGCGGTGAATCGACAGCGTCTCGTTCGAACGGATGCCGGCCAGGTTCGGCCGGCGCGAAACATGGTCGCGTGAGACCGGCCCGCTGATCGTTCTGCCCTGGACCTGGGACGGGACCGTGCCGGAAAACGGGCAGGCAGGCGAGGCTGCACAGAATGGAGGCGTCAGAGATGCGACTCGCGAGTCGGATGGACGGCATCGGCACGGAGACGGCGTTCGAGGTCGCTGCCCGGGCGCGCGGGCTCGAGGCCCAGGGCGTCGACGTGGTGCACCTGGAGATCGGCGAGCCCGACTTCGACACTCCGGCCAACATCCGCGCGGCGGCGAAGCGCGCCCTCGACGAGGGAAAGACGCACTACGCGCCGTTCGCCGGCATCCCGGAGCTGCGCGCGGCCATTGCGCAGGACGCCACCGCGCGCAAAGGGTTCGCCGTGACCCCCGAGCATGTGTTCGTGACGGTGGGCGGCAAGGGCGTGATGCTGTACGCCATTGAGGCGATCGTCGACGCGGGCGACGAGGTGATCGTGCCTGACCCGGGCTACCCGATCTACGAGTCGCTGGTGCGGTTCATGGGGGGCACACCGGTGTCCATCCCGATCCGCCAGGCCAACGCCTTCCGGCTCGACGTCGGCGAGCTCGCCTCCCTTGTCACGCCGCGCACCCGGATGATCGTGCTGAACTCGCCGGCCAATCCCTCCGGCGGCGTGCTGACGCGGAGTGATCTCGAGGCCATCGCCGACCTGGCGCTGGCGCACGATCTCGTGGTGCTGGCGGACGAAATCTACGGTCGCATCCTCTACGAGGGCGAGCACGTCTCGATCGCGGCCCTGCCCGGCATGGCCGAGCGCACCGTGGTCCTCGATGGCTTCTCCAAGACCTACGCCATGACGGGCTGGCGCCTCGGCTACGCCATCGTGCCGGAGTGGCTGGCCTTCGCCTTCGGCCGTCTGCTCATCAACTCGGTGAGCTGCGTTTCGACGTTCGAGCAGTATGGCGCGGTCGAGGCGCTGCAGGGCCCGCAGGACGCGGTGGACGCCATGGTGGTCGAGTTCCGCGCCCGGCGCGACCTCGTGGTCGACGGCCTCAACGCTATCCCGGGCATCCGCTGCCTGCGCCCCTCGGGTGCCTTCTACGTCTTCCCCGACGTCTCGGGCACCAGCCTGAGCGGCGCCGACTTCGCCAACCGCCTGCTCTACGAGGCGGGCGTCTCGGCCCTGGCCGGCACGGCCTTCGGCGGCGTGAGCACGGGTCACATCCGCCTGTCCTACGCGAATTCCCAGGCCAACATCAGGAAGGCGCTCGAGCGGATCGCGACGTTCGTGGGGAGGGTGGCGGTCCCGGCGTGACGGTTGCGGTCGATGTGGGAGGAACGAGCCAGTGACAGGTCCAGTGGCGGCGTCCGACGGCAGCGCCAGGGTCGACGAGCTGTACGCGGAGGCCGAGCGCCAATTCGGTGACTGGGAGGTCGTGAAGGACCTGGTCGACGAGATGCTCGACCTGTCCCTCAACTACCGCCAGTCTGGCCATCCCGGCGGCAGCCGCTCGAAGGTGCACCTGTTCCTCGCGCTGCTCCTCTCGAGCGCCATGCGCTGGGACATCCGCCGCCCCTGGCGCACCTACGCCGACCGCTTCGTCCTGTCCGCCGGGCACACGATCCCGCTCGTCTATGCGACGCTTGCCGTCCTCGACGAGACGCTTCGCGTGCGCCACGAATGGACGGGCGACGAGCGCTTTGCCTTCCCTGACGAGGGGCGCTGGGCGCTGACCTGGGAGGACCTGCTGCGCCTGCGGCACCGGGGCGGGCTCGCAGGGCACGCCGAGATGGAGGGCAAGACCCTCTTCCTGAAGTTCAACACGGGGCCCTCAGGCCACGGGATGCCGGCCGCCGCGGGCGAGGCGCTGGCGCTCAAGCTTGCCGGATGCGAGGAGGTCCGCGTCTTCGCCGTGGAGGGTGAGGGCGGCCTGACGCCCGGCGCCAGCCACGAGACGCGCAACGCGGCCTGGGGCCTCGGGCTCTCCAACCTCGTCTTCTTGGTCGACTGGAACGACTTCGGTATCGACGAGTTCCGCGCCTCGTCGGTGGTGCCGGGCACGCCGGAGACGTGGTTCGGCGCGTACGACTGGCGCGTGACGGGCACGCAGGACGGGATGGAGTGGGCGCCTGTCACGCGAGCGGTGCTCGAGGCGGCGCGCGGCGACAACCCTGGCAAGCGCCCGTCGATGGCGTGGTTCCGCACGCGCAAGGGCCGCGGGTACGGTAAGTACGACTCTGGGAGCCACGGCACGCCGCACCCCATGAACGCGCCCGAGTTCTGGGCCGTGCGCCATGACTTCATGGCGAAGTACGGCGTGAGCTACGAGGGCGTCGATGAGCCGGCGCCGGCTGATCCGGCCGAGCGTGCCCGGCAGGCCGAGACGAACCTGCGCATTGCCATCGGCGCGCTCCGCGAGCGGGGCGGCGTGGTCGAGGCGGTGTCCGATCGGCTCGTCGAGCTCGCCGGCCGCGTGCCCGAGCGCATCCCGACCTTCAACCTCGGCGGGAGCGGCGCGCGCATCTTCGAGGACCGGCGCCTCACGGACTACCGCGCGTATCCGCCCGAGATTTGGAAGCAGCCCGGCGAGAAGGTCCCCAACCGCGCGGCGCTGGGGGCCTGGGGGGCGTGGATCAACGCCTTCGCGAAGGCCGAGTATGGCCGACCCCTCGTCATCGCCGCGTCGGCGGACCTCGCTGAGTCCACCAATCTGGCCGGGTTTGCTAAGGGATTCGGCGGCGTCGAGGGCTACGGCTGGTACGAGCGCGATGCCAACCCGCGCGGCACCCTGCTGCCCACCGAGATCACCGAGTTCACCAACGCGGGTATGATGGTCGGCTTGGCCACGGTTAACTTCGCCGACGACCCCATGGCCACCTTCAACGGCTTCTGGGGCGCCTGCTCGACCTACGCCTCGTTCAGCTACCTCAAGTACGGCCCCATGCGCCTCTTCAGTCAGCTGGCCCAGGACACGCAGCTGAAGCTCGGCAAGGTCATCTGGGTGGCCGGCCACTCGGGGCCAGAGACGGCCGAGGACTCGCGCACGCACTTTGGCATCTTCGCGCCTGCGGTGACCCAGCTCTTCCCCGAGGGGCACGTCATTGACCTGCACCCCTGGGAGTACAACGAGGTGCCGGTGGTGCTGGGAGCCGCCCTCGCGCAAGCAGCGCCCATCGTGGCGCTGCACCTCACGCGTCCGGCCATCGAGCTGCCCGATCGCGCGGCGCTGGGCATGCCGTCGCACTTCGAGGCCGCCCGCGGCGCGTATGTGCTACGTCCGTTCCAGCCGGACCGGCCGGCCATGGGCACGGTGTTCGTGCAGGGCACCACGAGCACGGCCAACCTGGTGAAGATCCTGCCCGACCTCGACCGCGAGCGGCTCAACGTCAAGGTGGTGGCGGCCATCAGCCCGCAGCTGTTCCACCTCCAGCCGGCCGACTACCGCGCGGTGACCGTGAGCCCCGCCGACCGGATGGACGGCATGGCGATCACGAACCGGGCGGCCCGCTTCATGCGCGACTGGGTGGATGGCCCCCTCGCCCTCGAGTACTCGATGGGCTCCGACTGGGACGATCGCTGGCGCACCGGGGGCAGCGTCGACGAAGTGATGGACGAGGCGCACCTGACGCCGTCTTACCTCCTGGCTGGCATCGAGCGCTTCGTCCGCGACCGCGCCGCTCGCCTCCGCCGGATGCGCGAGGCGCTGGACGCAGCGGACGCGCCTGGGAGATAGGGCGAGCAACAGATGGCACGTTTCCTGCGGACATTGACCACGGCTCATCGTCTCTGCCCCCACGGGCACATCCTGTTCAGATAGCGGGGTACCCCATGCAGCGCCTTGGACTCGAGCGGGAACTCGTCGACGCGACGGTGTACGAGAACACGGTCGTCCGCTTCCGGGAGGCCCACATCGGCCTTCCCACATTCGCGCAACTCGCCGACCCTTCGCTGGTCCCGGCGAAGGTGCGGTCCGCCCTCAGGGGCGTGGGGCCCGACGACGCGCACCCGCTGAACCTCTTCCGCGTGAACTGGTACAACGACGCCGCCCGGACCGGGACGGTACCGGTGCCCCAGCACGTCGTGCTTCCGAGCGCGCTGACCGGCGTGGATGCCCGGATCGTGGTGGCGTTCGGCGACCGGTTCCCCATGATCACGGCCCACAAGGTCTTGGCGGCCTACGGGTGCCTGGCCCCGCGCGTGATTACGGGCCAGTTCGACCCGACTCGCCACCGCGCGATCTGGCCATCGACCGGCAACTACTGTCGCGGCGGCGTCGCCATCTCCCGGATCATGGGCTGCCGTGGCGTGGCGGTCCTGCCCGAAGGCATGAGCCAGGAGCGGTTTGACTGGCTCGAGAACTGGGTGGTCGATCCCTCTGACATCATCCGGACGCCGGGCACCGAGAGCAACGTCAAGGAGATCTACGACAAGTGCAACGAGCTCTCCGCCGACCCGGAGAACGTGATCTTCAACCAGTTTTCCGAGTTCGGTAACCACATCGTCCACTACCTCGCTACGGGAACGGCGCTGCGGCGCGTGTTCGATGCCATGCGCGAGCGGGAGCCGGGCCTTCGGCTGCGGGCGTTCACCTCGGCGACCGGATCGGCCGGCACTATCGCGGCGGGCGACTATCTGAAGGAGCGCTACGGTACCCTCACCGTGGCGGTCGAGGCGCTCGAGTGCCCCACGCTGATCCGTAACGGGTTCGGCGAGCACAACATCCAGGGGATCGGCGATAAACACATCCCGCTCATCCACAACGTGATGGCAACGGACGTGGCGCTTGCCATTTCCGACCGGGCGACGGACCGGCTGGGCGTGCTCTTCAACACCGACACCGGCCGCTCGTACCTGGCACGTCGGCGCGGGGTGCCGAGCGACACGGTCGCGGCGCTGTCGTCGCTCGGGCTCTCGAGCATCGCGAACGTGCTGGCCGCCATTAAGACGGCGAAGTACTACGACATGGGACCGGACGACGTGATCGTCACCGTGGCGACCGACGGCGCGGCCATGTACCGCAGCGAGCGGGAGCTGGCGCTCACGAAGTACTTCGCCGGCACGTTCGACGACGTGGCCGCGGGAGAGGTCTTCGGCGAGCATCTCCTCGGGGCCACCACCGACCACCTGCTTGAGCTCACCCGGGAAGAGCGCGAGCGGATCTTCAACCTCGGGTACTACACCTGGGTCGAGCAGCAGGGTGTCTCGATCGAGGAGTTCCGGGTGCGCAAGGATCCGAGGTTCTGGACCGAGACGCGCGCCATCGTCGGCGACTGGGACCGCTTGATCGAGGAGTTCAACGCACGAACGGGCGTGCTGGGCGCGCTGTGACCGCGCCTGAGGCTACGCTCCCGAGCACGCTGGTGTGCTCGGGCTGCGGGGCGACGCCTCGCCCGGACGATCCGTATCCCTTCCACTGCCCGAACGCGCGCCCGGGCGACAACACCGACCATGTCCTGCGCCGGCGCCTGGACGCATCGGCGGTCGACTTCCCGTCGACCACCGACATGACAGTGCCGACCAACCCCTACCTGCGCTATCGGCGTCTGGCCCATGCATACAGCGTGGCCCGTGCCGGAGGGATGGGGGACGAGGACTACTGCGCGCTGGTCTCGCGCCTCGACGACGAGATCGCCCGGGTCGACGGCCACGGGTTCGTCCGCACGCCGTTTGCCCGAGCGGACGCGCTCAGCGATCGGCTCGGGTTTGCCCGGGACGGGGGCGTGTGGGTCAAGAACGAAACCGGAAACGTGTCCGGTTCCCACAAGGCCCGCCATCTCTTCGGGCTGCTGGTGTTCCTGGAGGTCGTGGAGCGCCTCGGCCGTGCGGACCCGGCGCACCGGCGTCATCTGGCGATCGCCAGCTGCGGGAACGCGGCGTTGGCGGCGGCGGTGGTTGCGGCGGCCGGCCACCGTGTGCTCGACGTATTCGTCCCCGTTGACGCGGACCCTGCGGTTGTGGAGCGCTTGGAGCATCTCGACGCGCGGGTCACGGTCTGCCCGCGCGAGCCGGGCGTCCGCGGCGACCCTACGTATCACCGGCTCCGCCAGGCGGTTACCGAAGGCGCCCTGCCCTTCACCTGCCAGGGCAACGAGAACGGGCTGGCGGTGGAGAGCGGGTTCACGCTCGGGTACGAACTCGCTGAGGACATGGCGGAGGAGCCGCCCATGCATCGGCTCATGATCCAGGTGGGTGGCGGGGCCCTGGCCAGCGCGTGCATCGAGGGGATCGGGGAGGCGGTCGCCCTCGACGCGCTGCCGCAGCCGCCCCGCTTCGATACCGTGCAGACCCTTGGCGCGTGGCCGCTGCGCCGTGCGTTCGAGCGCGTCGCCGCGCGCGTGCCAGCGGGCGCGGGCAAGCCGGAGCGCCAGGCCGCGCTGTCGTATGCCGCGACGCACAGGTCGGAGTTCATGTGGCCGTGGGAGGAGGAGCCGCACAGCGTCGCGCACGGCATCCTCGACGACGAGACGTACGACTGGCTGGCCGTCATGGAGGGCATGCTCGAGACGGGCGGACGCCCGTTCGTGGCGACTGAGGAACAGCTGGCGCATGCCAACGCGCTCGCCACCGCCGCGACCGGCGTCGACGTGGACGAGACGGGGTCGTCCGGCCTGGCTGGCCTGCTTGCCCAGCGCGAACAGGGGGAGATCGGCGACCATGAGCGGGTCGCCGTGCTGTTCACCGGCATCCGCCGCTAGCCTCCGGGCTCGCGAACACCGCCGAGGGACGGCCGGGCCGGGCTTGCTCGGCCCTCCCGGCCGACGCCGCCCGCGGTGGGTTACTCGGCCGTGCCGGCCTGCTGCGCCGTGGCGGGAGGCATCACCCTCGAGCCCGCTGCCGCGGCCGTCGGGATGTGCGGCAACGAGCCGGTCACGCCGGTCAGCAGGGTCGCCATGACCGCCGCCGGCTGGAGTGACAGCAGCTCACCGTCGGCGGCCCCCGTCGGCGTCGCCTCCCCCAGCGCGAACGTGTCGCGCTCGAGGACCGCCCGGAAGCCGGGCGCCGTGTACTCGATGCGGCCGTTGACGGAGATCCGGTGGGTCCGGCCGTCGAAGCGTGCCTCCATCGTGCCGTCGCCAAGGAGCATGAACGCGTTTGAGGCCTGCGCCTCGAAGTCTGCCCGGTCCAGGTAGAGCCGTGGCTTGTCGACGTACGGTTTGCCGGAGGTCGGGCAGGCGGTCACGCAGTTGCCGCACTCGTTGCAGAAATCGGTTAGGACCGCGATCTGGAGTCGCTGCTCCGCGACGAAGGGTGCCGACCCGTTCGCCACCACCGCGCCGTTCGCGACGGCAAGGACGGGAAGGTCGGCGCGCACCGGCGCCATCTCGTAGGTCGTCAGCGCCAAGTTGGGACAGACGCCGACGCACAGGCTGCAGATCTTGTCGCAGTCGAGGCAGCGACTCGCCTCCTTCATCGCCTCGTCGGCCGAGTAGCCCAGCACCGTCTCTTCGAACCCGTCGCGGCGGTCCAGATCGCTGGTACGGATCGGCACCCGGTATTCCCGGCGGGCGCGCCGCACTACGAGCGCCTGCAGCTCCGACCGGGTGCCCGCACCTGACGGTTCGGCCGCAGGGTGCTGGGGCGGCACGCCTAGGGCGGCTGCAATGGCGGCGGCGACTCGCTTCCCGTCCGCCGCGGCTTGCACGATCGAGGCCGGGCCGCGAGCCGCGACGTCGCCACCGGCGTACACGCCGGGCACGGACGTCTCGAAGGTGACGGGGTCCACCGCGATGTAACCGGCGGGCGTCAGGTCCGGTGCGCGGTCGCCGAAGAAGTCGAGCACCGCGTGCTGGCTGATTGCGAGGATCAGCGTGTCCACGCCGATCTCGAAGTCGGTGCCCGGCACGTCCTCGGGAACCTTGCGCCCGGCAGCGTCCCGGACCCCGCGGTACGCGGTGCGTGTGCATACCAGTCCCGCCAGCCTGCCGTCCCTGACGCGGAGGGCGGTGGGCCGCGCCAGCTCCACGATGGAGATGCCCTCCTCGCGGCTGGCGTGGATCTCCTCCGGGTCGGCGGGCATCTGGTCCACGCTGCGCCTGTAGATCAGCGACACGGACGATGCGCCCGCGCGGCGGGCAGATCGCACGCAGTCCATGGCCGTGTCCCCCGCACCGACGACGGCCACGCGGCTCCCGATCGCTACGGGGCGGCCCTCCCGGACGCTTCGCAGGAAGGTCACGCCGTCGATGGTCCCTTCGGCGTCCTCCCCGGGCAGGCCTAGGCGCTTCGCCCGCTGGGCTCCGACTGCGATGAAGATCGCAGCGAAGCCCTCGCCGCCCAGCTCGTCGATCGTGAAGTCGACGCCGGCCCGCTGGTTGTAGCGGAACTCGACACCCAGGCGCTCGAGGACCGCGAGGTCCTGGTCGATCTGCGCCTGCGGCAGGCGGTAGGAGGGAATGGCCCCGCCGACCATGCCGCCGGCGTAGGGGTGCGCCTCGAAGATCGTGACGCCGATGCCGGCACGGGCCAGCCACTCGGCGGCCGCCAAACCGGCCGGTCCGGCACCGATGACCGCCACGCGGCTTGCCGTCGCATGAAGAGCCGCGAGCGGCGTGGGCTGCCCTTCGTGCTCCATGATGAATCGCTTGATCTGCCGGATCGCCAGCGGCTGGTCGAGGTGCGTGCGGATGCAGGTGTTCTCGCACAAGTGGTCGCAGACGCGACCCAGCACAGCCGGTAGAGGGTTGTCCAGGCGGGTGATCCGGACGGCCTCCCGGAAATCGCCGGCGCGCACCGCGGCCATGTATTGGGGCACCTGCTGGTCGATGGGGCACTCGTCGAGACACGGTGCCGCGATGCAGTCGAACAGGCCGAGCTGGCGGGGCGTCTTCGATCGGTCCATCCGGAACGACTGCTTCTGGTAGCGCCAGTCGTGGCGGACCGCGTCGGCGTACCGACGGAGGTTGAACAGGGCGCACGCGGCCACGTCGGCGCCGTCGCCGTCGAACCCGTCCGCCCGCGCCGTCCGGCGGATGAAGTCGTCCGTGTCCTTCGCGTCCACGGCGTCGAAGGCGGCGTCGACGTGCTCCGGGTACTGGAGCATCCGCAGGTACCCGCCCGACTTGAGCAGGTCCGAGCAGACCGTGACCGTCCGGATGCCGGACGAGAGCAGGCGCGCGACGTTGAAGCAGTCGGCCCCACCGGCGAACGAGATCGGCACCCCGGCGCCGAACTCCTCGGTGATCGCAGCGGCTAGGTTGGTCGTGACCGCGTGGAGCGGGCGGCCCGACAGGTACATGGTCGCGTCGCGCTCGAAGACGGTGCGCCAGTTGTCCACCTCCAGCGTGTTCGTCAGCTTTAGGCCGAAGGTGCGCCCCCGGGCCGCGGCGGCCTGCCGGAGGTTGTGGAACATCGGGACGGCATCGACCCACTGCAGGTCGTGGCCGAACGCCCCGTCTGGGATCGGGACGTCGCGGAAGCCCAGATCGCCAGTGATGATGCCGCGGACCCGGTCGGCGCCGAGCAGGGTCGGGTTGCACTTGACCGAGGTGTGGAGGCCACGCTCCTCGAGCAGGTACTGCGAGATCCGCTCGATCTCGTCAGGCGGGCACCCGTGCATGGTCGAGAGCGTGACCGAGTCGGACAGCCGCGCCGGGATGTCGACCTGGCGGACCGCCGGGAAGCGCCGGGCGACGATCTCCACGTAGGCCGGCAGGTACGCCGACGCGTCGGCCATGGCATCGAGGTACCACTGGACGTTGGGCTGCCGGATACCCTCGAGGTTGTACCCGACGCTCATGTTGAAGACCATGCCGGGGCGCTCGCCGGGCCAGCCCAGCTCGTGGTGGAGGGCGTGGATGAGCACCCAGGCGCGCAGGTATTCGTCGAAGGATTGGTGGACCTTGAGCTCCTGCGACCACTCGACGTTGTACCCCTCGTCCTGGGCGTCGATGCACGGCTTGTTGACGTCGAGCTCGTCGAGCGTCTGGACCGTCTTGAGCTCGATCAGTCGGGCACCCACCAGCCATGCCGTGATGATGTTCTGGGCCATCTGCGTGTGGGGTCCCGCCGCGACCCCGAACGGGGTCTCCAGCTCCACCTCGTACTCGCGACGCCGGAAGCGGTGGTCCGGGCGCGGCACGAAGAAGGCCGATCGGGGAACGTTAAACAGTGAGCCCCTCTGCTGCAGCTCGGTGAAGACCCAGTCGGTCAGCTGCTCCATCGAGATGGGATGGAATCGGTCGGACATCGGTGGCTCCTCGTCAGCGTCGCGGGGGTGGGCATGGCCGGGCGCTTCGGCGCCCCGGGATCGCCTCAGAGGCGGGCGTGCAGGCGGGCGGCCTGTTCCCGGGCCTTCGCGCGAATCTCGTCGGCATCGACCAGGGTCGGCCTGCCGTCGGCGAACACAACCCGGCCGTCGATCGTGATTCGTCTCGGCATGATTCCCGGGGTGAAGGCGATGTGCCACGGGTCCATCGGCTCGTAGGTCCAGGCGACCTCGTCGGTATGCGCCTTGGGCACGAGGTTCCAGCCGGTCTCGAGCCACCCCCAGGCCGTGTCTGGCCCGCAGGTGACGTCGACCGAGCGCTGCATCAGATAGGCCAGCCGGAATGTCTCTAGGACGTTGCCGCCGATCCCGTCGGTGCCGAGCGCCACCGGGTTCGAGAACCGGGCTGGATCAGCGTAGCCCACCGCATTGTTCAGGTTGGACGCCGGGTTGTGCATGATCGTTCCGCGCAGCGTGTGGTTCGTCGGCAGGTGGACGCAGTGGCTCAGGAGCCAGCTGTCACGCGTGAGGCCCGCGAGCCGGCGAGGGGCGTCGATGTCGCCGACGCCCTCGCACACGTGGATGTGGACGCCCACTCCGAGGTCTTCGGCCAGGTCTGCGGCGGCGCGCAGGGACGCGTCCGAGCACGTGAACGCGGCATGGATGCCGACTAGGCCCCGTCCCCCGGCCTTGATAAAGCGCTCGTTCTCGGCGAGGCCGCGCCGGGCGCCGTCGGGGCCGTGCCGATCCGTGATCCCGTACGCGAGCAGCGATCGGACCCCCACCTCGGCGCACGCCTCTGCGATCACGTCGAGGCTGCCCTCGATGGCGTTGGGGGACTCGTGGTGGTCGACGATCGCGGTGGTGCCATTCTCGAGGGCCTCCAGGGCGCCCAGCATCGCCGACCAGCGGATCATCTCGAGGTCGAGTGCCGTGTCCAGGCGCCACCAGACCTGCTCGAGGATCCCCTGGAAGTCCGTAGGCACTTTCGGCGGCGCCGGCATTCCCCGAGCGAGGGCCGAGTAGAGGTGGTGGTGTGCGCAGACGAGACCCGGCGTAACGCCGGCTTCGAGTTCGGTCATGCAGTCACCTCCCGGCCGGTTGGACCGGCCCGTCTCACCGCCACTCGCCGCATGCGTTTATCCGACGACGGATGGCTGGTCGCCGCCGCCCACCTGGGCAGCCGGGTGGACGCCGGCCATCAGCATGCCGATCTCCTCGCGGCTCGTGGTCCGCGGGTCCGCCGACCCGATGATCGTGCCCTCGTACATCACCAGGACGCGGTCGGACAGGATCATGACCTCGTCGAGGTCTTCCGAAATGATCAGGATCCCGGTGCCGCTCTCGCGCTGCTCGATCAGCCGCTGATGGATGTAGAGGGACGCCGAGACGTCGATCCCCCGCGTGGGCTGGGCGACCAGCAGGGCGTCGGGCTGGGCCGACAGCTCGCGAGCCATGATCAGTTTCTGGATGTTTCCACCGGACAGGTTCCGCACAGGCGTCTCGAGGCTCGGCGTTTTCACGTTGAACGCGTCGACCAGGTCCCTGCAATGGCGGCGGATCGCCCCCGTTCGCAGGAACCCGAACCGTGCGAACGCGCTGTCCCGATAGTCCACCAGAAGAAGGTTTTCTGACACGCTGAAATCCGTGACCACGCCGTCGCGCATGCGCTCCTCCGGCACGTAGCCGAGGCCTGCGGCACGAACCGCGGCCGGGCCGCGGCCCGCCACGTGGGTGTCGCCGATTCTGACTGTCCCGCCTGTGGGCACGCGCAGTCCGGCGATGGCCTCGGCGAGCTCGCGCTGGCCGTTCCCGGCCACCCCTGCGATGCCCACGAGTTCGCCCGATCGGACCTCGAAGCTGACGCCGTGGACGGCTTCGGTTCCGCGGTCGCTCGCGACGTGAAGGTCGGTGACTCTCAGCCGCGGAGTCCCGCCGGCACCGGGAACCGGGGGCTCCTCGGTCGCGACCTGGTGACCAACCATCATCTCCACGAGTCGGCTTCGCGACGCCTGGGCCGCGGGCACCGTGCCGACCACCCGGCCGTTGCGCAGGACGGTGATGCGGTCCGAGAGCTCGAGCACCTCGCGAACCTTGTGGGAGATGAAGACAAGCCCTCGGCCGCCGGCGGTCATCCGGCGGAGAACCTTGAAGAGATCTTCGACCTCCTGGGGCGTCAGGACGGCCGTGGGCTCGTCGAGCACGAGGATCGCGACGTCGCGATAGAGCGCCTTGATGATCTCGACACGCTGCCGCTCGCCGACGGAGAGCTGCCAGACGAGCGCCCCCGGGTCGACCCGCAGGCCGTAGGTCTCCGAGAGCTCGCGGATGCGCGCCGACACCAGCTCCAGACTGAGCAGGGGGCCACGCGCCGACCTGGCCCCCAGCGCGACGTTCTCGGCCACGGTCAGGGTGTCCACCAACATAAAGTGCTGGTGGATCATCCCGATCCCGTTGTGGATCGCGACGGCCGGTGAGCGGATGGCCACGGGCCGGCCGTTGATCCGGATTTCGCCCTCGTCGGGCCGGTACAGACCGTACAGCACGCGCATGAGCGTGCTCTTCCCAGCGCCGTTTTCGCCGAAGAGTGTATGGACCTCTCCGGCTCGGACGTCGAAGTCGACGCGATCGTTGGCGACCACCCCGGGGAAACGCTTCGTGATACCGCGCATCTCCAGGACCGGGGCCGCGGGGCCGTCGCCCACGTCCCCCGGGATGGTCACCGGTTCGATCATCGGGTGCGACTCAGCTCGCGAGCGTCACTGGGGTACGTTGATCGTGCCGTCCGTGATCCCCGTGATCAGCGCGTCGGCCTTGGCCTTCACGTTGGCGGGCAGGTTGTAGCCCGGGTTGAACTGGATCTGCTCGCCGCCGTTGCCCAGGGTCAGCGTGTAGGTGGCACCGCCGAGCGTGCCTCCCCGGATCTCGGTGAAGATCTGCTCGAGGGTCGGGCCCCAGTTGTAGACCTGGCTGGAGACCACGTTGCTGGGCGCGAGCGACGCCTGCGTCCACTGCGTCCCGAACCACGGCAGGTTGTCGGCCCGGGCGACTCCGATGGCCCCAACCACGGCCTGCGCCGAGCCGGTCAACACGTCGGCCCCGTTTGACACGAACGTCTTGGCGGCCGTGGCCATCAGGCTGACGTCGCTGAAATTACCGGTGTAGACCTCGTTGCACTTGATCGAGGGGTCGACGGACTTGGCCCCGGCGCAGAATCCGTCCACGTACAGCTTGGCGTCCCCGACCGCGATTGGGCCGATGACCCCGAGCACCTTGGTCTTGCTGAGCAGGGCCGCCATAGCGCCCTGCACGTAGCCACCCTCGTTAGAGTTGGCTTGGTAGGCGAACACGTTCGGCAGGTTGTAAGTGGATCCGGCCGTGCCCCACGCGAACGCGACTTTCGGGAACTGGGGTGCCAGTTGCTCGACAATCGACCCGTACTGCGACCCGTGGGCGATGATGAGGTTGTAACCCTGGGCCGCGTAGCTGCGGATCACGTTGGCGGCGGTGGACACCACGAACTGGTTGTCCGAGATAGCGATCTGCAGGTTCTCCGTGGACTTCAGCGAGTTCACGGCATCCACCATCGACTCGGAGAAGGCCAGGTCGTTCACGGCGCTGGGCGCGACCACTGCCACCTTCAATGTGGTGGTCGCTGCGGCGCTCGCAGGGGCCGCGCTTGCCGGCGCAGCCGCGCTTGCCGGCGCAGCCGCGCTGGCGGGTGCTGCTACGCTGGCGGGTGCTGCAACGCTGGCGGGGGCCGCAACGCTGGCGGGGGCCGCCGTGCTGCTGGCTCCGCACGCGCCGGCCAGCAGCGCCACGACTGCGGCGACCACCATGGGTGTCACTACCCGGTTTGCCTGTTTGTGCATCGTTAGTCCTCCTCGGTTCCCGAGTCTGACTGTGGTTTGTCGACGGTCGGTCGTTCGATCCTGGCGGCTGGCGTTCGGCGCGTCACCCCTCTCTTTCGTACGGCCGGCCGAGGACGGCGGGCTGCCGGAACCGGCGAGCGATGAACAGCAGCGCCAGCACCGTGATGACGGCCGGCGCCGTGGCGGCGAGGTCGGATGCGCTCAGGGGAATGATCCCGAGTGCTTTCCACGTCAGGATGAGCGCGCCCACCAGCCCGTACAGCAGCGATCCACCCATCACTCCGATGGGACGCCAAGCTCCGAAGTACACCAGCGCGACGGCGATGAAGCCCTCGCTCTGGGTGAGGTTCGTCTGGAAGATGCCATCGTAGAGCAGCAGGCTCGCGCCGGCGAGACCAGCAAACGTGCATCCCAGCATCACGGTCGACCACCGGATGCGCACCACGCTGACGCCCAGGCTGTCGGCCGCGGCGGGATTCTCGCCGGCCGCCTTGATCTTCAGTCCGTATGTCGTGCGGTTAAGCACGAACGCAACCACAGGGACCAGCAGGAACGCCAGGTAGACGAGGGCGCTCTGGTCGAAGAACATGCCGCCGACTACCGGGATCTGGCGCAGCACGGGGATTGCCCACGGCTGAAGCGTGGCGATGGGGAGCGGGGTGCCGACCAGCTTCTCGAACAGCAGGTCGCTGAACCCGAGGCCGAAGAGATAGACGCCGATTCCGCTGATACCCTGTTCCGCCTTGAGAGTCACGCTGACCAGGGCCGTGACTATCCCCATCACCGTGCCTGTAGCCGTCCCTGCCAGCACGGCGAGGAGCAGATTGCTGGTCTGCAGCGCGACGTAGTAGGTGACGAATGCGGCGAGCAGCATGATGCCGTCGACTCCGAGGTTGATCACCCCGCTGCGCTGGCCGATGGTCTCGCCGAGCGCGGCCAGCAGGAACGGAGCCGCGAGCGCCACGCCGGCGGCGACCGTGGTGGTCAGCACCGCGACCGTGAAGAACTGGCTCATCTGTCCGGTCCGCCGGTGACGGCCATCGGAGGTTCGCGACCGGGCAGGCGCGGAGGGCTGGCGTCGCGGGTCCCGGCGAACGCGGTGGACTGTGCCCGAGCGCGCCGCCGCAGGTACTCGAGCGACACCACCAGAACGACCACGATCCCGCTGAGCGCCGTCACGAGGTCCGAGGGCACGCCGGTTGCCACCTGCAGCGAGGAGCCGCCCACTATGAGCCCGCCGAAGAAGAACGCAGAGGCGATGGTCCACAGCGGGTTGAGGCCGCCGAAGAGCGCGACGACGATGCCGTTGAACCCGGCCGAGCCCGTGAACCCCGTCAGGCTGCCGTCCGTCACCATCCGGTGCGAGATGCTGCCGAACACGAGTATCGAGCCGGCGAGGCCGCACATCGCCCCGCTCAGTGTCATCGCGGCGACGATCGTTCGCTTGACCGGCATGCCTGCGTAGGCCGACGCATCCCTGGACAGGCCAACGCTGCGGATCTGGAACCCGAAACTCGTGCGCCACAGCAGCAAGTAGGCGCCGACCGCGACGATCACGGCGATCAGGACGCCCAGGTGCAGTTGCGTGCCC
This sequence comes from Candidatus Limnocylindrales bacterium, assembly GCA_052144055.1. Taxonomy (GTDB): domain Bacteria; phylum Chloroflexota; class Limnocylindria; order Limnocylindrales; family CSP1-4; genus JAJYNJ01. The sequence continues at coordinate 28,025 of JBKQRF010000251.1, forward strand.
GCGACGAGGATGGGCAGCCAGGAGTTCGGCGACAGGAGCTCGGTCTCGGGGATCAGGCCGCCGACCGACGCCTGCGAGTGGTCGACCATGGGGCCGGCGAGAAGGTAGTTCATGACTTGGACTGCCACGAGGTTGAGCATGATGGTGCTCAGGATCTCGTTGACGTTGTACTGGGCCTTGAACACGCCCGGGATGGCGCCCCAGGCCGCGCCGCCGACGGCACCGGCAAGCAGCACGAGCGGGATCAGGACGGGGGCCGGCAGACCTGGCAGGGCGATCGCGGTCGCCGCACCAGCTAGTCCGCCCATCGCGATCTGTCCCTCGCCGCCGATGTTGAAGACGTTGGCCCGGAACGAGATGCAGATCCCCACTCCGACCAGGAGGAGGGGGACCGCCTGGACAGCTGTGCTGCTGAGAGCGTAGCTCCCGCCGAACGCTCCGGTGAGCAGAGCGGAGTAACCGGTGAGCGGGTTCGCGCCGAGCGCGAGCATCATGGCGGCGCCCAGCAGTAGGGCACCGAGCAGCGCCGACGGGATCGCGAACCAGGTCAGCAGAAACCGGCCCCAATGCATGCGGTCGTCCACGGCCGCCGGCCGCGCCTGCTCGTCGGGTGTCAGCCCGGTCATGCCCGTTCCTGGTACGGCCGGTCCTGGCGGCCCGGTTTCGCGCACGAGACTGACGACAGCGCGAGGCGCTGGATCACGAGCCGCTACTCCAGGGGTCAGACGTTAGTCATCCGACATGATTGGCACCTTGTCGCACAGGGCGCCGCGCGCCCCAAGTGCCATTGGGCCTGTTGTACCACACGGCATCGCGGGGAGCGCGAACGAGATCCCGACCGGGAAGCGGAGAACTTCGCCACACCTGCCGGAGCCAGCCGGGAGGCTGGGGCGGCTCCAAGGGTCGCGTCCGGGTCCGGCGTGTCGCCCCGCGGTGCCGACGTGCGTGGGCACCCCACCGCGGCCTGAGGATCGCCGCCTAGAATCGCGCGAGTGGACGACGTGGGAGATTGGGGTAGCGGCAACCTCGTGCAAGGCAGCGCGCTCGACGCGCCTGTGCTGGCGCTCGACCTCGGCGCGAGCCGCCTGCGCGCCGCCCTGGTTGGACCGCACGGAACAATCCTGTCGCGGACGGAGGCGCCCTCCGCGACCGAGCGCGGACCCGCCGCCGTGATCGCCACGGCCGAGAAACTGCTGACCTCGCTTGGAGCGGGCGTGCCTGGCGACGACAGGTCGGGCCACGTCATGCGCGGCGGCGTCAAGCCCGGGGACGTTGAGCCTAGCCGCACGACGCGCGGCGACACCATTCGCGGCGACGCTTCCGGCCCGGGCTCGTTCGCCCTGCGGCCGATCTCCATCGCGCCGCGTCCGATCGCGATCGGGATCTCGGCCATCGGACCCGTCGATCCGCGCGCCGGGCTGATCATCGACCCCCCCAACGCTCACCCGACCTTCCGGGACGTGCCGATCGCCGAGGAGCTCGGGCGACGCCTCGGACTGCCGGTGTTCCTGGATCGCGACACGAACGTTGCGCTGCTTGGTGAACTCACGTACGGCGCGGCACAGGGCGTCGCGGACGTCGTCTACCTCACGGTCTCCACTGGGATCGGCGGGGCCGTCCTGTCGAACGGGGTGCTGCTCCACGGGCCCGACGGCACAGCGGGGGAGCTGGGGCACCTGCTGGTGGACCTCGACGGGCCCACGTGCGGCTGCGGTGCGCGCGGCCACCTGGAGGCAATCGCCTCCGGGGCTGCAATCGCGCGGGCGGCGCGCGAGGCGGTGTGCTCCGGCGAGTCCCCCTTGTTGCGCGCGGTGGCGGATCGAACCGGCCCGGAGCACGCGTCCGCAGCCGACGTGGCCGCTGCGGAAGAGGCCGGAGACCCCGGGGCGGCGGCGATCATGGAGCGCGCGCGCCGGGCCTTCGCTGCCGCGATGGTCGTCATCGTCGACGTCTTCAACCCGACCCTGGTGGTTGTCGGTGGATCGATCGCCCGTGCACAGGGCGATCGACTCCTCCAGCCCGCACGGGACGCTGTGAGAGCCACCGCGTTCCGCACACCTGGCCGGCGCGTGTCGGTCGTGTCGGCAGCGCTCGGCGACGACGTGAGCCTCGTGGGGTGTCTGCCGCTAGTTCGCCGCCGGCAGGGAGGAGCGAGCTCGGAGGCGAGAGGTCCGAGCAGGCGATGACGGGCCGCTCGGTACGATAGGGTTGTGAGCCTCGAACCGCTCGACGTGCTGCTGCTTCTGTTGATCGCGATCGGCGCGCTGAGCGGCTTCCGGCAGGGCGCGGTCGTACAGACACTCGGACTCATCGGAGCGGGCCTTGGCGCAGTTGCCGCCGTCGCGGTGTTGCCCGGAGTAGCGGCCGCGCTCCCGACGCTCGACCGGTTCCTGCGGGCCCTGCTGGTACTCGGCCTCCTGCTCCTCGCGCTCGCCGTCGGACAGGCCGTCGGCGGCGCGACGGCCCTTGCGATCCTCCGTCGCTTGGGGCGGGGACCGCTGGAGAGCGTGGATCGACTGGCCGGCCTTGCCGTCGGCGCGGCCCAGGTGATCCTCGCCATCTGGTTCCTCGCGCCAATCCTTGCGACCGGACCGTCGCCCAACCTGGCCCAGCAAATCGACCGTTCGAGGGTGGTCGGCCTGGTCCGCGCCGAACTGCCCTCCCCCGCGCCGGTGCTCGGCCGCGTACGCGCGTTCCTCGACCCGGTCGGCCTGCCGCAGGTGTTCCAGTTCCTGGAGAACCCGATGGGACCGTCCGTCGCGACGCCAACGGGGGCGAGCGTCTCGGCACTGGGCGCGCACGTCGCGCCGTCCATTGTTGCCGTGGTCGGCGATGCCTGCGGCCTGCGGTTGACCGGCACCGGGTTTTCGATCGCGCCCGGGTACATCGTGACGAATGCACACGTCGTGGCCGGCGAGCGCCGGACGTCAGTCGTCGCGGAAACCGGCGAGTCAGTCCGTGCCCGGGTGGTGTTCTACGATCCGGCGATGGACGTCGCCGTCCTGTACTCTCCCGGACTCTCGCTTCCCGCACTGCCCCTCGCTCAGGGCGATCCGGCGACCGGCACGATCGGGGTGACGCTGGAGCATCCCGGCGGCGGTGCGCTGGCGGTCGTCCCGGCAGCCGTGCGCGGTGTCTTCAGCGCGACCGGCTTCGACATCTACGGGCGGTCCACGGTGACCCGCGTGGTGATCGAGCTGGCCGCAGACGTCCAAGCGGGAGACAGCGGCGGACCCTTCGTTACGGTGGACGACCGCGTTGCCGGTGTCGTCTTCGCGCGGGCTGAGACGAGCAGCGCGGTCGGCTACGCGCTGGACATCGGCGAAGTTCTCTCCGACCTCGGTCCCGCCATCGGGAGAAACGCGGCCGTCAGTACCGGCTCCTGCGCGCCCTGAGCCGGGCCCCGGCCCGGTGCCGAGCCTCAGCCGGCGGTCGGCCGCCTCGACCCTGCGCGTGCCCGCGAGGCCTGGGCGCCCCCCGCCTCGCCGGCATCAGGCGGATCGTCGCCCGCGTGGGCGCTGGCGCGATGGGCACGAGATTCCACCATCAACGAGATGGCCTCGCCGACGTCGTCCGTCACGCGCAGCAGGTCCAGGTCCGTGCGGTCGAGTTTCCCTTCCGCAGCCGCGCGGTCACGCAGCCAGCCCAACAGCCCGGACCAGTACGCCGTGCCGATAAGCACCACCGGGAAGTGCTCGATCTTATTTGTCTGCACGAGCGTGATCGACTCGAACAGCTCGTCGAGTGTGCCGAACCCGCCCGGGAAGATCACGAAGCCCTGCGCGTACTTGACGAACATCATCTTGCGCACAAAGAAGTAGCGGAAGCTGACCGAGAGGTCCGTGTAGTCATTGACGCGCTGCTCGTTGGGCAGCTCGATCGTGCAGCCGACCGACAGGCCGCCCCCCTCTTGTGCGCCCCGGTTGGCGGCCTCCATGATCCCCGGGCCGCCTCCTGTGATCACCGTGAAGCCGGCCTGGGCCAAGCCGCGTGCCAGTGCCGTCGCCGACTGGTACATCGGATCTGTAGGCGGTGTCCTGGCCGACCCGAACACGGTCACGGCGGGGCCGAGCCGGGCGAGGGTCTCGAAGCCGCTGATGAATTCGCCCAGGATTCTCAGCGACCGCCAGGCATCCGTCTCCAGGAACGAGACATCCTGGTACGGCTTTGTCTGGAGCAGCTTCCGGTCCGCCGTCGCGTGCGGTGGGACCTGCCTCTCCCATCCACGCTGCTCGGTCATTCGCGCCACCCCGTCATTCGAGGGAGCATAACGCTGGCTGGTTCAGCGGACCTTGCGCTGACAGTCCAGGTCGTACAGCGCCCACGGCAGCGCCTCGAGGCGCTCCGGGTCGATCGGCTGGCTGCACGCAGCGCAGAGACCGTACGTCCCGTTCTCGAGGCGTGCCAGCGCCGCATTGACCTGCTCGAGCTCCCGCTGCGCACGCTCCCGCAACGCACGTGCCCGGTTCTGATCGAAGACCTGTGACGCTGCGGCCGCTTCGGATCCGTAGGTCATCGGCTCGGGAGGTTCAATCGGCATCTCGGTGATCTCGTTGAGCAGCCGCGTCCGCTCCGCGTCGAGTCGCTCGCGCATGACGACTGTGTCGACCGCCATGCCTCGATGCTACCTCGAGGCACCACTCCCCAACCGGAGCGCTGCGCGCCGGCATGCCGAGGCGGCCTACGCGCTCGCCCCGGCCTGCGCGGAGACTCGGGAGACGCCGGGGCGACCCGTCGAAGCACGTGCCGGCTCATATACTACATGGGAGTATCTGGTCACCCCTGAATCGCGGAGGCATCATGGCTACGGCAGTGGACCCCGTCTGCGGGATGCAGGTCGACACGGCCA
>JBKQRF010000252.1:0-5474 GCA_052144055.1 Candidatus Limnocylindrales bacterium
ACGGAGCTGCAGCTGGCGCTCAATGACAACCCGGCGGCCAGGGCATACCAGCAGGCCATCTTCGGGCAGGGCCAGCCCGCCGTCATGTTCTTCACCGACGACATCAAGGGCGACTACGAGCGCATCAGCGCGCGCGGCGCCGAGTTCACGATGCCGCCGACCGAGGTGACAGGCTCGACCATCGCCCAGCTGGACGACACCTGCGGGAACCTGATCCAGATAGCGCAGCTGGCGCGCTGGCGGGCTAGCACCCAGCCAACCGAGGGAGACCGGCCATGAAGGACATGCAGACGTCCACCGATCGCAGCGCCACGGTCAACGAGAAGTCCGGGGGATTCACAGACGAAGAACGGGCCGCGATGCAGGAGCGCGCCCGGGAGTTGAAGGCGGAAGCGCGCCGCGGCCCACGCGCGAAGAAGGACGAGGCGGACGGCGAACGCGACGTGCTCGCGAAGATCGCCGAGATGGCGGAACCGGACCGCGCCATGGCCGAGCGCCTCCACGCGATCATCAAGGCCAGCGCGCCGAACCTCTCGCCCAGGACCTGGTACGGGAGCCCCGCGTACGCCAGGGACGGCAACGTCATCTGCTTCTTCCAGGAGCGCGCAAAGTTCAAGACGCGCTACGCGACGCTCGGCTTCAGCGACAAGGCGCACCTCGACGAGGGCGCCATGTGGCCGACCTCCTTCGGCCTGACGGAGCTGACCGCCGCAGGCGAGGCCAGGATCAGCGCGCTCGTGAAGAAGGCGGTGGGCTGAGCACTAAGCTCGCCACTGAGCCGTGTCCCTAGGCGGAACGGCCTGAGAGGTCCGGCCTGGCTACTGGTACGATCAAAAGGGAAGTCCAACCAGATCGATCATGTCCTGAGTCGGCATAGCGGGCGTTCTTCGTGATGGCTTGCTCGCCGGCGCCGGATCTCGATCGCGAGAAGTGCCTGGTCGGCCTCACCGAGGGGGCGTGGACACGCATGACGCCGATGGAGCGCGCGGAGTTGGAGACCGAAGGCGAGGCGCTGCTCGGGTTCCTCACGCCGAACGCGTCGGCGCGGAAGATCGACTTGAACACCCCGTAGGTGGGCGCCCACAGGCGGGCCAACGGCCGCTCAGGCGCCCGCTCCATGTCACCATCGTGCGGGTTGGGGTAGCCCTTGCCCGATCCGCAACCGGACCGCACCCCGTCTTTCTGACTTCAGTGCAGAGTCCAGTGACGCAGCGGAGAGTTCGTCGAACGTGCCTGTGCCGAGAGCGACGGGTCGTTCACACGGGCGCCGTGCCAGGATTGGAGCGGAGCCGGCTCGGGCGGCAGGCGGGCACCACAATCGGGGCAGATCTCGCCCCACGTGCCGCGCTCAGACTCGCAACCTCCCGCGCCGGCGGACATGCCGCCGCTCCGCGCGTCGTCTGGCTCGGCGTGTTGGGTCGGGTTGGTTCGTTCCATAGTCCGGCGATTCTGCATGTTGCTGTGGTAGCTGCCCAGATCCCACTGTGCTCGCATCGTGGGGGTCAATAGGCGGAGACGTCAGCCCACCCGCCCTCACACGCCGCAATCCGGTCTCGGGGAGGCAGCGTCGGGCGCCTCACGCCGACCGTGACTTACGGAATCGGCACCCTGCAATCGCCGTCGTGCGCGATCTCGGTCACGCCCTCGGCCCACCCACCCCGGTCGGCCGGCACCGCCTCGACAGCCGCGAAGGGCTCTCCGGCGGGTGGCATCAGCCAGCGCGCTGGACAGTCGCCTCGAGACCTTCCGCGTCCTCGAGTACTGCGCCGAGACGTCGCCAACCCGGGACGGCCTCGTGGCGGACGAAGCTCTCAACTTCCCCACGGCTAGCAACTCGGCTCGAACACGGCAGCTCGATTTGTCAAGAGCCAAGCGGCGACCCGCCTCGTCGTGGACTACTTGTACCATCGGCAGCATGGCAGGGATCACGCCGAGCGCGCTCAAGGAGTTCGTGCGGGCCGAATACGACGCCGCCGCGCCCGACTGGGAGCGCGACTGGGCGTCTCACTTCGGCCCACCCGCGGAGCGACTCGTCGAGCAGCTGAACCCCGCCGCGGGAGACCGCTGCCTCGATCTCGCCTGCGGCAGCGGACTGGTGGCGCGCGCCTTCGCGGCACGGGTGGGTCCCGCCCTCGTCACTGCCGTCGATCTCTCGTCGCTGCAGGTCGAGCACGCGCGCCGCGCGCTCGCTGACGCTGGGCTGGCAGGCGTGCGCCTGGAGGTGCGGGACGCCGAGCGGCTGGGGTTTGCCCCGGCGAGCTTCGAACGCGTGGGCTGCGGCTTCGGGATCAGCCACTTCCCGCGCCCCATCGTGGCCCTGCGCGGCGTCTTCCGGATCCTCTCCCCGGGCGGCCGGGCGGGTTTCACGGTGTGGGGGCCGTGGAGCCGTGACCTCGGGTTCCGGCTCGACCGCCTGCTCCTGCGCATCGTGCCCGCGTTGGAGTCCCTGCCAGTGCGCCCGGAGGACGAGGCGCTCGACCGGGTGGTCGAGCAGAACAGCCAGCCCGGACGTCTGGACGCCATGCTCCGCGCCGCGGGGTTCGAGAGGGTGCGCCACCGCGTCCACACCCTCGTGGTCCACCATCCCGACGCGGCGTCCTTCGTCGACGCTTCCCTCGCCGGATACGAGGCCGACTTCGACGCCCTCGACCTCGACGCGGACGCCCGCGCCGGCATCCGCGCACAGCTGATGACGACGCTCGCCGAGAACCCCCACCACGCCGTCGTGACGCGGCGGCGCTTCGACACGCTGGTGGCACGCAAGCCGGCCTGACCTCGTTGCCCACCCCCGGCCACCAGAGGTAGCTGCTCCCCAGCGCCAGTACGTCGGTGAATCCGTACGCCCGCACCGAGGCGGCGGCGCGTTCGGAGCGCTACCTATCGCCGGCAGCGAGGGCTTGGATCTCGGCCCCCGCGGCAGCCAGGGGCGCCAGGTCCGGATGGCGCATCACGTAGCCGTAGTTGCCGATCGCCGCCGCAAAGACATCATCGATGCGCTCGTGGTGGACGAGCAGGCTCGCAAACCGGCGGAGCACCTCGTCGTGCGACATGCGATACGGGCGGCCGGACTTGCGGCCGGCCCAGAAGCAGTAGTAGGGGCGCGTCGTGCGGACCTCGGTCGTGCCGTTGACCACGACCTCGGCCCAGGCCCGGTAGAAGTCGATGTCGTTTGCCCAGTTCCACATGTCGACGGTGAGGCCGCCCGGCTGGCGCATGTTGACCTCGAGCGCGGCCAGGGAGCCGTCGGGCAGGCGGAAGAACTCGAAGTGAAACGGCCGCTCGCGGACGTCGAAGGCGCGCACGAGCCGGCCGCCGATCTCGGCCAGGTCGGGGGAGATGTTACGGTCGATCCAGTAGGACATGTCCGCGCCGCGCACGGCATCGAGAACCGGGACGCGGTAAACGAGTGACGAGGAGAAGACGATCCTGCCCCGCCGATCGACGAGCCCGTCGAACGTCAGTAGTTGGCCGCTGAGGGCCTCTTCGAGGAGGTAGTCGACCGGTGGTCTGTCGGCCAGATACGCGGCTAGGTCGTCGTCGTTCTCCAGGCGGTAGGTGCGGGACGCTCCGACGCCGACGTCGGGCTTGGCGATGACCGGGTAGCCCACCTCATCGATGAACCCGCGCACCGCGGCCGGGCTGCGTGCCACGCGGCCCCGGGCGGCGGGCACGCCCACTCGCTCAAAGACCCGCTTCATGGCCGATTTGCGCTTCACACGAGCCATGGACTCGGCCTTGAGGCCCGGGATGTTGAACTCGGTCCGCAGGTGTGCCTCAGTCTCCAGCCAGTACTCGTTGAGCGAGTCGATCCGGTCGATCTTCCCGTAGCGATGCGTGAAGTAGCCGAGCGCCCGAACCAGGGCTTCGCGGTCGTGGAGGTCGCTCACTTGGTAGTACTCGGTGAGGGCATCGCGAAGATCCGGGCGCAGTGACTCATAAGGGACGTCAGCCACGCCCAGAACCGTCGCGCCGAGTCCCCGCAGCCGCCCGCAGAAGAGGGCCAGATTGGGCGGAAAGTGTGGCGAGAGGAAGACGACGTTCATTGGCGGGCGAGTGTACGGCGTAGCGGCAGGGCACGCCTCCTGGCATAGGGAGTGAGCGGGTCGTACCGCGACCGATGCCCCACTCTACCGATCCTCAGCCGCTGCCGAGTGTGCTCCGTCCACGGGTAGTCGCAGGGGCTCCGTTCGCTGGTACATCTGATCTTGATACGGCCTTGACGGGCCTGTGATGAACTGTACTCGGAGGGACAGGTACGCACCTTAGGGGAAGGCGGAGATGACGATGCAATCGCGGCCCATCGGACTGTCCATCTTGGCGATTGCTGCAGCGCTCGTGGGGCTGCTCGCGCTGATTGGCGCGCTGGGCTGGTGGAGCGCCTCAGAGACCCTCGTCTTCCTGCCCCGGCTGCACGGGATCGAGCGGCTCATCGCGCTGATCCTGCTCGTCGTCGGAGTGCTCGAGCTCATCCTCGCCTACGGACTCCTCGCGTTGCGCTCCTGGGCCTGGCCGCTCGGGGTGACCGTCGAGATCGTGGCCTTGGCCCTGGGGTTGCTGCAGCTGGGCCACGGGATCTTGGGCAGTCACCTGCTCACCATCGTGCTCGCGGTCATCACGCTCTGGTATCTATTCACCCCGCGCGTGCGGGCTGCGCTGGGGGCCTGAGGCCGGTCGGCCTCGGCCTGATGGCGGATGATCGACTCGTCACCCTGCCGGGTCAGCCGCGGGCGCCGGGGCTGAGCGGGCCGCGTTCTGATCATCGCGCCAGACGAGCCAGCGCTGTCCGGCTTCGACGGTCCAGACGGGGCCATTGAAGCCCGGGGCCAACTGCGTGAAGCCCATGGCGAAGTATATCGCCGCGTCCTCGTCGAGAAAGCGGTCGAGGTCGTCCGGCTCGATCCCCACCGAACATTCGATCGAGGCCGGATCTCGCCCCACGTCCGAACACCATCGGGCCAGCGCGACGACCGTCGGCTCGAGCTCCTGCGGCTCCTCGGGGAAGCCGGCGTACAGACGAGCGGTCCGTCGTGGCGGGGTGGCGCGCCAGCCCGGCTACATCGCGGAAGCTAGGGCCTGCCCCGCGTCGATGTGGCGGCCTGCCATTGGCGCACATCAGAATGCACGCGTGAGCGACGACCAACCCGGCACGGTTCACGAGCCGATGACCGAGGAACAGATCCGCGCCGCCTGGGTCGTGGAGCCGCCCCGCTTGTCAGGCCGGGTCCCACTCGTGGAGTACGACCCAACATGGCCGGCGCTTTTCGTTCGGGAGGAGGTCAGGGTCCGGGCGGCGCTCGGCGGTGCCGTCCTGCGGCTCGAGCACACTGGCTCCACGTCCGTGCCGGGCCTGGCTGCCAAGCCCATCATCGACATGCTCCTCGTCGTCGCCGACTCGGCCGACGAGCCAGCGTACCTGCCGGCGCTCGAGGCCGTCGGCTACGTCCTTGTCATCCGCGAACCCGACTGGCACGAGC
>JBKQRF010000253.1:0-29353 GCA_052144055.1 Candidatus Limnocylindrales bacterium
TGCGCCGAGCTCGGCCCCGTGCGGGTCATAGATGCCACACGGGATGTCGCAGTGCGCGTGTAGGGTGTAGCGTGGGCGAACGGCCCCGACGATTCGGTCTTGAATCACGATCGACTCCTCCCAATTCCGTAGATCACGACGGCACCATCGTGCCACGGACGGCGAGCGGGCGCAGGCGCGTGGCTGCTTACACGTGCGATCCGCGACTCTCGCGAGCGCTCCCCAACGGCAGCCTCCAGAGCTCGGCGACCGGTATCATGCCGGCATGCACGATCGCCCAGCCGCCGGCGCGGACGGACTGCTCGCCTGTCCGTTTTTGGCCCTGGCCGGCGATCGCGACATGCGGATTGACGTGCCTGATCGCCGGCACCGATGCTACGCGGAGCCCGAGCCCGCGCCTCGTGCGATCGCCCACCAGCACGAGTACTGCTTGTCGGCGTCATTTGCGGCCTGCCCGACGTTTCAGGACTGGGCACGGCGCGAGGCGGCTCGAGTCATCGGCGTCGACGCGGTCGTGGGGCGCTCCGACTACGTGCCTCCCCGTGAAGTCGGGTCGGAGCCGACCATCTGGGGCGACGGGCGGGCATGGGCGGCCCCGCCGCCATGGCTGGCAGGCGAGGTCGACGACGCGACGAGCAGCAGTTGGGAGCCGGGCCAGGGCACAGCTGGGTCGGGCGAGGAATATGCCGGCAGCGCCGGTGCCGATGCCGGCACGCTGGAGCCGACTCTGGCGGCTGCTCCTGTCGCGCCCGCCCGAACGGCACCCGTGCCTGCGGCGCCGCCGGCGGGAACCCTACGCGCTTCGTCCACCGACGATGTCGACCTCCCGACGTTCCTCGCCGGTCGCCATGGTCCTGTCGCGCTGGAGCGCGCGGGCGCCCGCGGCGCCCGCCCCGGCGGGCCTTCGGAGGGTCAGGATGGCCCACGTGAGGCTCGTGGCACGAGGACGGACCGCGTCCCGCCTGCCCGGCCGAGCCCGGACCTGCGGCCGGACGGCACACCCCGTCCTGGGCGCGCGGCGCGCGTAGAAACGGCGTCGTCGCTCGGCGGCGAGGACGCAGGAGCTCACGCACCCCCGGGGGGGCTCGGACGCGCAGTTCCTCTACCACGACGTGTACCAGCAGCCCTGGCCGGAGACGGGGGACCCGACTGGGAACGCCCGCGGCGACGCGAGGCGTACCCCAGCCTGCACATGCCCCTTGGACTCCCGCACGTCCCTCGTGTCTGGCTCGGCGTGGTGGCCGTACTTGTCGCCGCCCTTGTGCTGTTTCTGGCCCCCACTCTGCTGCCAGGGCTCTTCGGAGCGCAGCCGCTGGCCACGCCGGCCTCTGCGCCGTCAGTCGCCCCAAGCGTCTCGATCGCGCCGACACCACCGCCGCTGCCGACCCCGTTCGTCTACACCGTCGTAGAGGGCGACACTCTGTCCGGCATCGCCACCAGGTACGGGCTCACGGTCCCGGAGTTGATGAAGGCCAATCCTCAGATCAAGAACGAGAACAAGCTGGGGATCGGCGATAGGCTGACGATCCCAGTCTCGGGTGCGAGCTCCGGAGGCTCCGGGGTGACTCCCGCGCCCTCAGGACTTGCCGCTCCCTGATCGCGGCGTTCAGCGTGGCGCGAAGTTGATCGCCGTGATCTTCCCGACCTCGACCCGGAACGTGGCGTCGAGCTCCTGCGACTGCGCACCCGGCCGGATGACAAGAAGGTTGCACTCGAACGTGTTGCCCAGGTCCCGGCCTTCGCCCGGCAGCATCTTCATACCGCGGTCCGCGCGAAGGAACCAGCCCGCCATCTGTTCACCACGCAGCACACGGACGTCGCCGAGCACGTGGATCCGCATCTCGGCCTTCTCGTCGAAGAGCCGGACCGCCGACTCGCGGTCGCCTGCATTCATGCGCTCGAAGAAGACGTCCATGGTGTCGACGGCGCCCATAGACGGAGTGTACGACGGGCCCGGCGCGGAGCACGCAGAGCCGGCTGGTCAGATCTCGCGCCATGAGCTGGGCCCGCGCCGCGGATCTCCTGATCGCGTCGGCAGCTGAGCCCACGTGCGGCCGATCGCGGCGACGGCTGCGGCCAACGGCAGGTCGAGGCGGGCTGCGGCGTCTGCCTCGGGAAGGCCAGCCTCGTGCCACTCGCGTGCTGACCGCGCAATCGCCCGGAGATCCTCGGCTTGGTGCTCGACAAACGCGACGTCGACCACCGCGCCGTGCCCAGGCGCGACGACCGCGGCGCGGCCGGCCAGAGCAACGCTCCGTGCCAGCGCTGCAACGCGATCTAGCGTCTCCGGCCAGTCGAGCGGGTAGGAGTCCTCGAACGCCGGCGGCGCGCCCTCCTCGACGAGGTCGCCGGCGATCACGACGCCCGCGTCGGGAACGGCGAGCACCAGGTCGGCGTCGGTGTGGCCACGCCCGAGGTAGTGCAGCTCCACCAGCCTGCCGCCGACCTCGAGGATGCCGCCGTCGTCCCCCACGATGTGGCGTGGCGGGACGATCTTAACTGATGCGACGGCGTCGGCCAGCGCGGCCCCCTCGGGCCCACTCCCGCGCGCCCAGGCCACGACCCCCGCGCGCCGCGCCTCTCCGTTCCGCAGCAGTTCCGCCGCGCATCGCGTATGTCCCCAGATCGCGGCTTCGGCGAACTGGGCGTTCCCGAACGTGTGATCGAAGTGGACATGCGTATTGACTACGACGCGAACGGGCAACGGCGTGAGCCACCGCAAGTCCTCGAGCAACTCGCGTGCCTGGTCCGCCGTCGAGCGTGTGTCGGCGACCAGCACCTCGCCGTCGCCGACGACGACGCAGATCCCCTGGTCAAAGGCCTCGTACCGCCGTCGGAACACGCCAGGCCCGACCTCCATCCATCGCGCGGGACGGCCCAACGACTCGGGCATCGCCGGCCGCTTACCCGGCGTCCACCGGCGCGCCGGCCGGCTCGGTGGAGCGGATCCGCCGGACGAGTTCGGCCACCACCTCGTACCGACCGAAGCTGGGCATGAGATAGGTCCCATCTGCGAGCGTCCGGAGGTCAGCGAGCAGTTCCATCGCCAGCTCCAGGCCAAGCTCGGCGCCGCGGTCTCCGGCCGCGCGCATCGACGATCGGACCCGCTCCGGGACTGTGATGCCCGGAACCTCGTTGTGCAGGAACTCGGCGTGCCGCGATGAATGGAGGGGCAACACCCCGGCCAGGATCGGAACGGGCAGCCGCGGCTTGCCCCAGTGCCGCTCGATTCCCTCCGTCAGCCGCGTCCACTGGGCACGGTCGTAGATTGGCTGCGTCATGACGATCTGGGCGCCGGCAGCGAGCTTCTGCTCGAGCCGGCCAAGCTCGTGATCGAGGTCCGTCGCGGTCGGGTCCAGGGCGCACGCGATAGTGAAGCCTGCCCGTGCCCCGATCGGGTTTCCAGCCGGGTCCTCGCCTCGGTTGAGCCGCGCCAGGATCGCGATCAGGCCGGCCGAGTCCACGTCCCAGACGCCTGTGCCGGTCGGATAGTCGCCGGCATGGGGCGGGTCGCCTGTAAGGGCGAGGACGTTGCGGATGCCTAGGGCATGCGCGCCCAGCAGCTCGGACTCGAGCGCCATCAGATTGCGGTCGCGCGTGGTGACATGGACTAGGCACTCGATACCGACCTCGCGCTGGATCGCGAAGGCGACAGCCATGGCGCCCATGCGCACGCGGGCCATGGCGCTGTCGCTGACGTTCACGAGATCCGCGCCCGCGTTGCGCAGCAGCCGCGCCGCCTCGAGCGTGCGTTCAATGCGGACCGACCGCGGCGGGTCGATCTCGACGCTGACCACGAACCGGCCGGCGGCCAGCGCCTTGGCCAACCCCGTCGGCCCTGGCGACTCCTCGTCAGTAATCTCGACCGCCCCGGTGCGGGGCAGCTCGCGATCGAGGGCCCGCTCGCGCAGGTCCGGAGGAGGCATTGTGTCGGCGAGATCCGCGTGCGCGGCCAGCGTCCGATCGAGGGCCACTCGCATCGAGGCGACGTGAGCGGGCGTCGTCCCGCAGCAGCCCCCGACGATCGATGCGCCCGCCTGAAGGAAGCGCGGCACCATTTCGCCGAGGTACGTTGGGTCAGCGGCGTACAGGAACTGGCCCTCGACGCGCTGCGGTAGGCCGGCATTGGGCATAATCGAGAGGGCGATCTCGGACCGTTCCCGCATCTCGGCGAGTGCGTCGAGGCACACGACCGGACCCGCACCGCAGTTGACGCCGACCGCGTCGGCGCCTGCGTCCGCCAGCGCAGCGGCGGCGGCGATGGGGGCCGTGCCGTCGGCCGCGCGCAGGTCTTCGTCGAACGTCATCTCCGCGACGATTGGTACGTCGGACAAGCCCCGCGCCACGGCGAGGGCGAGCAGGAGCTCCTCCAGGCGCCCGAACGTCTCGAGCACCACCATGTCGACGCCGCCCTCGAGCAAGCCTTCGATCTGTTCGCGAAACGCGCCCTCGGCCTGCTCTGAAGACAATTGCTGCGGTCCGTGCGTGGCAGAGGAGAGCGGCCCAACCGAGCCGGCTACCAGCACGTCCCGCCCGGCGACGTCGCGGGCCTCGCGGGCGAGCTGCGCTGCTCGACGGTTCAGGCGGCCTGCGTCGGCCGACAGCCCGAACGGAGCCAGCTTGACACGGTTCGCCCCGAACGAGCACGTCTCGATCGCGTCGGCGCCCGATGCGACGTACTCGCGGTGGATCGCGGCGATGATCTCGGGTCGGGCCACGACAAGCTGGTCGAGTGAGGCATGTTGAGGAATGCCCCGGCTGAACAGCAGCGTGCCCATCGCCCCGTCGAACAAGAGCGGCCGGGCCTCGAGCCGCTCGCGGAAGGCCCGCCGGGAGAGCGAGAGCCGGACCCTGTCCGTCAGATCCGCATCCCGAGGACGCGCTTCTGCCCGAAGGCCAGGCTCAACACCAGCGCCACGACGCTGATCACGACGGATGCGAGGAACGCCGCCCAGATCACCTGGAGGGTAAACGGGCGGATGGGCCACCCGGTGATCGTGAACCCGAGCCGAAGCTGATCGCTGGCCAGCGCGAGGAGCAGCACCATGCCTGCGTTGATGACCAGCCCGACCAGCCCCATCGTGAGCAGGTTGATCGGCAGCGCGAGGAGCCTGACGATCGGACGCAGGTACGTGTTGATGACGCCGAGCAGCAGCGCGACCAGCCCCAGCTTCCACCACTGGCTGCCGAAGTCGAAGCCGATGCCGGGCACGAGCTCGACGGCAGCTAACAGCGCTGCCGCATTGATCCCGATCTTGATCAGAATATCGAGCACGATCCGCATTGTAGGCGGCTCGTCCCTCGGCAGGCAGCGGCGTCCCCGGCTGGACCTCGTGCCGGGCGGCGACGGCACCCGCGCCACGGCTTGGACTCCCCGTACCATGTGCCCGTGAAGTCTGTGGACCCGTACGTCCCGCCGCCGCACGACCAGTACGAACCATTCGAGCCGTGCGTCGTTGACTACCGGCCGACGCCACCGACGCCGTTCGAGTACCTGCTGCGTGACTTCTTCGACGAGTTCCTCTTGGCCTACCCCGTCAGCGCCACGCACGTCGGCGACCATCGCTTCGACAACCGCTGGCCCGATCTGTCGGGAAGAGGCCGCCTAACGCGCGTGGCGCTGCTCCGGCGCTGGCGCGCGCAGTTTGTCGCTCCGGCGGACATCACCCTGACACCGGACGAGAGAGTCGACCGCCAGATCCTGCTCGAGACTCTCGATGCCTACCTCTTCGAGGAGGAGATGCTCCGCGAGGAGACCTGGAATCCGCTCTTCTATGTGGAACTGATCGGCAGCGGGCTGTTCGCGTTGCTGGCCCGAGAGTACGCGCCCTGGAAGCACCGGGGCGAGGCCTTCGTGGGCAGGCTCCGGCATCTCCACTCAGTGACCGCCGCGGCGAGGGAGAACCTGCTTGGCGGGCCGGATCGCCCCGTGTCTCGACTCCACACGGAAATTGCACTGCAGCATCTCGCCGGGATCCCGGAGATCATCGACGAGGCGGTCAGGACGGCCGACAGGAACCGGTACGACGAGGACGCGTTCCAGCTGCCCTCGCGCTTCGACGAGGCCGTGCCACTTGCGACCACGGCGCTCGACGAGCTTCGCCGCTGCCTGGAACGCGACGTGCTGCCGCGAGCCCGCGGGGACGGACGGCTCGGACCCGACCTCTACGCGCGCAAGCTTCGCCATGTTCTTGCCAGCGACCTATCTCCCGAGGAGCTGTCCGCGCGCGCGACGCGCGATGCCTCGGTGGTCCGCGCCGAGATGGCCCGGCTGGCCCGCCAGTTGTGGCCCGCATGGATGGCCGACGCTCCGTTGCCCGAGGGACGGCCGAACGCCGAGGACGCCATGGTTCGGGCGGTCCTGGACGCGATCGGGCGCCAGCACCGCGGGCCGGACGAGCTGCTTGACTACTGCACCCGCGAGGTCGCCCGGATCGCCCGGTTCGTGCGGCGCAACCAGATGATCGGGCTGCCTCGCGAGCCGCTCGACGTGACCTGGACGCCGACCTTCATGCGCTCGCTCGGGGGAGCGTTCCTGGATCCGCCGGGTCCGCTCGAGAAAGGCCAGAAGAGCCTGTTCTGGATCACCCCTCCCGGCAGCGACTGGTCGGCAGAGCGCGTGGAGTCCTACCTGCGAGAGGACAACGACCGCATGCTCCGACTCCTCTGCATCCACGAGGCAGTCCCGGGCCACTACGTCCAGCTGCATTGGTCCAACCGCTGTCCCTCGCTCGTGCGATCCATCTTCGGATCTGGTGCATTTATCGAAGGATGGGCCGTGTACGTCACGCAGGCGATGATGGACGTGGGATACGGCCGACGGGATCCAGCGCTCCTGCTCACGCACTGGAAGTTCTACCTGCGTTCGATCGTGAACGCGCTGCTGGACGTCGGGATTCACGCCGGCTCGATGACGGAGGACGAAGCGATGCGCCTCATGGTCGAGACCGGATACCAGGAGGAGCAGGAGGCGCGGGCAAAGTGGACCCGCGCGCGTCTGACGTCGACGCAGCTCTCCACGTACTACGCCGGGTCCGCAGAGCTGTGGAACCTCGAGCTCGAAGCTCGGCGGCGCTGGGTCGAGGCGCACGGTGGACGGCGCGAGGATGTGCCGGACCCGCGCATCGTCGGCGGCTACGACGACGTGGGCGGCTTCGACTACCGCGGACATCTCGACGCCATCGTGTCTCACGGCTCGCCGCCCGTGCGGTGGCTCCGCCGGATCGTGCTCGGGGAAACGGCGGTGCGGGCGCGCGACCACGCGGGCGCCCGGTCGCAATCGCCCGTCTGACTGCGACCCGCCCGGCCGGGTGGGCCGGCCGACGTCGGCGGGTGCGCATGGCAAGATCGGAGCGCTCGGCCGGATAGCAGGCGGCGTATCCTCGGGACGTTCGGCAGCGGTGCGGGCATCGAGGAGGTGACGCATGGCGGTCATTACGATCTCGAGGGAGTTCGGAGCCGGCGGGTCGAGTGTCGCAAGGCTTCTCGCGGATCATCTGCGCCTGGAGGTCGTCGACCAGTCGCTCATCGCGGAAGTGGCGCGCCGGGCGTCCCTCACGGCCGAAGATGTCGAGGCGGAGGACGAGCGGCCCACGACCCTGCTCGATCGGCTTGCGATGTCGTTCTCGCCGCTCGCCGCCGGGTTCGGTATGGCCTGGGAGCCGCCCTATCCGGATTCCGTGTACGACCCGCGCCGCGAGGTCCTCGAACTGACACAGGAGGTGGTAAGGGAGGTCGCAAGGGCGGGGAACGCTGTCATCGTCGGCCGGGGAGGCGCGCACATCCTGCGCGACGAGCCCGGCGCGATCCACGTGTTCCTTCACGCCGAGGCACCGTTCCGCGAGCGCATCGTCATGGAGCGCGAGCAGATCGACCGACCGGCCGCTGTCCGGCGGATCCACGAGGTGGACGCCAACCGGGCCGCCTATATCAAGCAGATCTACGGCCGGGACTGGCTCGACGTCCGGCTGTACGACCTCTCCATCGACGCCGGGCGCGCGGGGTTCGCGGCGGCGGCGGAGATCATCGAGGCCGCGGTCTCGCAGCGGGCACCCGGCGTGTCCTGACCGCACGGCCCGCGCTCCCTTCCTCAGACGGGTGGCCGCTGCCCCACCTGATCAAGCGCCAGCCCGTAGAGGGCCACCCCGTCGCGGCCCGTCGCCCGCGAGCGCAAGGTCGCAAGGTCGTCAAGGAGCGCGCGCTCGAGCCGGGAGCCGGCGACGCCATCGACCGTTCGTGCCGCATGCGCGGCAAACCGGAGTGCCAGCAGCGTCTCTTGCCGTCCGGGGTCGTCCCAGAACCAGGCGTCAGACTGGAACATGGAGAGTCGCGAGGACTGCGCGGCCAGCAAGTTCCGCACGACAGTCTGCGTACGCTTGCCGGACCGAGGGCGCGCTGCCAGGAGTCGCTCGGCGTAGGAGTCCGCGGTCGTGTACCGCGATGCCACGTCCACGTACCCGTCGCGGGCCGCCCAGGGGTCGATCCCTATTGGCTGCAGCAGCGCATCCGTGAGCGCGTCGATGGCCGCGGCGAGACGATCGAGCGCGAGCCTAAGCGGCTGCTTCCAGCGGCCGTCGGCTGCGTCCGGGCACTCACCGCTCCACCGCAGCACGCCGTGGTGGCAGGACCAACTCGTCCGATCCTGGATGGTCATGATGGGCAGCGAAGGCCCTGCGGACGCGTCGAGCAGGTCGCCGAGCGCGGCCACCTGGAGGTGCGGATCGCCCGATCCGCTTCCATACCAATTGGTGAGGCGGGCCAAGAACAGTTCACGGAACCGCTGGTGGTGCCCGTACAGCTCGCCATCCGTCGCGATCAGCGAGATCGGCGAACCATCCACTGGCAGGTGATCGACGAGCCGCGGCAACACCCGGGAACGCACGAACTCGTCCGCGTTCTGCGTGGCGGCTGGATCGAAGCTCACCGCCGCGGAAAGCGCGCCGTCATAGAACATCACGACGACAGAACGACCGCCACCCACCTCAACACGGTACGGGCGCCGCGTGTCGAGGTCGCCGTCCGTGCCGGCCTGCCAGGGCGCAAGGATGGTGTAGCGGACTCCTTCCTCGGCGCAGATGCGCAGTGTCGCGAGGTCGACCGCGGTCTCGGGCAGCCAGATCCCGGCCGACTGGCGGCCGAAGCGCAGCTCGAAATCGCGCAGCCCCCAACGGATCTCCGTGCGCCGGTCACGCGTCGAGGCGAGTGGAAGGATCGTGTGGTGGTACGCCTGTGCGATGGCGTTGCGCCCGTCATCCTGGCCCACGATCGCGTCGTGCACGTCCGGTCGATGTTCGCGCAACCACGCCGCGAGAGCCGGTCCCAGGTCCCACCCAATGCGGCGGAAGTTACCGCGGACGGCATTCGGCGCGTAACACTCATCGGTGATCCTGACGGTCCAGTCGGGGGCCGGGGCGGCGGTGGGGTCGGGTGGGACCCTGCCCGAGAACGGGTCCCTCCTGTCGGGCTGGTAGAAGTGGCCGTGAACGGCCAGGCGGAGCCCGGTCATCGCTCCTCGGCTCGGTGATCGCGCGAGCTTGTCACGTCGAAGCGCACACGAAATGCGGCGCGCGCCGCGGGCTCCAGAGCAAGCGGCCAGCGCAGGAGAAGGCAGCTGCCCTGGTACTGGCGCTCGAACCCCGCCTCGGAGTTCGAGACAATCTCGACGGGGTACCACGCAACGTCGGCGGCGGGCGTCGGCGTGGCTCGGACCTCGGCTCCCTCGTGGGCGTTGCCGAACGAGAGTGAACCGAGCACGCCCGGGTGCTCAGACGAGTCGTGTGTGTGGCGCCGGACGGCGCCCTCGCTCGGCGCGCGGTGGACCGGTCCGTCGGCCGGCACCGCGTAGTAGGCGGCCGGGTTGCCGCCGCCGCCGGCGAGGTCAACGTTCCACTCGAGCACCAGATCGACGTTGATCGGCACGTCGCCGCGGTGTGTGATCTCGAAGGCGACGTCCAGCGATGGGTCGAGCCGCCCGCCCGCCAGACGGAACGTCTTCCGCACCAGCACGGGTTGGCCGGCCACCAAGCCGTCGCGCTCGGCGACGAGCTCGTCGTCGCCGAGCCGCGCCACGCGGTATGGATCATCCACCAGGTCACTCAGCTCCGCGTATGCCTGGCTCCGCAACGCGGCTGTCTCGGTCGATCGGGGCACCGCGTGGAGCAGGGCCGAGCGGCGCTCGTGGCGGTCGTAGACGAGGAGCCGGCTGAGCCCGGGCTCCTTGGTCGCGACGATGTCGTGGATCGTCTGCGGTGCCTCACGGCCTGCGTCCGCACCCGACGGTTCCGGGCCGCTCGTCTGGACCCCGCCCTCCGCCGCTCTGAGACCCTCCTCGTAGGCCTTGAGCGTCGCGTGGTACGCCTCCGGTCTCCGACGCATCACCGACGCCAGCGCGAGGCGGGTCGCCCGCAGGTCCCAGCCGCTGATCGCCGCGCCTTCCACGAGATCGACCGTCACCACCTGGCCGGCTGCCGCAACGTACGCCTCCGGCACGCCGTCCATGTCGACGTCGAGGAGCGCGCCGCCGCCGGCTGGGGTCTCGGTGGAATCCACGGCGGAGCGGTCCGCCGGGGTATCGCGGAGGCGGACCTCGTCCGCGAGGTCCTCGGCGGCGATCAGGTGCGCGGCGGTGGCCAGGCGCATGTGGACGATGTAGATGCCGCCGAACAACCCGTGCCAGTAGCAGTCGTTCGACTGGCCGCGGTAGAGGTGGTCGAGCGCCGCGTCTTTCTCCGGGCCGACGGGCATCGCGGCTACCTTGTCCGATGCCCGCAACATCTGCTTGTGCAGGTCGTTGATCTCGCGGTACCGCACCTGGAAGTTGCGCCAGAAGCCGCCCCGCAGGAAACGCCGTTCCGGCAGGTCCTCCTCGGAGGCCCGTTTCACCAAGGCAGTGAGCATTCTCGAATCTGCCGGCGGGAGCGCCCACTCGCCCATCTCGATGTACGACGCGGTCGGAACGTAGATTCGACCCACGGGCGGCTCGCGCTCCAGCCAGGATGACGGCGTCACGGTCGTCAGCCACGACGCGTTGTCCTCGAGCAGCCCGAAGAACCGGTCGATCCAGTGCCCGCTGCCCCAGCAGTGCTCGTACGTCCCAGGCCACGCACCGAACTTCTCGCCGTCGTCGCCCATGATCCCCAACCGGCGGCCGTCGTCCGTGGCGTTCGCGCGGAGATGGGCGATGACGTCCTCGGGGGTCCCGAACGGGATCCGGTAGCGGAGTCCCTGCTCGGTGCCGAAGATGCGCAGGAGCCGGCCCTGATCCTCGGTGACGTATGCGCCCCACATCGCGTCCTCCGCGATCGCAGCGGCGCGGAAGTGGTTGTCGTCGAGGATCGTCCACTCGTAGCCGGCGTCGGCCAAGACCGAGGGGAGCTGCGGTTCCCACACGCGCTCCGCGAGCCACGCCCCGCGCGGCCGGCGGCCGAACAGACGCTCGACGTCGTCCGCCATCCGGACGAGCTGGCCGTGCTGGTCGCGCTCGGGGAGCGACACGAGCACGGGCTCGCAGTAGCCGCCACCCAGCATCTCGACCTGGCCGCGCACCGCGAGTGTCCGGAGGCGATCCAGAAAGTCAGGGTGCTCGCCACGGATCCACTCGATGAGCGGCCCCGTGTAGTGCAGCGACAGGCGGACGCCCGGGTGTCGTTCGAGCGCTTGCAGCAGCGGCTCGTACGCCTGCCCGAAGACGTCCTCGAACACCCAGCCGAAGTTGCCGACGGGCTGGTGGTTGTGGATTGCCAGGGCGAGCGCGATGCGTCCCGCCACCGACTTTCCTCCGTCCCCTCGGGTCGCCGGGCTACCGCTCATGCCTGGTCGCGAGCCTGCGGCGCCGTCTCCGTCGAGTGCTCGGAAGCGGTGACTCCTGCGCCTCCGTCCGCCCGGGCGCCGGCCGCAACCGGGCGCGCCCCCCGCGCGCGACCCGGTCTCCTGCGCCGCCGCGAGTTGCGTGCCGCGGGGAGGTACAGCTGCTCTGTGTATTCCTCGAGCATCCGCGTCGTCGAGAACCGCCAGACCGTGGTGCGGATCGAGGCGCGGCACGTCTCCAGCCACGCCGCAGGGATCCCGTCGCGGTCCCGCTCGTAGTAGCGCGGAACGACCTCTTGCTCCAGGATCCGGTATAGCTCCTCGGCGTCGGCCCAGTCCTGCGCCCCTTCGTCGCCCGTCGTGTCGCGTCCGCCGATCGCCCACCCGTTGGCGCCCGTCCATCCCTCGTCCCACCAGCCGTCGAGGACCGACAGGTTGACGACGCCGTTGACGGCGGCCTTCATGCCGCTTGTCCCGGATGCCTCGAGCGGCCGCCGCGGGTTGTTGAGCCACACGTCTACGCCCTGGATGAGGAACCGGGCGACGCGCATGTCGTAGTCCTCGATAATGAACACGCGGCCGCGCAGGCGGGGCGACTGGCTCCGCCCCCAGATATCCTGGATGACGTTCTGTCCCGGCCGGTCCGCGGGATGCGCCTTGCCGGCGAACACGATCTGCACGGGTCGCTCAGGATTCCAGAGGAGCCTGGCCAGCCGTTCCTCGTCCGTGAACAGCAGCGAGGCTCGCTTGTAGGTCGCGAAGCGGCGCGCGAACCCGATCGTGAGCGCGTTCGGATCCATCACCTGGCCGATTGCCCGCAGCTCGTCCGGCGACTCGCCGTGTCGTGCCAGCTGCCTCAGCAGCCGCCCGCGGACGAAGTGCGCCAGTTCGAGCTTTTGGCGGGAGTGGGCGCTCCACAGCTGGCGGTCGGGGACCTGGTCCATGCTGTCCCAGAAGCGGTGGCCCCGCACGTCTGCGTCGAGATCGTCCAGATCGCCGCCATGCTCCTGGTATAGGCTGCGGACCGGCCGCCCCACCCAGCTGGGAACGTGGATCCCGTTCGTGATGCCGAGGATGGGATGGTCGAGGATGGGGCGCCACATCGCGTTCGCCGTCTGAGAATGGAGCATGCTCACGGCGTTGGCGCCGTTAGTGAGGCGAAGGCAGAAGGCGGTCATGTCGAACTCGCCTCCCGTGCCGTCGACACCCCTCCCGAGCTCGAGGATTCGCTCCAGATCCACCCCGTCGTCACCCGACAGGGGCGAGGCGACCCGGCGCACGAGGTTCGCGTCGAAGCGTTCGTTGCCGGCGGACACGGGGGTGTGGATCGTGAAGACCGCATCGCGGCGGACGGCCGTAAGCGCATCGTCGAGCGGCAGGCCTTGGGCGACAAGCTCGCGAGCACGCTCGACGAGCATCATTGCGGAGTGTCCCTCGTTCAGGTGCCAGACCGCTGGCCGGATGGCGAGGGCGCGAAGGGCACGCACCCCGCCCACGCCCAGGACCATCTCCTGGCAGAAGCGCATCTCGCGCCCCCGAACGTACAGGATGCCCGTGATGGGCCGATCCTCCGGCGCGTTGTCCGCTACGTCCGTGTCGAGCAGCAGCAGCGGGACGCGCCCCACCTGTGCCAGCCAGACGGCGCACCAGACGGTACGGCCAGGCAGGTCGACGGGGACCTGCAGGGCACCGCCCTCCGCGGATGCGACGCGCAGAAGCGGCAGCCGCAGTGGGTCGTAGTCTGGATAGGCATGCTCCTGGTGCCCGTCGGCGTCGATCGTCTGGCGGAAGTAGCCGCGGCGGTAGAAGAGGCCCACGGCCACGAACGGCAGCGCCATGTCCGATGCCGTCTTGGTGTGGTCGCCGGCAAGGACTCCCAGCCCTCCCGAGTAGATGCCGAGCGTCTCGCTGAGGCCGTACTCGGCGCAGAAGTAGGCGATCGGCCCGTCTAGGTCGTTCAGGTGGCGGCGGGCGAACCAGTGGCCGGTCCCGTCGGCCATATAGCGCTCGAAGTCATGCAGGACCATCTCGTACTCCGCCATGAAGGCGGGGTTGTCGAGGAGGTCAGCCCACCCCTGGTGGCTCAGCAAGATCGAAATCGGGTTCCGGTAGCGCGACCAGAGCGCCGGGTCGATGCGGGAAAAGAGCTGGCGGGCATCGGGGTGCCATGTCGGGTACAGGTTGTAGACGAGGGTCCTGAGTCCGTCGAGGCGGGCGGGAAGCCGGAACGCCGGCGGCGGGAGGGTGGGCACCACGGGGGCTTGCTGCATGCGTGGTGCGATCCTACACGAACGGGTGCGCCCGAACGGAGCTGACCGGCGGCTACATCTGTCGGGCCGCCGCGTACCATCCCCGGCCATGAGGGTCGCCATGGTGAGCTCCGAGTGCGAGCCCTTCGCCAAGACCGGTGGGCTGGCCGACGTCGTCGACGCATTGGCGCGCGCGCTGGGTGAGCTGGGCCACGAGGTCGACGTCTACCTGCCCCGCTACCGCGGCCTCCAGCCGCCTGGCTCACCCGAACGCAGCCTGCTCACGGTCCCCCTGCCCGCGCCGCCCGGCGCGTCCGGCAGCCACGGCAGCACCATCAGCGAGGTTGTCGAGGTGTTGACGGCAAGGGCCGACGGGTACCGGCTCCGGCTCGTGGACCACGCCGCGAGCTTCGACCGCGCTGCCTACTACGGCGAGGGGGGCTCGGACTACCCTGATAACGGTGCCCGATTCGCGATGCTCGGGCGTGCTGTCCTCGAAGCGATCCGCGCCGAAGGCGGCGGGGTCGCCGTGTTGCACGGCCACGACTGGCAGGCAGCACCGGCGGTGCTGCTCCGCGACTCCGCCTACGGGTCGGACCCTGCGCTCACCGGCATGGCGACCGTGGTCACGTGCCACAACCTTGCGTATCACGGCTGGGTACCGCGCGAGCGGGCGTGGACGCTCGGCTTGCCCCCCGACGTGGGGCGGGCGGACGGCGTCGATCTCTTGAGGGAGGAGGTCGCGCGCGCCGACATCGTCAACACCGTGAGCCCGAACTATGCGGCGCAGTCGATGAAGCCAGAGTGCGGCGGCGGCCTCGACGACGTGCTTCGCGCGAGGGGAGACACGTACACCGGGATCCTCAATGGCATCGACTCGCGTCTGTGGGACCCCGAGACCGACGGGGTCCTGACGGACCGGTTCTCGTCAGTGGATCCAGCCCGAAAACTGGCGTGCAAGCGGGACCTCGCCTTTCGCCTCGGGATCGACGTGTTCCCGGCGCCGGGCGATGCCCGGGGCGCACGTGATGACGGCCGGAGCGGGCAGGGCGACGGTCGGGGCGGGCGTGGCGCGCCGCTCTTTGGGATGGTTGGCCGGCTCGATCCCCAGAAGGGGTTGGACCTGCTTGCCGGTGCGGCCGAGGCGATGCTCGAAGACGGCGCGCGGATCGTTGTCCTGGGCACCGGCGACGGGCGTCTGGTCCGCAGCCTGCAACTGCTCGCCGCCCGCCGGCCTGATCGTGTGGCGATCCTGGATCGCTTCGCCCGAGACGAAGCCCGTCGGATCTACGCCGGCAGCGACCTGCTGCTGATGCCATCTTGGTCAGAGCCGTGCGGGCAGAGCCAGATGATCGCGATGCGCTACGGCACGATCCCGAGCGTGCGCAGCACCGGCGGCCTGGCCGACACGGTAACGGACGCCGACGTGTGGCCCTACGAGGGTGACGGTTTCGTGTTCCTGCCGGCCGAGCCCTCAGCTCTGGCCGCGGCCGCCCGGCACGCGATCGCGGCCTACCACGACGAGGGCCGATGGCGCGCGCTCGTCGCGCGCGCCATGCACCGCGACTTCTCGTGGGCGGTGTCAGCGCCGCGGTACGTCGAGGCCTACGAACGGGCCGTCGCAATCCGGTTGAGGAGCGAGCGCGGGGTCCGGTGACGTCGACCCGGATCGGGCGGGGACGCGGCGCAAGATGACCAGGAAGCGCTCCGGATCGTCGCGGTGCGGGCTGTGGCCCAGGTCCGACATCTCATGTTGGGAACGGGGGTTACCGAGAACGAGCTGGGCAGCGGCCGCGCCTGCGACGATGGCCATCGCCGCAACAACGGCGCCCCAGGAGTGCCCAACCCCCGGCGTTGTGCTTGGGCCACACTCCGCGCATCGTTTCGGATACGCTCCGCGCAGGACGAGGAGGACTTCATGGGTCTGCTCGACGGCAGGCGGGCGCTGATCTTCGGCGTGGCGAACAACCATTCGATCGCTTGGGGCATCGCGAAGGCGTTGCAGGCTGAGGGCGCTGTGCTCGGTCTCAGCTCGGTCGAGTCGCTGCTCGATCGGCGCGTCCGCCCGCTTGCCCGGCAGCTGGACATCGCGTTCGTAGAGCCGTGCGATGTGACCGACGACGAACAAGTCGCGCGGGTCTTCGATCGGTGGCGGGAGGCGCACGGCGACTTGGACATCCTCGTGCACGCGCTGGCGTTCGCGAACCGCGACGACCTGGACGGAAGGTTCGTCGACACGAGCCGCGCCGGGTTCCATCTCGCACTCGACGTCAGTACGTACTCGCTCACTCTGCTCACGCGGGCCGCACTGCCTCTGTTGCGGCCGGGTGCCAGCATCATGACGCTGACCTACCTGGGCTCTGAGCGCGCCGTGTCCCACTACAACGTGATGGGCGTCGCGAAGGCCGCGCTGGAGGCTAGCGTGCGCTACTTGGCGGCGGACCTCGGGCCGCGGGGGATCCGGGTCAACGCGATCAGCGCCGGGCCGGTGCGCACACTCGCCGCGGCGGGCGTCGCCGGGTTCCGCGACATGTACGCACGCTTCCGCGACACCTCGCCGCTGCGCCGGAACATCACACTGGACGACGTGGCTGGTACCGCGGTCTGGCTGGCCAGCGACCTCTCGTCGGCAGTCACAGGCGAGGTTGTCCACGTCGACGGCGGGTACTCGATCCTGGGGGTCGGGCTGGGCGAGTAAGCCGCGCGCGGCTGGTGAGCGAACGCGCGGCTGGTGAGCGAACATGCCGTGACGCGCGCGTTGCGAGGCCTTGGCGCGGTACGAGCCGAAAGCCGGCCGGTGAACCCCGAGAACTGTGCGCGCAGGCGGTCGACGGTCTCGACGGCGCCATGCGAACGCCCGAAGGAATCTCGGATCGGAGTTCGCGCCGTCGACCGGAGCCGACAGCCCACACAACCGAACCCTGAACCGGATCGCGGTGCGCCTGGCAAGCCAGACACCCTGTCGCCGATCCCTTGTCCCGATCGCCGGTCCGACGGTTGCCCGCCGGTCCTGCGGTTCGGGTCCTGGCCCCTCCGGGCTGCCGCGAATGTATCCGCCGCACGGCTACCTGGTCAACGCCACTTGTCCACCATTTTGCCAGCGCCAGCCGGACTTGCCCCTCTACCAGCCACACTGGTTGTCCACGTCGTGGACAACCAGTGTGGCTGCGAACGCGGCGTTGATCGGCGCGCCGGCTCCAGCGCCCGTCAGGCAGACACGGGCCGCGGCGCCGGACGACCCGTGCGGCCAGCCTGAGGCGTCCCCGACGTCGCGAGGCACCCCGGGTGCACCCTGTCGGGCCACCCCGCGTTACCATCGGTCGATGCTCTTCGACTATGCGTCGGTTTCGCCGGGAACCGTCCGGGACGACACTGACGCTGGCCTTGCCGCCGCAGACGATCTCGTCGAGCGGGTGGCAAACGGATCGGGAGCGACGTTCGATGACACCATGCTCCCTCTCGACCGAGCCCTCGAGTGCGTGCAGGTGGCGTACGGGCGAGGCGCGTTCATGGCGCGGGTCCACCCCGACGCAGCGGTTCGCGACGCCGCGCAGGTCGCGGAGGAGCGGCTGGCCAAGTGGCGCGTCGCGCTGTCGTCCCGCTACGACCTGTACCAGGCAGTCCGCCACTTCGCGTCGACAGACGAGGCGGCAGCACTGACGGGTGAGCGCCGCCGGCTTCTCGATCACTGGCTGCGCGATTTCCGGCGTGCCGGCCACGAGCTACCGGCCGCCGCGCGTGCCGAACTGCAGCAGCTCCGAAACCGTTTGGTGGAGCTCGAAGTCATCTTCCAGCGGAACGTCGACCACGTGCGCGACGCGTTGGAGGTGACGCGCGAGGGCCTGGCCGGCCTGCCGGACGCGTATGTCAGCCGGCTCCCGCGGGGTTCCAGCCCTGGCACGTATGAGGTCGGCCTGGATTACCCGAGCGTCTTTCCGTTTCTCGATCAGGCGGAGCGGCGCGATCTGCGCCGGGATCTCGAGGCGATGCTCTTCAACCGCGGCGCCGACGCCAACCGCCCGGTCATCGAGGAGGCCCTGTGGATCCGCAAGCGGATCGCTGAGTTGTTCGGGCTGCCGTCCTGGGCGCATTTCGCCCTCGAGGTCAAGATGGCCGGCGACCCCGCGGCGGTCGAGCGCTTCTACGCCGAGATCGTGCCGCCGCTGCAGGCGAAGGCACGCGCCGAGGTCAGGCAACTGGCTGGCTTGCTCGAGGCCGACACGGGCGATCGGGAGCTCCGCTCCTGGGACTGGCGCTACTACGACGACCAGTTACGCCGACGGGACTTCGGCCTAGATCAGCACCGCATCGCCGAGTACTTTCCGCTGGATTCCGTGATGGATGGAATGCTCGCCCTGACCGGTGACGTGTTCGGCCTCACCTACCTCCGCGTCGAGCCGACGCACGCTTGGCACCCCGACGTTCAGCTCTACCAGATCCGTGACCGTGCCTCGGGCGCGGCGATCGCGCACTTCTACGTCGACCTGTTCCCGCGCGATGGAAAGTTTGGACACGCAGCCGCCTTCCCTCTCGTCGCCGGCCACCGCCGCCCCGACGGCGGGCGCGCCACGACCGTCTCGGCCATTGTGGCGAACCTGACCCGTCCTTCGGAGGACCAGCCGTCGCTGCTGCTCCATGACGAAGTGGTGACGCTGTTCCACGAGTTCGGGCACGTCTTGCATCAGTCCTTGGGCCGGACCGAGTTCGTCCGCTTCTCCGGATGGGAGACCGAGCCTGACTTCGTGGAAGCACCCAGCCAGATCATGGAGCACTGGGCGTGGGACCCGACGGTGCTGCGAAGGTTCGCGCGGCACTTCCGTACGGGGGAGCGGATCCCGGAGGACTTGGTGTCGCAGCTAGTGCGCTCGCGCGACCTGGACGTGGGCGTGCGAATGCTGCGACAGGTCTCGCTCGGGCTGCTGGACATGGGCTTGCACGACACATCCGAGGACCGAGACCTGGATGCCATCAACCGACGCTCCTGGGAGGTCACCGGGCTGCCGTTCCACGAGGATACGTTCTACCCCGGCGGGTTCTCTCACCTGTTCGGCGGGTACGACGCGGGCTACTATGGCTACCTCTGGTCGAAGGTCTACGGTGACGACATGTTCGGCCGGTTCCGCGCCGCCGGCCTCATGAGCGCCGACGTCGGGGCGGCCTACCGCCGCGAGATCCTCGAGGCCGGCGGGTCGCGCGATGCCGCCGAGATGCTTCGCTCGTTCCTGGGTCGCGAGCCGTCGAACGGGACGTTCCTGGAGCTACTGGGGATCGGTCCGGCAACACCGGCCGAGGGAGGCGCCGCGGGAGCCGGCGCCTCGCCGCCGGTGCCGTTCGACGAAGGTGCCGTCGTGCCGGGCCCGGGGTCGTGATCGCCCGGGTCGGCCTCGTCCAGCTCGACGCCGGCGACGATGTCCGGCGGAACACCGAACGCGCCCTTGCGCTGGCCGGCCAGGCCCTCGACGCAGGCGCGCGGCTCGTCGCCCTTCCGGAGACGTTCCTGTACCGTGGGCGGACGGCCGGCTACCGAGCGGCCGTGACGACCGTCTCGGGCTCGCTCGTCGAGCCGTTCGCGGCTCTCGCGCGCGAACGCGCCGCCTGGCTCTTGCTGGGAAGCGTCGCCGAGGCGAGCGGCGATCCAGACCGGCCGTACATCACCAGCGTCCTGCTCGCACCCAACGGGTCGGTCGCGACCACCTACCGCAAGATCCACCTGTTCGATGTCTCGATCGACGCGGGGCCTGCAGCCAGGGAGTCGGCCCGGGCGAGACCGGGGGATCGAGCCGTGGTCGCCGACATCCCGCTCGCGGACCTTGAGCCTCGCCCGATACCCGACCCTGAGCCGGGGTCGCTTCGTCTGGGCCTATCGATCTGCTACGACCTCCGCTTTCCGGAGCTGTACCGCGCGCTTGCTCTGGCCGGCGCGCAGGTCCTTTGCGTGCCGTCCGATTTCACAGAGCGCACCGGGCGCGACCATTGGGAGCCGCTCCTTCGCGCCCGCGCCATCGAGAACGGGGCGTACGTCATCGCCCCGGCGCAGTGCGGCATGCCGCCGGCCGGGAACCCGGCGTACGGGCACAGCTTGGTCGTCGATCCTTGGGGCATCGTCGTGGCGCAGGCGCCGGACGGCCCTGGGGTCGTGCTGGCCGGCCTCGACCCCGACCGCGTCGCGGCCGCCCGCCGACAGATACCCGTCCTGGACAACCGCCGTCCAGACACGTACTGCCGAGCCTAACGGTTCCGGCCCGGCGCAGCGACCGCCGCGGGTGCTCTGATCGCCTCTACGCGCCACAGGGCGGGCGGCGCTATGCGAAGATGGCGTCGTCTTCGAGCTGAGCCTGCTGGCATTCGGCATGTCGGCGCTCGCTCCGTGGCAGAGGTTCTTCCACGTGAGCCGTCAGCGTGTCGTGATCATGGGCGCCGCCGGGCGCGATTTCCACGATTTCAACGTCGCCTACCGCGACGACCCTGATGTCGAGGTGGTGGCGTTCACCGCCACCCAAATCCCAGGTATTGCGGACCGCCGCTACCCGCCCGAGCTGGCGGGCACCCTGTACCCGGACGGGATCCCGATTGTCGCGGAGGACGAGCTGGAGCGCGTGATCCGTGACGAGCGTGCCGACACGGTGGTCTTCGCGTACAGCGACGTGTCACACGAGCACGTCATGCACAGTGCCTCGCGTGCACTGGCCCAGGGCGCGGACTTCGCGATTCTCGGCCCGGCTCGCACGATGATCGAAAGCGTCAAGCCGGTCGTCGCCGTCTGCGCGGTCCGCACCGGGTCGGGCAAGAGCCAGACCACCCGGCGCGTGGCCGCCATCATGGACGAGCTGGGGCTTCGCCCGGTGGTGGTGCGGCATCCCATGCCATACGGCGACCTGGTCGCTCAGAGGGTGCAGCGTTTCGCCGAATATGCCGATCTCGACCGATACGAGACCACCATCGAGGAGCGCGAGGAATACGAGCCGCACCTCGATGGTGGACATGTGGTCTACGCCGGCGTCGACTACGGCGCGATCCTGCGCCAGGCCGAGCAGGAGGCCGACGTCGTCCTTTGGGATGGCGGGAACAACGACTTCAGCTTCTACCGGCCCGACCTCGCCATCGTGGTGGCAGACCCGCTTCGGGTCGGCGACGAGCTCCGCTACCACCCGGGCGAGACCAATTTGCGGATGGCGGACGCGGTCGTGATCAACAAGATCGATTCTGCGAGCGAGGAGCAGCTGGTCACGTTGCGGGAGCACATCGCCCTGGTCAACCCGCGCGCATGCGTCGTCGAGGCGCGCTCACGACTCGCGCTGGAGGGCGGCGAGATCACCGGCCGTCGCGTGGTGGTCGTCGAGGACGGGCCTACGCTGACCCACGGCGGCATGACGTACGGGGCCGGGATCGTCGCCGCGCGCCGGTTCGCCGCCGAGCTCGTGGACCCTGCACCGTATGCGATCGGCAGCATCCGGGCGACCCTCGACCGCTACCCGGCGCTCGAACCGCTGCTGCCGGCAATGGGCTACGGTGACCAGCAGATACGCGAGCTCGAGGCGACACTGAACGCTGTGCCTGCCGATCTGGTGCTGGCGGCGACGCCGATCGACCTGCGCCGAGTGCTCAGCCTGAACAAGGCCATCGTCCGTGTCCGTTACGAGCTCGATGAGGCGACCGGCCCCTCGCTTCGGAGCCTTCTGGAGCCAGTCGTGCGGCGACAGCCCGCGAGGGCCTGAACCGATTGGAGTTCGGCCACGTCATCCGTGCCCGGTGGGGTGGAAGCCAGCCCGGGCCCACAGGGAGTTCGCTCGATGCCCGGTTCCAAGGATGCGACAACGGCTGACCACCCGGTTCCCGCACTCGACCCGCCCCGCCATTACCTTTCGGTCTCGTCGCTGACTCCCGACGAGCTCGCGCGCTTGGTCTCGCTCGCTCGCCGGATGAAGGCAGAGCCCGCAGCCTGGCGCGGCGCGGTCCCGGCCGGGAAGCTCGCCATGCTTTTTGACAAGCCCTCCACCCGGACGCGGGTCAGCTTCGAAGCGGCGGCAGTCAACCTCGGCATGCACCCGCTGATGCTGCGGCCCGACGAGCTACAGATCGGTCGCGGCGAGCCGCCGCAAGACACAGCCCGGGTGCTTTCGCGGATGGTGGACGCCGTCGCCTGGCGCACGTTCTCACAGGCGAAGCTAGAGGCGTTCGCGTCGTTCGCCAGCATCCCGGTGATCAACGCTCTAACGGACGAGCATCACCCGTGCCAGGCCCTCGCGGACCTCATGACCATCGAGGAGTCGATCGGCTCCCTCGCCGGCCGGCGGCTCGCCTACGTCGGAGACGGCAACAACGTGGCGCACTCGTTGATTGAGGCCGGGGCGCTTGCCGGAATGCACGTCGTGCTCGCCACGCCGGAGGGATATGAGCCCGACGACGTCATCGTCTCGGGCGCGCGCGATCGGGCGCGGGAGACCGGCGCGAGCATCGAGGTCGTGCACGACCCCGCAAGCGCCGTGCTCGGCGCCGACGCCGTCTACACGGACGTCTGGACGTCCATGGGGGAGGAGAAGGAACGCGAGGACCGGATGCGGGCGTTCTCAGGCTACGTTGTGACGCCGGGACTGATGGACCTGGCGGCTCCGGGGGCGATCTTCCTCCACTGCCTCCCCGCGCACCGCGGGGAGGAGGTAGAGGACGCGGTTATCGAAGGGCCGCGGTCGAGAGTGTGGGACGAGGCGGAGAACCGGCTCTGGACCGAGCAGGCCGTCCTCTACGCGCTAATCACCGGCGACTGGCGTGGTGGGCGCGGCCGGTAGCGCCAGGCACGCCACGGCGCACGACGTCGTCGAAGGACAGAGCGGGAGCGGGATTGTCGTCGGCGGCGCCCGAACGGCGGAGTCACTCCTCCTCGGAATGCGCCTCCAGGGCGTCCTCCGTGTCGAGGAACGGCAGGATCACGCGCTCCTCCTGCTCTAGGTGGGAACCCAGTAGCGCGTGCAATCCGTAGAGCCGAGCGCGGAGGTCGACAAGCTGGCGGTGCGACGGCTCGCGGCGGAGGGCGAGCCAGTCCGCCTCGAGCCGCTCCACGGCCTGGCGGATCTGCTGGTGCTGCAGCCGCAGCAACCGAGTGGCCCAGGCGGTCTCGGCCAACCGGTCCATCTCTGGGAAGCAGAAGTGTTCTTCCCAGTCGAGATGGGGGAGCAGGATCTTCTCGATTGTGTCGAGCAGGGTGCGGAGCGCGCTTGCTAGGTCGCGAGCGGCGAGGTTCCCGGCCATCTCGGCCGTAGACTCAATCCGACCAATGACGTGCTCGATCTCTCGGTGCTCATGGTCCAGGATGCGGCGCTCGATGGCCACCCCGTGGCCCGGTGCAATGGGCATGCCCGCCTCCTTGGGACGCTGTCGCTCGTCCAAAGTCGAGTCTCGGCGACCGCGGTATGGGGTGCCAGTGCCCTCTGTCATCCTTTGGGGGGTGCGATGCCCCGTACTAGGTGTCGTGCGTGCGGACTCCGAGGATGTGCAGGCCCCGGCGCTTTCGGCGGCAGGACCTCCCGGAGATCGGGGGCCACAGTGCACTGGTCATGGGGACCTGTGTCATGGTGTGCTTCGTGTCCCCGGGGCAGACGCCTATCGGGTTCGCACCCGCTGCGCCCCGGCTGCATCGTCGAGCCGGTCCGACCCGGGTGGGAGTTGTGGACGCGCCAGAAGAACGGAGTCATGGGCGGCATCTCCAGGGTCTGCACGTTGCTTCGGCTCGGAGCAGGGTGATGCACGAGGCGGGCATCGCTCGCTCCGTCGCCGCCGTTCTCCGGCACGAGGATCTGGCTGGTCGCCACGTGGTCCTCCACGTGCGCGGCGGGCACTACGGCCCCGACGAGTTCGAGTCGGCCCTGCGACTTCACTTGCAGGTCGAGGCCCTGGAGCTCGACCCGGGCTCGTTCGAGGTGGTCCACGACCCCGTCGCGCGGCTCTGCGTGGGATGCGGCCGCGAGTTCTCCGCGGCCTGCCCGGACGACAGATGCCCTTGCTGCGGTGGCGCGAGCCTCCCCCTGCTGGACCACGAGCAGGTCGCGATCGAGCTGGTGGGCTGACCGCGTGGTCGACGCGCGCGGCGGGGCCCGGGTGGGTCGCCTTCTACAGGTCACCGGCGTCGTGCAGGCAGTCGGCTTCCGGCCGTTCGTCTACCGTCTGGGGCGCGAGATGCGGCTCGATGGCCGCGTGTGGAACACGGCCGGACGCGTCGAGATCGAAGTGGCAGGTTCCCCATTCGAGATCGACCGGTTCAGCGAACGGCTTCGCCGAGAGGCTCCGCCGCGCGCGCGGGTGGAGTCGGTCGTGGCAGTGCCGCTGGACCTCACTCGGACGCCCGGGCCGGGCAGCGGGTTCCGCATCCTCGACAGCGTCGCCGGGGAGTCGGCTGAGCGGTTGTTCCCGCCGGACATCGCCACCTGCGAGGACTGCCTTCGCGAGCTGTTTGACCCGGCCGATCGGCGCCACCGCTACCCGTTCGTCAACTGCACCAACTGCGGCCCCCGCGCCACGATCATCGAGGATCTGCCCTATGACCGATCGCGGACGTCGATGCGCGAGTTCCAGCTGTGCGCCGCCTGCGACGCCGAGTACCGCGACCCCGGCGACCGCCGGTTCCACGCCGAACCGGTCGCCTGCCCCGTCTGCGGACCCCGGCTCTCGTACCGCCGCCCAGGGGACGCAGCGTCCCGGGCGGTCGGCGAGGACGCCGTGCAAGCTGCGGTCGCCGACGTTGCCGTCGGGCGCATCGTCGCGGTCAAGGGCCTGGGCGGGTACCACTTGGCGTGCGACGCGACAGACGATGCGGCGGTGCGCCGGCTCCGGGACCGCAAGCGCCGCTGGGCAAAGCCGTTTGCGGTCATGGTCCGCGACCTGTCGGCCGCCCGCGAGCTTGCCACGATCGACGACGACGAAGCGGACCTGCTGGTGTCCTCCGCGCGGCCCATCGTGCTAGTGGAGCGGCGGGATCTGGTCGGCACTGCGAGCACCGGTGGTGCCGCTCTTGCGCCCGCCGTGGTCAACGGCGACCGGCGCGTGGGGCTCTTCCTGCCCTACACCCCACTGCATCACCTGCTGCTGGCCGATCTCGGCCGGCCCATCGTGCTCACCAGTGGGAACCTCTCCGACGAGCCGCTGGCCACGGACGACGACGAGGCACTCGGTCGCCTCGGCGGGATCGCCGACGCGTTCCTGCAGCACGACCGGAGAATCCTTGGCCGGTACGATGATTCTGTGACGCGGGTCGTGGCTGGCCGCGAGTCGGTCATCCGCCGCGGCCGCGGGTACGCCCCCGACCCGCTCGACCTTCCCGTCGTCCTACCTGAGCCGCTGCTGGCCGTCGGCGCCGAGCTGAAGCACACCTTCACGCTGGCATCCGGGGCGCGAGCGTACGTGGCGCCTCACACGGGCGACCTCGAGGACCTGCGGACGTTTCGGGCCTTCGAGGGCAACCTCGCGCACTTGCGGCGATTGCTCGACCTCGACCCGCGGCTGGCGGTCCACGACCTGCACCCGGCATATCTGTCCACCCAGTTCGCCAGGCGGCACTTCCCGGCCGAGCGGCGCATCGCCGTGCAGCACCATCACGCCCACGTCGCCTCCTGTGCCGCGGAGGCCGGGATCACCGGGCCGTGCATCGGCGTGGCGTACGACGGTCTGGGTATGGGCGATGACGGCACCTTTTGGGGCGGCGAGGTCCTGGTGGCCGACCTGGCCGGGTATCGGCGGTTCGGCCGCTTCGCCCTCGCACCGATGCCCGGGGGCGCGATGGCCGTGCACAAGCCGTACCGGATGGCCCTCGGCTACCTGTTCGGACTGGAGGATGATGATGGCGCCATGCGTCCCCTCACAAGCCGTCCCGTCGATGCCGACACGACCGTGGCGGCCGCCCTCTTCTTGGATCGTTTGGATCCCCGAGAGGTCGAGGTCATTAGGACGCAGGTGGCTCGCCGGCTAAATGCGCCGCTCGCGTCGAGCGCGGGCCGGCTGTTCGACGTCGTCAGCAGCCTGCTGGGCATCCGCGATGTGGCCGAATACGAAGCGCAGGCGGCGATCGAGCTGGAGATGCGGGCCGTACTGACCGACCCGGCTGCGCCTTGTGCGGCCCCCGGTGCCCTGGCCGTCGAGGAGGCCGCTCGGGCCACTGACTGGACCGATCCCACGGAGCCGCTGCCATACCGCCTGACCCGTCGTGCGGAGCTGCTGGTGTACGACCCCGCACCGACGCTTGCGGCAATCCTGCTGGCGCAGGCATCGGGCGTCCCGGTCCCCGTCCTTGCGGCGCGGTTCCAAGAGACGATCGCGGAACTGACCCGCGAGCTTTGTGCCGCCGCCTGGCAGGCCACCGGTATCCGGCATGTCTGCCTCTCGGGCGGCGTGTTCCAGAACCGCTGGCTCGCCACAGCGCTGCTCGTCCGGCTCGCCAGTGACGGGTTCGACGTATTCACCAACCGCTGCGTCCCTGTGAATGACGGCGGGATCAGCTACGGACAGGCGGCCGTCGCCGCCGCGCGCCTAGCCGGCGGCCTCGCCGCGGGCCCGGCCATCTAGGAAGGCAGGCGAATCGCCATGTGCCTCGGCATCCCGGGGAAGGTCATCGAGGTCCGCGACGAGGGCGGGCTGGCCATGGGCCGCGTCGACTTCGGCGGCGTGCGCAAGGACGCCTGCCTCGCGTACGTGCCTGAGGTCCGGGTGGGCGACTACGTGATCGTTCACGTCGGCTTCGCGATCAGCATGGTCGACGAGGAGGAGGCGCTGCGCACCCTCGAGCTGCTCGACCAGATGGGTGACCTCCTTCGGCAGGAGCTGGCCACGATGGGGCCCGGGATGGCGGAGCCCGAGGTGGTCGACCTCGGCCCGGCCGCGGCGGGGGCCCCGTCGTGAAATACGTCGACGAGTACCGGGACGCCGCGAGGGCGAAGGCGCTCATCCGCGAGGTTCGCCGGATCACCACCCGACCGTGGACCATGATGGAGGTCTGCGGTGGCCAGACGCACACGATCGTGAAGCAAGGGATCGACGAGATGCTCCCCGACGGCGTGCGGATGATCCACGGGCCCGGCTGTCCCGTGTGCGTCACGCCGCTCGAGCAGGTGGACAAGGCGCTGGCGATCGCGGCCGACCCGCGCGTGATCTTCACAAGCTACGGAGACATGCTCCGCGTGCCTGGGTCCACCACGGACCTGCTCTCCCTCAAGGCCCGCGGCGCCGATGTCCGCATCGTGTACTCGCCGCTCGATGCCCTCAGGATTGCGCGCGAGCACCCCGACCGGCAGGTCGTGTTCTTCGCGATCGGGTTCGAGACGACGGCCCCGGCCAACGCGATGGCGGTGTGGCAGGCCGCCGAGCAGGGGATCGACAACTTCAGCGTGCTGGTCAGCCACGTGCTGGTGCCGCCCGCCATGGAGGCGATCCTGTCCTCACCATCTAACCAGGTCCAGTCGTTCCTGGCGGCAGGGCATGTCTGCGCGGTGATGGGCTGGACCGAGTACGAACCGATCGCCGCTAAGTACCACGTCCCGATCGTGGTGACAGGCTTCGAACCACTTGATCTGCTCGAAGGGATACTCATGGCGATCCGCCAGCTGGAGGAGGGTCGTGCCGAGGTCGAGAACCAGTACGCCCGCGCCGTGCGCCGCGAGGGGAACCAGAAGGCTCAGGAGAGCATTGTCCGGGTCTTCGACGTCGGCGACCGGACCTGGCGCGGGATCGGCCAGATCCCGGCCTCCGGGTATCACCTGAAGGAGCGTTTCGCGCGGTTCGACGCTGAGCGCCGGTTCCGCGTCGGGGACATTACGACGAAGGAGCACCCAGCCTGCATCGCCGGCGAGATCCTCCAGGGAACGAAGACGCCGCTTGACTGCACCGCCTACGGCGTCCTATGCAGCCCGCAGCGTCCGCTGGGCGCTCCCATGGTCTCGGCTGAGGGGACCTGCGCGGCGTTCCACGCCGCGGGGCGGGGGTTGGGTCCCGTCGCGCGACCGCTGACCGTCCTTGCCCCGACGGGCCACGCCGGAGTCGGGCGATGAACGGCGCACCCCTGGATCGCCCCGCGCCGGATCCGCTGTCGGCTACCTGCCCGGCACCTCTGGCAGAGCAAGAGCGCGTGCTGCTCGGTCACGGCTCCGGCGGCCAGCTCTCGGCGGCGCTCATGCGCGACGTGATCATCCCGGCGCTCGGCACCGCCTCACCGGGCGGGCCGCTGAACGACGCCGCACTGGTTGAGATCGGCGGGCAGCGTCTCGCCTTCACAACCGACTCGTTCGTGGTCAGCCCGCTCGTCTTCCCTGGTGGAGACATCGGCGAGCTCGCGGTCAACGGCACGATCAACGACCTGGCGATGATGGGGGCGCGTCCAGCCGCGATCTCCCTGGCCTATGTGATTGAGGAGGGGCTGTCGTTCGACGAGCTTCGCTCGGTGACCGAGTCCGTCGCGAGGGCCGCCACGGCCGCCGGCGTGCGCGTGGTCACGGGCGACACCAAGGTCGTCGGGCGCGGCGCAGCGGATCGCCTCTTCGTGAACACAGCCGGCATCGGGGTCGTGCCGGACGGCGTGGACCTCAGTGCCGACCGGGCCCGTCCCGGCGACGCGGTGCTCCTGTCGGGGCCGATCGGCCTCCACGGGGTGGCGATCATGAGCGTGCGCGAGGGGCTCGAGTTCGAGGTGGAGATCGCCTCCGACACGCAGCCGCTCCATAAGCTCGCGGCTGCGGTCCTGCTGGCGGCTCCGGACGCGCATGTGCTGCGCGATCCCACTCGCGGCGGACTGGCCTCGGCAGTCAACGAGATCGCGGCAGCGTCCGGAGTGGGCATCGAGCTCGACGAGGACGCGATCCCCGTGCCGGGCCCGGTTCGCGCAGCGTGCGAGATGCTTGGGCTCGACCCGCTCCACGTGGCCAACGAAGGCAAGTGCGTGGCGATCGTGCCCGACGACCATGCCGCGGCGGCCCTGATCGCCATGCGCGCCCT
This sequence comes from Candidatus Limnocylindrales bacterium, assembly GCA_052144055.1. Taxonomy (GTDB): domain Bacteria; phylum Chloroflexota; class Limnocylindria; order Limnocylindrales; family CSP1-4; genus JAJYNJ01. Next base: position 29,022 of record JBKQRF010000253.1, read on the forward strand.
GCCCGAAGGAGAGGGCGCAGCGCTCGTCGGGCGGGTCGTCGCCGACCACCCCGGTATGGTGACCGTCCGCACCCTCGTCGGCTCCGAGCGCATCGTCGACATGCTGGTCGGTGAGCAGTTACCCCGCATCTGCTGACCGGCCGACCGCTCGAGGGCCGCGTCTGGCGGCGATCCCGAACGTCTCCGGCGCGGAGGTTGACAGGCGCCGCGCCGGAGCGTGAACTGCCGCCATGGAGACGATCGAGAGCCGCCAGGCCCGCGACGGCGATCCTCGCGAGCTGCAGGAGCTGAAGTTCCTCCACGGGGTCGCGCGTCTGGCCACGACGGCACGG
>JBKQRF010000254.1:0-9287 GCA_052144055.1 Candidatus Limnocylindrales bacterium
CCGAGGGAAAGACCTGGCGCGAGGCACTCCGCTGCCTCAAGCGCCACCTCGCCGATGTGGTCTACCGGACCATGCTGCTCGATCTGCAGGCCGCCGAAATCAGGGCTTGACGAGATAGGAGCTCACGGTATGGGACTTGACCGGTCCGTCCGAGTCCCCGGCCGAGCGGGACGTGGCCTTGGAGCTCCCGTCCGCCCCGCTCCGGCTGCCGGGAAGCACGCGAGAGTGCCGGACATGGCACCATCGCCACATGGCCACACACTCCCGATCCCTCGTCACGACCTTTGCGAAGGGACGCCTGCCGGCCCTCGACCGGGCCCTGTGGGCAGCTGCCATCGCACTGATTGGTCTCGGGGCCGTGCTGTTCGCGGCGCTCCTAGAAGAGCTGGCTGCGTCGATGCCGGCGGGGGTGCACCACGACTTCCTTGCCTTCTTCGCCGCCGGCAGGCTTGTGCTCCAAGGCCGCTCTGCGGACTTGTACGACGCCAGCGCGTTGACGGCGATCCAGCGTACGGTGATCCCCACGCCGGTGGGGGCGAACGGCTACATGCCGTTCATCAACCCCCCGTTCGCCGCGGTCGCCTTCGCGCCGATCGCAGCCCTCCCGGCTCAGGCAGCACGCGCGGCCTGGGCAATCCTCAGCCTCGCCATGCTGGCGCTGGCGGGCGCGTGGATCGCCCGACCCCTTGCAACTCGACAGCGGATCGCGACAGCTCTCCTCATCACTCTGAGTTTCCCCGCCTATCACTCCCTCGCCGAAGGCCAGTGGTCCGCCGTGATGCTGCTGGGCGGCGTTGCAGCGCTGGCCGCGGCCCGCAGAGGGTCTTGGGGTCTAGCGGGGCTCGCGCTAGCTACCTGGTGGCTCAAACCACAGCTCCTCGTGCTCCCGCTCTTGGCGCTCGCGCTCGACCGGCGCTGGGCGGCGATCGGCTGGGCAATCCTGGGGGGGGCGCTGTTGACCCTCGTGAGCGTCCCGTTCGTGGGAGTGGGCATCTACGGACAGTACATCGGTTACCTGCTCGAAGTGGCAATGAGTCACTTCAACGGAGCTGGGGCCGTCGTCCAGTCCGTCTGGCAGGGCGACCTCGCTACGAGCGAGGGCCTGAACGGGATGCTCGTCGGCTACCTGGGGCAGCGCGCGGTTGCGACCGTCGACCTGCTCTGGGCCGGCCTGGCTGCCGGCCTCGTGATTCTGTGGCTTGCTGCGGCGGCCGTCGAGCGCCCCGGGTTCGGGACGCTCCCGGCGCGGCGCATGGTCGCGGCCGGGGTCGGGATCGTTCTGCTCGTGAACCCCAACCTGTTCATTCAGGACTGCGTGCTGGTGTTCCTGCTGCTGCCGGCACTTTGGCCGCTGGGGGTACGAGACTACTGGCGAATATCAATCGGAGTCTCCGCGCTGGCAGCCGTGGTCCTCCTGGACCAGTGGCCCGGCACGCACCTGTTCACGATCATCTTGGCAGCGGTGGTCGTCGGCGTGTGCGTGCCGACGATAATGTCAAAGCGCGGGTCCCACCGGTGGGCCCCGGCCGCGCCGTGACCGCGCACTCGGGGGGTTACTCGGGGGGTTCGGCTCGGCGACCCGCGATGGTGCTGCCACCAGCCGTCGGTCAGCTCCATCGTCGACGGTAGCGCCAAGACGCCGCCACACCGCGTGTGCGCATCATTACCTCGCGCTGGGCTCGGCCAGAGGATGTCTCAGACCGTCGCCGTGGCTTGGACGCGTGAGGGACGCGATAGCACCGACGACTGCAATGGATGCGCCGGCCACCATCGCCAAGTGATAGCCAGACACATAGGCTGATGCCGCACCCGCGCCCTGGGCTCGCCCGGTCAACAGCACAGCTTGGCCCCCGGCGCCGAGGCGCGACGTGGCCAAGGCTCCGAGGACACCGATTGAAAGAGTCTGGCCGAGAAAGCGCATCGTCCCGAGAATGCCGGAGGCGACGCCGAGCTGGGCTCTTGGCACCGATCCCATCACGGCGGAGGTGTTGGGAGCGCTGAACAGAGCCATGCCCACTCCCACGATGACGAGGTCACCGACCAGCTGCGGCATGCTTGGCTGAACCGGAAGCGCCGAGAGCAGAATCAGGCCGGCACCGATGATGGCCATTCCCCCGCTGGCGAGCCAGCGCGAACCAACCGCATCCGAGGCCCGCCCCGCCAGCCATGAGAGGGCGACCATTGCCGCTGGAGCGGCGACTAGGACGAGCCCGGCTTGCTCGGGGCTCCGGCCGCTCACAACCTCCAGGAACACCGAGGTGAGCACCGTGACCGCGGAGAATGCCATGTAATTGGCCAGAGCGGCGAAGTTGGCCGTGGCAAAGAGTCGGCTGCGACGGAACAGACCCACGTCAAGAAACGGCTCGGAGCGCCGCGACTCGTAGGCCACGAGCCCGATCACGCCACCGGCGCCGCCGACCATAAGAGCGAGCGAAGGAACAGCGGTCCAGCCCCAAATCGGGGCAAGACTGACCCCCACCATCCCGGCCGCCAGCGCGGCAACGAGCAGTCCCACCCCCGGCAGGTCCAAGCCGGCCCCCGCCCGGTGGCGCGCGGTGTGACGCTCACTCGTTAGACGCCACCCACACGCGAGGCTTGCTGCTGCCACCGGGACGTTGACATAGAAGATAGATCTCCAGCCGACTTGTTCAGTGAGGAGCCCACCCAGGGCCGGCCCCAGCGCGAGTCCGAGGTAGACGGCCGTGACGTTGAGACCGAGAGCCTTGCCACGTTCAGGGCCCGGGAAGGCCTCCGTGACGAGCGCCGTTGATGTTGCCGATAGCAAGGCCGCGCCGATCCCCTGAGTGCAGCGTGCGGCGAGGAGCCATGCTGTCGATGTCGATGCCCCTGCGGCAGCAGACGCAACAGCGAACACGACCAGACCGATCCGGTAGAGGCGCAGGCCACCCAAGGTGTCCGCAAGGCGTCCCGCGGGGATGAGTCCGGCGGTGAGCACGAGCAGGTAGCTGAGCTGCACCCACAGGGCCCCCACGAAGCTAAGGTGGAGGGCCGGTCCGATCTTGGGCAGAGCGATGGCAACGACACTGCCGTCGAATGGAGCGATGAACGCCCCGACGGCCGTCGCTCCGAGCAGGCGCCAGCGTCGCACTGAGATGCTGTCGGTGCCGCCTCCGCTCTGCTCGTGGCCTGCCAGGGCCATCACCAAGTCCAGCCGCCAAATCCCATCCGTTCGACCCTAGGTCGCCCAGCCGCCGTGGCGTGCGCAGCGCTTACTCTACTGGGGGCTACGTGCCCGGTCGCCCGAGATTTTGCGCGGGCTCGCCGAGGCGCAGGCCCGTCTTGGAGCGCGGCTCGTCATCCGGGGGCTTCAACGACGGGCCTTTCTACATCTACGAGATGCCGGATTGGGTCCTCAGCCGCCTCGCCTGTCTCTCGAGCGTCTGGCCACACCGGCGCCGGTCGCGAGGCCAGGCTGTCTCGATTGGCCCAGTGGGGTACCGTTGCCGACATGACGTCTGATCTCGATCGCCCGACCCTAGAAGCCGCACTCGCCGGGCGCGGCGCGTACGAGCTGTTCGCCTGCGACCCGGCGCTGGCCGATACCGCGGCCTTCTGCGCGGCATACGGCTTCGCGCCGGAGGACGCCGCGAACACGATCGTGGTGGTCGGCAAGGCTGACCCGCCGCGCTACGGCGCCTGCGTCGTCCTGGCTACGCACCGGCTCGACGTCAACCACGCGGTCCGTGCCAAGCTGGGGGCGCGCCGGGCATCGTTCGCGTCGGCGGACGAGACGCGCGCGCTGACCGGACAGGAACTCGGCGGCGTGACCGCCTTCGGCCTGCCCGACGGGCTGCCGATCTGGGTGGATGCGGCGGTCATGGCCCGTGCCCGCATCGTGCTGGGCGGCGGCAGTCGGCGCTGGAAAGTCCTCGCGCCGCCGTCGATCCTGCTCACGCTGCAGAATGTCGAGGTGGTCGACGGTCTGGCTCGCCCGGCGGCACCGCTGGCTGCGGACGAGACCGTTGGCGGGTCTTCATGACGCTTCGCCGAGCGGCCCGGGCGCAAGGTTCGTTCACGGGCTCCATGTCTCCGGACAGCCTGTCGAGAGACCGATCTCTCCAACGGCAAGGCCGAGGTCGCGCCGACATCGTGGGTCATGTCACGAAGGAAGGTAGAGGCCGACGATTGGATTCGAGCCGGTAAATAGAAGTTCTGCAGTTCCGGTGTCCACGCAAGAGGGTGACCTTACGCGTAGACGAGGCTGCTAGAAGTCGCCGAAGTAGGCCGGTTGCCGATCCTTTCTGCTGCAGTTCTGCTGCACCTCAACGGGTAGCGGTATCGGCCGTGACCTTGCGCGAGTTTGAGGACGCTCCTGCGACTCCAGGGCTCGGCGGAGCAGGCGGATGAGCGCCTGCTACTCGTCGCTCTAGACGTCCGACGGACGAGGGCCGACAGTCGCCAGCTCCTCGAGCCGCTGAAGCCAGCAGCCGCCGGTGACTATCGCAACCAGCTCCGTCATCCGGCGATCGGCCGGGAGCGTCCTTCGCTCGACCAGGCCTCGCCTTTCGAGGTGGATCTACAGGGGTACGAGCCGCAGGGTGCATCTGGCTGCCTCCGGTGACACCACTGTTCCCACGATGGCCGGCCCGTACCGGTCGTACTTGGCGTGGTAAGCCGCGTGGAGGTCGGCGTCCACCGCCGTGCCCGGTTCCTCAAACGAGACGCCGCGTTCCACGCCACCCGCACGGATCTGGCCACTGCCCGAGTTAAATGCTCGCCTGAACCACCCATTGTCGGGGCCGTAGGCCGAGCGGATGTAGAGATCGTCGCCGAGGCGCGCGACCCAGATCGTGACGTAGGGCCGGAGGCTCCCGTCGGGACGCTGCGAGCTGACCTGCAGCTCGTCGGATCTGCCGATCCGGTCAAGCTCGTCGGCGGTCCAGGCGGTCATCGAGTCGGCTCCGTCGGCTGTGCCAGATACTCGGACTCGCGGACCTGCTCGCCCCACTCGCTCTCCGGGCTGCCGTCCTCCGGCGCCTCCCAGATCGCCAGGTGGGTCATGAAGTGGTCGGGGGCCGCACTGTGCCAGTGCCACTCACCGGGCGGCGTCACGATCGTGTCGCCCGTGCATATCTCGATGACCTCGCCGCCGCGGGCCTGGATACGCCCGATCCCCCCGGTCACGTGCACCGTCTGCCCGACCGCGTGCGCGTGCCAAGCGTTGCGGGCACCGGGCGCGAACCGCACCACGTTCACGCGGAGTCGGGAGGGCGCCTCGCCGCGCGCGATGACGTCGAACCAGGCGTCCCCCGTGAACGTCTCGGGCGGGGCCTTCATCGTCGGCTGCTTCGGTTGCACCTGCATGATCTGTCTCCTTTGTGCGCCCACTCACTCGCGCCATCGCGGCGGTGCGTCACTCGCCCGGCGGGAAGTCCGTCGAGGCGGCCAGCTCCGTCTGCGCCTCGAAGTCGGCCCCTAGCGTGTGCGCTTGTTCCGACCCTTATCGCCTCTCGACGCCAGCCGCGACAGCTACGAGGTGGGTCGCGACGCCGTAAGTCTCGCCATCGGGGCCGCGGCGCGGCACCACGACGAGGCGCCGCTCGCCGTGCGGGGTCTCGATACGGCGGGCCGGTGGGCGGCCCTCGCGCAAAACGCGGTCCATCAGCGCAAAGGTCGCCGCGGGAAGGTCGGGCAGGGCCTCGCGGGCCGGCAGCCCGAGGCAGGTCGATCCGAAGGCCGCGAGGAAGGCCGGCGTGGCGTAGACGATGATGTGCCCCGGGCCCAGGTGGAAGGCTGCGGGGTGACCGGCGCCGATCGTCGGAGGAGGAGCGGCGTCCGTCATCGCCGCTACGGTACCTGACATGGCTCGCCTGAGGCCGAGATACGTCGCCTCCTCCGTGACGCCCCAGAGAAGCCCCGACGCGAGCCGCGCGTCGTGACGTGGGATGGCTCAGGCGTCAGGGGTGTCCGCGCGCTCGACCACGATGCTGCAGTCGGTGACGAGCGCGGCGATCGCCCCGATCGCAGCGAGCCACGGCGCCAGGACGGCCCCGGCCACCCCAATCGTCAGGGGAAACTCGGCCACCGTGTGTTCCCCCTGCTTGATGCTGATCCGACAGACGTTCCCTTCTGCGATCAACCGCTTGACCTCGGTGAGCAATCGGTCGCCATCGATCTTGACGTGCTCGACCGGCATGGTGTGACCTCCGTGTTGCTCGCGCACTGGTTGCTTCGCCGAAAGAGTGTCCTACCTGCACGAGATCAGACGCCAGGGCTATTGCGCCCGACGTCGCCACCCGCGCCGGCGTCCGAGAGTCGTCAGTCGGAACGCCCGTTGCGGGGGCCGATCTGAGCTTCAGCAGAGGGAGATGAGTACGACAACGTCCTCAGCTCTGAGGTTAGGGGTTCAAGTCCCGCAGGCCACCCCACCTCCCCGATCAACTGAACGGGAGGAGGCGGCACCACAGGGAACCTAGCGGCAGCGATACTGAATGTCGTGTCGCGCGCGGTAGGTTCGTGCTCGTGCGCTACGCTGCGGTCAACTCGTCGCCGACCTGCTGCATGAGTCTGGCGCTTCCGCCGGTCTGCGAACTGGAGGACATGGCCGCGACTCTCACCGAGCAGACGCTATCGCTCCGCGACGGACGGCGACTCGGATACGCCGAGTATGGAAGGCCCGATGGCGCGCCCGGGTTCTACTTTCACGGACATCCCGGCTCGCGGCTTGAGCCCCAGTTCGCCAACGAGGCGGCGGCAGCAGCAGGTGTTCGCCTCATCGCGCTCGACCGGCCAGGCTACGGACTGTCGGACTTCCAGCGCGATCGGACCATCCTAGACTGGCCCAGCGATGTCGAAGAAGTCGCCGACATGCTCGGGCTGGACCGGTTCGCGGTTCTCGGGTCTTCGGGCGGCGGGCCCTACGCCCTTGCCTGTGCCCACGAGATTCCGGAGCGTCTGACCTGGGTGGGCGTCATCGGCGGCGTCGGCCCCTACGACGCGCCGGGGGCCACGCAGGACATGCGCTGGCAGAACCGGGTCGGGTTCCAGCTCGGTGCGCGGTTCCCTCCGCTGGCGCAACTCATCATGTGGTCGACGGAGCGGCAGGTGCGCCGCCATCCCGAACAGACCCTGGATGCGATCGCACAGGCCATGTCGTCCGCCGACGCGGACATCGTGCGCCGGCCAGAGATACGCCACATGCTGGCGGCAGACATCGCCGAGGCGTTTCGACAGGGCAGCCGGGGCGCGGCACAGGACGTGGTGCTGCTGGGCAGGCCATGGGGGTTTTGTCTCAACGAGATCAAGCCCATCGTGATGCTCTGGCAAGGCGAGGCCGACGTCCTCGTGTCACCAGCGATAGCACGGCATCTGGCGTCCACGATACCCAACTGCCAGGCGACATTCTTCCCAGGCGAGGGCCACCTGCTCGTCGCAGACCACCTGTCCGAGATCATCCAGGCGTTCACGTCGACTGCTGGTGACCTGGCCGAAAGCGCACGCTGAACGCCCCAGCGGGCCCTCTCGCCGCCGGCCCTGACTGGCCCGGCAAGGACGCGGGACGCGCAGCGCAACCGCACACGGCGAGGGCGAGCGGCCCGGTCCCGAGCCGACGTGCGAGGCGTCCTAAGCTCCATCCGCTACCCGACTCCATCCTGGTTCCTGCACCCCATTCTGCTTGCCCTAGCCCTGAGACCGGCCGGCGAGGCAAATCGAGGATATTCAGTCCAAACCGACCTTCGGCGGCGCGAAGGACAGTTCATCAAGGCGCTTCTCGGCCCCAACTGCCCGCGCCGCCGCGACGTACCGTAGCCGCGCGTCCCGTCAGGTGCCGGAGCACGGAGGTTGGGGATGCAGATCGACGACGTGCGCAGGGTGCTCATCATCGGCAGCGGCACGATGGGCCAGCAGATCGGGCTCCAGTGCGCCACCCACGGCTACGACGTCGTCCTGTACGACATCGACCCGGCCGCACTGGAGTTTGGGATGGGACTTCTGCGCGGCTACGCCGACGCGCAGGTCCGGGCCGGCATCATGAACGACGCGACCCGCGAGCGGGCGCTGGCCGCCATCAGCACGACCGCCGATCCGGCCTTCGCGGCTGCCGAGGTGGATCTCGTGAGCGAGTCGGTGCCCGAGGACCCGGCCCTCAAGGGCGGCGTCCTAGCCCAGTTCGACACGCTCTGTCCCGCCCGCACGATCTTCACGACCAACACCTCCACGCTGCTCCCATCCCAGTTCGCCGAAGCCACCGGACGGCCCGACCGCGTCGTGGCGCTGCACTTCCACCCACCGGTGTGGTCATCGAACGTGGCGGACGTGATGCCCCATGCGGGAACGTCACCGGAGACGACCGAGTTGGTCCTGGCCTTCGCCCGGCGCATCGGGCAGATCCCGATCTACCTGCGCAAGGAGAGCCACGGCTACGTCTTCAATGCGGTGTACCGGGCGATGCTCGACGCGGCACTGACCCTCGTCGCCAACGGCGTCGCCTCTGTGGAGGACGTCGACCGGGCCTGGATGGGCATCACGAAGACGCCCATCGGGCTGTTCGGGGGCATGGATGCCGTAGGACTCAACACGGTGTGGGACATCGCCGCCTACTGGGCGCGGCAGACCGGCGACGCGCAGGCGCAGACGAACGCCGACTTCGTCAAGACCTACCTGGATCGCGGCTGCCTCGGCGTCAAGAGCGGGGAGGGCTTCTACCGGTATCCCGATCCTGCCTACGCCAAGCCGGGGTTCGTGGAGTCAGGGGCCGGTTCGTAGGCACTGGTCGGGGTAAAATGCGCAGCTGAGACAGTCATGGAACACACTGAGACGATCTTCCCCTGGTCACGCCACCGCAGGCTCCATCTGGCGACGCCCAAGGATCTCCTGTCACCTGCCGATCTGGATGTCGTCAAAGCGGTGCTCCGGCGCCTTGACGATCTCGACCCGGTGGCCGATGCCCTGGCGCAGCTGACGAGGCACCTGGTCCGGGTGCGCCCCACTGGGAGCCGCCCACGTCCGACTTCTTTGTCGAGGTTGAGACGCCCCAGGAGTGACGCAGCAGCCAGCTCGGCTGCCCGCGACTACCTTCCCGGAACCCCGCCGGTCGTCGGAGGAAGCGTGTCCGTCATGGCTCCGACGGTACCCGCAGCACACTGGCGCGGCGAGCTACTTCTGCCGGCGAGCCGCGTCCTTGGCAAGCCGCGCTTTGAGTGGACGAGGTTCCGTGTGCCGAGCTTGAAAGTGGTCACACGGTAGGAGATGGTCTCCGTCACCTCGGGTGCGGCGGCCCGCATCGCCAACGTAGAGTTCCCGTTTGCACCAACTCTACCGCGAAC
>JBKQRF010000255.1:0-11820 GCA_052144055.1 Candidatus Limnocylindrales bacterium
GAGCGTTTCGCCGCCAGTCTCAACAACCGCCCGCGCAAGACACTCGGATATATGAAACCATCAGAGAAGCTCACCGAGTTTCTTGCACTGACCGGTTGAATCCGCCCGCCACGGCCGCTTGGATCAGCGCTGCATCGTGATAGGCCGCCTACTACCGTCAGATCGAGCCAGTCGAAGGACTGGTGACCCAAACCCCGGGGCGGTTCGGTCGAGGGCCGGCAGGTCTCTGATGAAAACCCGGAGCCGGTCCTTTGTCCTGGCGATCACCCCGCAGAAAGGACACCCGGCCGCCCGGCGGATCGTTTCGATGCCGACGAGTAGCTCATCGCCGTCGTCGGCCACCGCCAGCACCCTGAAGCCGGGCAGTCCCAACAGCGCGTCATCGAATTCGGTACCGTCGCCCATGGCGGGGGGTCTCCCTCTCTCGGAGCTGTCGACAGCCACAAGAATGGCGAGGCCCCTTGCCGCGCTGGTGGATACCTATCGGAGCGCGGTCAGTTGTTCACGCGCCCCAGTTCATTGAGAAGAGCCATATTGAATCGGGACACCACGTCGCCAATCGAGTATCTCGGCGAGCAGCGCCAGCGAGACTGCAACGGGATGCGACGCATTGCGACGAGTCTGTTGGGCCGAGTGGGGTAAGACATCTCGCCTGCGGACCAGAACGGCAACTCGTCGTCGGCCGGGGTGACACGAGGCCCGGGCGATGGTGGCACACTCGGTCCATGACTAACGGCAACTCCGGCGTCACGACGTCGGCATCACTTCGGGTCATCGGGGCCGCTAGAGGGCCGGTAACCGCTGAGGCCATTATCACGAAAATGATACGGCGCTCGGCCCGGCACACTGGCGGCGTGCCGATCCGCAGAACGTTCGTCCAGGGTGGACCGCAGCAAGCTCCCGTACCGGGTGGGCTTGCGGGCTCTCTCGTCCCGACTATCGACGACGGAAGCAAGGCTGGGTTGAACACCAACTAACCACAATAAAAGGAAAGCAATGCTCACCAAGAAGCTCTTTGCCATCCCGGCTCTCGTCGGGGCACTGGCGCTCGGGGGTGCGGGGCTAGCTGCCGCGACCGGTGCGACTCGCGCGACCGGTGCTGCCGGTACAGGCAATGCCACTTACAACTGTTCGGCGACTCCCTACCCAGAGATCAACCTTGCTGGCTGCGGCCTCAAGAACCACAACCTGGCCGGGGCTCACCTGACCACCGCCGACCTCGCCAACGCCGACCTGTCGGGCGCCCACCTACAGCAGGCCCACCTGACCGGCGCCAACCTGACCGGCGCCAACCTGAGCGGCAGCACCATGACCACCGCCGACCTGACCGGCGCCAACCTGACCGGCGCCTTCCTGACCGGCGCTCACCTGGCCGGCGCCACCCTGACCGGAGCCGACCTGATCGGCGCCACCCTGATCGGTGCCGACCTGGCCAACGCCAATCTGATCGGCACCAACTTGACTGCCGCCTACCTGATCGGCGCCAACCTGAAAGGCGCCTTCCTAAACGGCGCCGACCTGACGGATGTGTCCTGGTCAAACACCACCTGCCCAGACGGCACGAACAGCAACAACGACGGCGGTACGTGCAGCGACCACCTCAGTCCCTGACCGCTGCTCAACTCGCGACAGTTCCCCGGTCTCGGCCTGGGGGTGTTGCGCGTCAGGGCACCGGCAATGCGGGAAGGTAGGCCCTACCGCTGCCATGTAGACCGGTTCGGCCGTACAGCGCGCGCACGCGCACCAGCCGTAGCCCAGCTCACAGCCCCGGCCGGCCACCCATCTGTCGCATCCGGCATTTCGGGCGTGCCGTTTTCGGCCACGGACCTCGATCTGTCCACCTGGCGCCACAAGCGTTGCTCGGGAGAGAGAGGCGTGGCGGGGAAAAGGACCAAACGGCACACGCACCGGTCCGGAGGGGGGCCCAGGGACGGAGCCGGTCGCCAGTCGTCGGCTACGAAGTTTGAGACGCGGCTATCTCCCGTGCCTACGCCCTCAGTTCTTCGGCCCAACCCTAACCATCGGCCCAGGACGCCAACTGGGTCGAGCGCGGCGAGGCGCTTCGGCGTTGTTTCGTGAGTTGACCAACGTACTGCACCTCTTCGCGCCGGAACGTTGACCGGTGTCGTCGCCAGGTCAGTTCGCGACCGTCCTATCTTTGGCGAAGTTCAGCGCGCCAAGCGCCTATAACACGCGCTCGATAATCCAGAGTTTGAGATCCGGCGCCGCGCTTCGGACACACGTAAGCGGGTCAAGTCCAGTCTGCCGTGCCTGCACCAAATCGGCGATCTGCATTCCGACGGGTTCCCCAGAATGTGCCGCAACAACTATGCATGACTCGCGCGGATGTGCCATGCCGCGGATGTGCCGTGCAGCCGCCAAAATCCGGCGATCAGGGGCAGGCCAAGCCCGCGTCTCAGCTGAGCATTAAGGGACGCGCCTTCGGTACAGCGAATCGGTGGTGCTCTCGTCTCCTTCGTATGGGTCACTCATTGTGTTGTTCCTCTGGCGTCGTCGATCTTTTCGGCCAAGCCAGTGTTCCTTGATATCCACCGAACTAGGGCCAGATGGCGACTGTGAACTTCAACCACGAGCAGCTCCCTCCGGCTTCGCTCGGCACCTCGATCCTGGCGAGCGAGTCCGCGCCAGAGAACGAGTAAACCGTGCCAAAAAGCTGATCACATCGGCAACCGACCGTCTATGTAGCGAGTCCGGCGCTGCGGTGTCGAACGCCTGAACAGCCACCGTGCGGGTCTCAGTCCCTAAGGCTGGGCAGCTCTCAGCTCGTGGCCTTGGAGTAGGAGATCGTTGAGGCGACCGGCGGCGCTCTCGCGGCGACGTGCTCGCCCCACCTCGAGAACATTGTCGTAACAGAGCCGCTTGAGGCGGTCGTGATTTCCTCTACTGGCAGGGTCGCTCCCACGGCCGAGATGGTCATCGTGTTCGACAGCTTTGGCGTAGAACTCGTAGCCGCGGTCGTCCACTTCAGGACGTACAGGTGAACGCCATCGGTGACGGTTGTGGACGAGGTCGTACCCTTGGTCGCCGGGAGCACGCTCGCGAGCGTAGAAATCGTGAGGCCGGACTTGAATGCGGCGTACTCGCTGGTACCGGCCTTCACAGACATCCAGTCCTTGCCGACCTTCTTCGCCTGTGCCGCGGTCACACCAAAGATCGTCGTTAGTCCGGAGGAGTTCCCGCTGATGTAGGCGTAGGTCGGGGTCACCTTGAGCGTGAGTTTCGCCTTGCCTTCTGACAAGGTTTCCTCACCGCTCTTCGTGCCGAAATCGACGATCGCGAGAACCGAGGAGGAACCGAATTTCGAGGAGATCACCAGGTGAACGCCCATTTGTTTCGCCATTGCCGCCTTCGCGGCCTTCAGTACGGAGCTCGTCGTCGCGGCCGCAGACGCTGCCACGCCGAGGGCGGTTGACATCACGAGTGCGGTCGCGCCGAGTGAGACGAAGAGAACCCTCCGTCGGCACACGCGAACCATCACCGGAAATCTGGTGGACCCTGCTAGGAGTCGATTGAGTGGTCAAGCGCAAGCAGGTAGCCCTGTAATGACGGCCGAAGGACGGCGCGGCTAGTGCCTCACCTACCCGGCGGTCGGGGACATTTAGCAAGCGCTGAGCGCTCGGGGTATTCGGATACCCCACTGTGTTGCGTCCATGCGAGACGGGGCCGTGCCACTACGTCCCGGTTGCCGGTCACTCCGGCGCTGCCGCAAGTCGTTTCCACCTGCGCGGAGCTCGATCGTGCCTTCTGACGATGTGGCTCGTGGATGGAGACTGGGTGTACTCGCGGATAGCTCGGCCAATACCGCGTGCGCGGTCGACTCCGGTGCGCCGTGAACACCCGAGGCATTTCCGGCTCGCCGGATGCCGGTGGATCGGATGCGACGGTCGAGGTGTTCCTCCAGGAAGTCAACGAAGGTGGCGACGCCCGCTCTGGGCCTCTGGCCGTTGTTGTCCGAAGAGGGAGGCTGTAGCGTCCGAGGTCGGCGGCAGTTGTGCAAAAAATCACGACCGCGTGGGAGGTCCGCCATGCAGCAACGCGTTCACCGAGCACGGTGTCACCTTTTTACCCGTAGGGACTTTCGATCGACGGGCCTCGTGCGCCTTTCCATGGCAGCGGCGCTCCTCATGGGCGGGGTCCTCGTGGCTGGCGTCAGTCTCCTCGGTGCTGTCCCAGCAGCTGCCGCGGGTACCACCTTGTACGTGGACGGCACGAACGGGACCTTCACCACCGGCTGCACCTCTCCGGGCACAAGCGCCTGCCTGAGCATCCAGGACGGAGTCAACGCGGCCGAGACCTACACCGACACCGACGTGACGGTCGAGGTGGCGGCGGGCACTTACCACGAGAACGTCACGATCACCGTTCCTTCGGGCGACACCCTCACGCTCGAGGGAGCAGGTGCCTCCACAACGACAGCAAACGGCAGTAGCAAAGGCTCCGTTTTCAGCATTTCCTCCGGCACAGCGACGATCGACGGCTTCACGATCACCAACGGGAGCGCTCCCATCGGCGGCGGCATCTACAACTGGGGCACCGTCACCCTGACCGACGACACCCTCTCGGACGACTCGGCGACCTCCGACGGCGGTGGCGGCGGCGGGGTCTACAACGGCGGCAGCGCCACCCTGACCGATGACACCTTCTCGGGGGACTCGGCAACCCTCGGCGGCGGCGAAGGCGGCGGGGTCTTCGACGATCTCGGCGGTACCGCCACCCTGACCGATGACACCTTCTCGGACGACTCGGCGACCTGGGGCGGCGGCGTCTTCAACGCTGGCACCGCCACCCTGACCGATGACACCTTCTCGGGGGATTCGGCGCCCTCCGGCGACGGCGGCGGCGTCTACAACTACCAAGGCACCGCCACCGTCACCCTGACCGACGACACCCTCTCAGGGGACTCGGCGACCTCCGGCGGCGGCGTCTACAACGCCGGCACCGCCACACTCTTCGACGACACCCTCTCGGGGGACTTGGCGACCTCCGGCGGCGGCGGCGGCGTCGATAACTCCGGCACCGCCACCCTGACCGATGACACCTTCTCGAACGACTCGGCGACTGACGGCGGCGGCGGCGTCTACAACTACGACAGCGACAGCGCCACCATCTCCAACTCCATCCTCGATGTAGCCCCGTGTGGGGGCACCATCTCAGACGGCTACTACAACGTCGAGGACGACACCTCCTGTGGCTTCGGGTCGACCGATCTGGTGAGCAGCTCGACGATCAACCTCGCCACCTCGCTCGCCGCCAACGGTTCGAGCGGCCCCGAGACCCTTGCCATCGGGACCGACAGCTCCGCGTATGAAGAGGTGCCCGCTGCGAACTGCACGCTCACGACCGACGAGCGCGGAGATCCCCGCCCCGGGGTCCCAGGCGCGAACTGCGACGCCGGTGCTTTCGAGTACGAAGCGCCCGCAGGGACGGCCACCACCGCCCCCCTGAGCGGCCTGAGCCCCGCTGCCGGCACCAGCTCGCAGGCGCCACAACTAGACGCCCTGTCGTGTCCGGCGACCGGCTGGTGCGTGGCCGTGGGGGACTACGTTGATGTCTCCGGCAACCAACAGGGCCTCATCGAGACCCTCGCCGACGGGACCTGGACGGCCACCACCGCCCCCCTGAGCGGCCTGAGTCCCGCTGCCGCTACCACCCCGAACGGGTACGTGTACCTCGCGGCCCTGTCGTGCCCGGCGGTCGGATCGTGCGTAGCCGCGGGACTCTACGTTGATGCCTCCGGCTACCAACAGGGCCTCATCGAGACCCTTTCTGGCGGGAACTGGACGGCCACCACCGCCCCCCTGAGCGGCCTGAGTCCCGCTGCCGGTACCAACCCGACGCGGTGTACCTCGGGGCCCTCTCGTGCCTGGCGATCGGCTCGTGCGTAGCCGTGGGGGACTACCTCGACTCCTCTCACTACGGGCAGGGCCTGATCGAGACCCTTTCTGGCGGGAACTGGACGGCGACCACCGCCCCCCTGAGCGGCCTGAGCCCCACCCCCAGAACTAACCCGGAGGTGTACCTCGAGGCTCTGTCGTGCCCGGCGATCGGCTCGTGCGTAGCCGTGGGGAACTACACCGACTCATCCGGCAACGGGCAGGGCCTGATCGAGACCCTGTCTGGCGGGAACTGGACGGCGACCACCGCCCCCTTGAGCGGCTTGGACCCAGCTGCGGGTGCCAACCCGCAGGCGGCTCTCGTGGCCATCTCGTGCCCGGGAACTGGCTCGTGCGTGGCCGTGGGCATGTACTCCGCCTCCTCCGTCAACCACCAGGGCCTGATCGAGACCCTTTCTGGCGGGAACTGGACGGCCACCACCGCCCCCACCAGCGGCTTGGTCCCAACTGCGGGCACGGACCCGGAGGTGTATCTCAACGCTCTGTCGTGCCCGGCGACCGGCGCGTGCGTGGCCGTGGGAATCTACAACGACTCCTCCAACTATGGGCAGGGCCTGATCGAGACCCTGTCTGGCGGGAACTGGACGGCGACCACCGCCCCCCTAAGCGGCCTGAGCCCCGCCGCCGCAACCAACCCGCAGGTGAATCTCGAGGCTCTGTCGTGCCCGGGAATTGGCTCGTGTGTGGCCGCAGATAATTACACGGACTCCTCCGGCAACGTGCAGGGCCTGATCGGGACGCAGCACGGCGAGACCTGGACGGCGACCACTGCCCTCACGAGCGGCCTGAGCCCCGCTGCGGGTGCCAACCCACAGGTGAGTCTCGTGGCCCTTTCGTGCCCGGGAACTGGCTCGTGCGTGGCAGTGGGGTATTACACGGACTCCTCCGGCAACATGCAGGGCCTGATCGAGTCGCAGTCGACCCTAACTGTCCCCACCGTAACTGTCCCCACCGTAACTGTCCCCGGGGCACCGACCGGGCTTGCGGCTACCGCTGGCAACGCCCAGGTCTCCCTGTCCTGGACGGCGCCATCGTCCAACGGTGGGGCGGCCATCACCGGTTTTGTAGTGACGCCGTACGTCGGCACCACCGTCCAGACAACCCAGACCTTCACCTCGACAGCTACCACCGAGATTGCAACCGGCCTCACCAACGGGACCATCTACACCTTCAAGGTTGCGGCGATCAACGCCGTCGGCACCGGGCCGAACTCTGCGGCTTCCAACTCGGTCACCCCCGTCAAGGCGACATCCAAGACCACCCTCAAGCTGTCTGCGAAGAAGGTCACCTACGGCCACGAGCAGACCGAGCATCTCTCGGTCACGGTTTCCCCGCAGTTCGCAGGCTCGATGCCGACCGGGACGGTCACCGTCAAGGCCTCCACGAGAACGCTGTGTGTGATCACGCTCTCGTCCGGTAAGGGATCGTGCAGGTTGTCCGCCAAGCGGCTCAACGCGGGCACCTACCACCTCGTCGCCACCTACGGCGGCAGCACGAACTTCGACGGCTCGACTTCGCCGAAGGAGACCCTCAGAGTCGTCAGGTGACGAGCTGCTGCCTCGTTGCGGCACGGGTTGGAATCGATCGGTAACACCCGAGCCAGGGCAGGCCCCGTGGCCCTCTCTAACCGCGCCGGAATCGGCGTTCCGCTCTTTGACGAGTGCCCCACAACGCTCGACAGCTGGTGTGGTTGAGGGTCGCCTCGATGTGCTGGTCGGGGACGATGTGGCTCGGACGGACGGCTTCGGGGTCTGGGGATCGAGTCCCCTCTGTGCACAGACGCGCGGGCCTCGTGAGCGCATGACGTCGGCGGCACGGCCGGGTTCCGCTCGCCCCGCCCTTCCCTTTCCGCGCGCAGTGGTTGCGCCTCGGATGAGCGCGTGCAAGAGCCGACGTTGCCAATGACTCCGACTGGCGACGACGGCCGTGGGCCCAAAGCCGACCTCGCCTTCCCTATGATCCGGGATACCCGTTACCCGAGCGTCGAGTTCCCGATTGAGCGGGCTGGCTGCACGAAGGGCTCCTAGGCTTTCCGTGTGATGTCTGGACGCCGCCGCAAAGCACCTGGAGACCGAGCCTTACCCGCTGGCTTTGCCCGCGACGCCGGCGAAGCGATCGAGGTGGCTGAAGCCGCCTCCGGACAGGTCGACGAGCAAGGCAGTGCGTCAGATGACTGCAACCTCGGCGTGGTTCTCGCCCGTCGGGGCGACACCGACGGTGCCGAGGCCGCCTTTCGCCGGGCGGACGCGCGGGGCGACCCAGAGGGCGCCTGCAACCTCGGCGTGCTCCTCCTGAATCGGGGCGACACCGACGGTGCCGAGGCGGCCTTTCGCCGGGCGGACGAGCGGGGCGACCCACAGGGCGCCTGCAACCTCGGCTTGCTCCTCGTACGTCGGGGCGACACCGAAGGTGCCGAAGCGGCCTTTCGCCGGGCGGACGCGCGGGGAGACCCAGATGGTGCCTGCAGTCTCGGCAAGTTCCTCGAAGACCGCGGCGACATCGACGGTGCCGAGGCCGCTCTTCGCCGAGCGGACGAGCGGGGCAGTACGCAGGGTGCTTGCAATCTCGGCGTCGTTCTTGCACGTCGGGGCGACACCGACGCTGCGGAGGCCGCTTTTCGCAGGGCGGACGAGCGGGGTAGTGCGGCGGGTGCCGCCAGCCTTGGCCTGCTTCTCGAGGATCGGGGCGACACCGACGGTGCCGAAGCGGCCTTTCGCCGGGCGGACGAACGGGGCGACCCAGATGGTGCTTGCAACATAGGCGTCTTCCTCGAGGATCGGGGCGACGCCGAAGATGCCGAGGCGGCCTACCGTCGGGCGGACGAGCGGGGCAGTGCGGCGGGTGCTTACAACCTCGGCGCACTCCTCAGGCGTCGGGGCGACACCGAAGGTGCCGAAGCCGCCTTTCGCCGAGCCGACGCGCGAGGACTTTCCGGACCGTGAAAAGCCATGCCCACCAGTCGCCGAAAAGCTTGGCGCCTTGCTGCGATTGTCCGAGAACTCACCGTTAGCGACCGAAGAAAGGACACCCTGAAGAGCTGATTCCGGATGCGTCGCGGACGACGCGAACCGCGTCCCAGCGGCGAAGCCTCTCCGACTCGCTCGAGATCTGTCGCCCTCGACGAGGGCCGCTGCTCCTGCGAACAATGGAAACGGTCGCTCGTTCATGAGCACGCGACACCCCGGCGCCGTCCAGTCCAGGAGATCTGAGACGCGACTCGGGTCTCTTTGCGGAGCGCTCGGGGCGGACGTTCGATGCCGCTGGTCCTCACGCTGACGGCACGCCGAACCGTGTGATGGAGTCAAGGAGTCCGTCGCAGACTCGCTCCGCAGTCGTGGCCGCCCCATCAGCGGTCAATGTCTGGGCAGCGCCGCGGCTGTGTTCTTGGGTGCGTGGTGCCGGCGTCTGCGGGCGGGTGCCTTGCCGGGGAGGGTTGCGACCGCGATCGTGGCGGCGGCGAGAGCGACAACTGCTGCGGTGAACAGGCCGAGATCCATCCCGCTGGTGAAAGCGGGGTGAGCGGCGCGCGCGATCAGGGCGCCGGTGGTACCGCCGACGTGGTGGGCGACGACGAGCGCCGCGCCGAGCGTGCCGAGGACGGACTGCTCGAGCGTGTGCGGGAGGTGGTAGGGGGCGAGGGCGCTGGTGAGGCGGCCCTGGTAGCGACCAGAGAGCAGGCTGCCGATCACGGCCACGCCGAGGGCGCCGCCCACCTGGAGGAAGGTGCCGTTGGTGGCCCCGCCAACGCCCGTGTGTTCTCTCGGGACTGAGCCCATCACCGATGCCGTCGCCGAGGGGATGACGAGCCCGGCGCCGACGCCGAGCAGGGCCATGCCGGCGACGATGCCGCCGTAGCTGGTGGTGACCGTCGCGCCGGAGATCTGCCAGAGGCCGGCCGTGGCGAAGAGCAGGCCGGCGGCGACGGTCAGCTTCGTGCCGAGCGCGCGCACAAGTTCGCTGGAGAGCGGGGCGGCCAGGGCGATCGCGCCGGCGGCGGGGAGCATGCGCACCCCGGCCTGCAACGGCGAGTAACCAATCTGGAACTGGAGGAACTGTGTGAGAACGAAGAAGGCGCCGAGCACGCCGAACATCATCAGGCCAACCGACACGATCGCGGCGGAGAAACTCTTCTCGCGGAAGAACCGTAGGTTGAGCATCGGAAGCGCCAGAGTCCGCTCCCAGATGACAAAGGCGGTGATGGTTGCGCATCCACCGATGCCGGTGCCCAGCACGAGCGGCGACGACCAGCCGTGCACGGGCGCCTCGATGATCGCGCCGAGGAGCAGTCCCAGTCCGGCTGTCGAGAGGAGCGACCCGGCCAGGTCGGGGTGATACGCCGACGGATTCCGCGAGTCCGGGACGAATGGAAGCGCGAAGGCAAAACCGACCGCGGCGATCGGCACGTTGATCAGGAACACCGAGCCCCACCAGAAGTGCGCCAGGAGCAATCCGCCGACGATCGGGCCGAGTGCGATCCCGGCCCCGCTTGTCGCCCCCCAGAGGCCGATCGCGCGCTGGCGCTCGCGCGTCTCGGTGAAGGTGTTGGTGATGATCGCCAGCGTGGAGGGCATGATCAGCGCGGCTCCGATGCCCATGCTCGCACGGGCCGCGACGAGCGTCCCGACCGAGCCGGAAAGCGCGGCCCACGTCGAGCAGGCCGCGAATGCAACCAAGCCGGCGAGAAACGTGCGCTTGCGGCCGACTCGGTCGGCGAGGCTGCCCGACACGAGCATCAGCCCGGCGAACAGCACGACGTAGGCATCGACAATCCATTGCAGATCGCTCGAGCTGGCGTGCAGCTTGCGCACGAGCGTCGGCAGGGCGACGTTGAGGACGGTGCCGTCGAGCGAGACGATCAGCAGCGACACGCACAGCACGGCCAGCACGAACCAGCGTCGCGACGAAACGGCCTCCCGCGCGCCGTGCTCGACCCCGGCCGCCCGTTCGTGGAATAATTCATCAGATGACGAAGTCATCGTATGAAGAATAATCGGAGAACAGGGTTTGATGTCAACCGCCGAACGTCCCAAACAGGGAAGACGCAGCGGCCGCCGCCCCGGCTCGAGCGGCACGCGCGCAGCGATCCTCGCCGCCGCGAGCCACCACTTCGCCGAACACGGTTACGACCGCGCAGCGCTCCGCGCGATCGCCGCCGAGGCGGGAGTCAACCAGAGGCTGATCGCCTACTTCTTCGGTTCCAAGCAAGAGCTGTTCGTCGCCGCCGTCGGGCTTCCGCTCAACCCCGCCGAGATGCTGCCCGGCATCCTCGCTGGTGACCCCGCGACCATCGACCAGCGTCTCGCCGCCCTCCTCGTCGAGATCCTCGAGCAGTCCGACCTCCATCAACGACTGACCGGAGTCGTCCGCGCCGCCGCCAGCGAACCCGCCGTCGCCCGCATGATGCGCGAGTTCCTCACCCGCGAACTCTTCATCCCCCTCACCACGACCCTCGGCAACGACAATCCCCGCTTCCGGTTGAACCTTTTCGGCTCCCAGATCGTCGGACTCATCCTCGCCCGCTGCGTCGTCGGCCTCGAACCGCTCGCCTCAATGCCACCCCAGGCAGTCGCCAACGCAGTCGCCCCCACGCTCCGGCGTTACTTGCTCGATCCGCTCGACTAGCAGCCGCCATCACTTCCGCTGTCAGAACCGGGCACGGTGAGTGATCGAGGATCTTCGGCCCAGCCTGTCGGCAGTCGGACCCGCGAAGAGTGCCGGTCTGCGCACGTGCCCGTCCCCCATGTGCCTGCGATGGTGCCCTCTGCCGGTGCGGTGGCAAGCCCCGGAGGTCCGGGGATGCAGTCCCGAGGAGTGCGCAGAAGCGCGGGCCTGGTGAGTGGATGACGCAGGCGATCGAGCCCGGTTGCGCGACCCTCCGCCTTCCCTTCACCACATGGTGGTTCCG
>JBKQRF010000256.1:0-12404 GCA_052144055.1 Candidatus Limnocylindrales bacterium
TCGACTATGGCGGTGACGCCTACCAGGTCGTCTTCATCTTCGAATGTCGCGACGGCAGGATCGCGCGCGAGACCGCCTACTGGTCGAAGCCATTCCCCGCTCCCGAGTGGCGGGCGCAGTGGGTCGAGCGGGTGCCCGTGCTAGGCTGACGCCACAGGGAGCCGTCGCCGGCATCGCAGCGGATCGGCCAAGGGTTCCCCCGGCCCTCAAGGTTGCGGTGCGGTGCCGTCCGCGGTGGGCTACATCCCGCCCAGTCCGCCCGCGAACAGGTCCAGCAGCTGCAGGCGGGTGGCATCGAGGCGCCGGGACATCGCCTCCACCAAGCGCGGATACAGCGCGGCGGCGAGCACGCAGTCCGCGGCTGGTGCGGCGCGCAGGCGGGGCCGTCGAGGGCGAGGGCGTCGAGATCCTGCAGGGCCACCATGGTCAAGGTGGAGCGATAGGGCGGGACCAACGCGGAGCGCCCGAAGATGTCACCGGGCTCGACCGTCAGGTTGGTGACCATGCCCCGCTCCGGGACCAGGGTGCGCAGCCACACGCGGCCGCGCAGCACGATGCCGAGCTCGCGGACGCTGGCCTTCGGCGAGGAGCGTGGTGCCGGCGGGTACCTGGTAGCGCCGAGGGCATGCGACCCGCCGGGACAGCGAAGGGGCGATGGGCCATTTCATGCCCCGTCAGCTAGGCGCACCAACACCACCTGCGCGCGTTCAGCGTCCCGAGTCGAGCTCGCTGCCGCTCCACACCAAGCCTTGACCCGACCGGTTGCGCGGTGGCGCCTGCGCGATGGTCAGGTCCCCACGCCCAGGGTTTCGCCGGCGTGGACCGGTAGGTCCAGGCGGTTCTCGGGTGGCGCCAGCGGGCAGGCCCACCGTGGATCGAATGCACAGGACGGCTGGTACGCGAAGTTGAAGTCGAGCACCAGGGTCCCGCGCTCCGGGTTGCCGCCCAGGTCGGCACCTTTCGCGCCGTCGAGCAGGTAGCCCCCGGCCCCGTACGTCTCCCCGCCGTTGGTCGCGTCGGCGAAGGGCAGGAAGAGACCCCCCGAGTACTCGCGGAGCCAGAAGACAGAGAGGCGCCGCCGGCCGTCCGAGAAGGGAACCTCCACCCAGCCGATCCGCTCGAAGGCGGGAGCAGCCCCGGTGCTCGACGGCAGCGCTGCCGCGTCCCCGGCGACCGCGGGCTGGATCGGGCGACCTGGCGAACCAGCTCCAGTGGACGGCGCCCCCTCGGGCTCGTGCACGGGCAATTCGAAGCGAAGCCCCGCCTTGTAGGGGAAGTGTGTGGCCTGGAACGCGGCGCGATCCTCGACCGGCACTGGCGACTGGGGATGCTCCCCGTATAGCTGCTACCGTGTCGCACGCCAGCGTGCATGGGCCGCAGGCGGGTCCGTGGACGCCAGGCGGCGAACCTCCGCATACAGCTCGGCAATGCGGCGCCGCCAGTCGGCCAACTCCAACGCCTCGATCCCGCGCGTCACCGGCCCAGTGTCGCACGCTTCCTGAGACGGCTTCTCCATCAGGCGATCATCGTCCCGTAGGTCACCCCTTGACGCGCCGGACGGCGGGGCGCATACCGGTGACCTCCTGACGGGAGGCAATGACGCGCGGCCCGCGTCCCGGTCGCCTGAGCCGCGTCGAGCCACTGGCGAGCCCCGCCCGTCCAGACCGGGTGCCCCTGCGCCCAGGAAGGGACGGACCAGCCATGGGGAAGTACCTCTATCGCCTGCGCTACACGCAAACCGGTCTCGAGGGCACCATCAAGGAAGGGTTCGTGGCCCGAGAGACATTCTTCCGTGAGCGCGTGGCGAGCCTCGGGGGGACCACCGAGTCTGCCTATTGGGCCTACGGCGAGGACGACGCGCTGATCGTGGCCGACCTGCCGGACACGGCTACCGCGACCGGCCTGTCGCTCGCGCTCGCCCGGACGGGTTCCTTCCAGGTGGCCACGACCGTGCTCCTGACCGCCGCGGAGATGGATGCGGGCGCCGCCAAGGCTCCGACCTATCGTGCCCCCGGGTCCTAGGACCCGGGCAGCGCCCTCGTCGGTGCGAGACGCAAGACGCACCGCTCCTGAGGGGAGCCGCCCGGCTCAACCGCTGCACGATCGCCGCGGGCGCCACTCGGACCGGCGTGCGGCGGGCCGCGCGCAGACGACCATCCTCACCGCCCACCACCAGGCCCTCGTCGGCCTCGGCATCGCGAGCATCCTCGCGGGTCAGTCAGACTTCGCGGTGCTCGGCGAGGCCGCGGATACCCAGACCGCCGTCGAGCGGGCGAACGCGACCTCGCCCAACGTGATCCTGATCGACCTCGCGCTGCCGCCCGTTGGTGGGATCGAGACAGTCCGGCGGATCAAGCGCGACGTACCTGCGGCGGCGATCATCCTCCTTGCCGTCGAGGAGGATGACAACGCGCTGGTCAACGCGCTCAAAGCAGGCGCCGCCGCGTTCATGGGAAAGGACGTGGCCCCGGACGAGCTGGTGCCGATCATCCGCCGGGTCGCGCACGGCGAGTACCCCATCCATGCGCACGTCTTCTCGCGCCCGGCCCTTGCCGCGCGGGTCCTGCGGGAGTTTCGCGAGCTCGTCGTCGAGGGCCGAGCGGCCGCCCCGATCTTCGCCCCGCTCTCCCCCCGCGAGGCGGAGATCCTCGACCACATCTCTCAGGGTGCGTCCAACAAGGAGGTGGCTTACGCGCTCTCCTTGAGCGAGCAGACCGTCAAGAACCATATGAGCTCGGTGCTGCGCAAGCTCGCCGTCAACGATCGCACGCAGGCCGTCGTGCACGCGATCCGCCGGGGCTGGATCAGGTTGGCCGAGGATTGATCTGCAGCGGGACGGCCCGTGACGAAGAGCCACACGTCTGATGCTGGCCCCGTGGCCGCGCTCCTGGCGGTCCCGCCGGGCTGCGGCCGCCGCCCCGCGTCGGAGACACACGGACTCTCGACAGCCGTTGAAGGTCCGGCGCGCGGCGCCGGGTAACGCCGCGGTCGCGTGGGACGCGGTCGGCGGGGCTGCTATGCTCGGCCGTGATGGAGTTTCACGTCTCGCGCGAGGCCCGCGACCGCTTCGGCTTCGACGGGGCACTGTTTTCGCTGACCGGCAACGTGGTTCTGCCGGACTTCCGAGCCACGCGGGATCTGGCGCGGAAGATGAATGCTGCTTATGACATCGCCGCGCACCCGGAGCTCGCCGTGCAGCCGGGCCAGCTCAACGCGATGGGCCTCATTGACGAGATCCTCCATTACGTCTCGGCCCTGTACCGCCAGCAGCGCGACCCGCGGGCCCTCGAGGCCGCCCTGGCGTCGCTCGACACGCGCCTCGGTGCCGAGACGGTGGACGCCACCCTGCTCGCGTTCGTGGAGCGCTACCCGCCGTCCGCCGTGTACCGCGGCGACCTCGACGCGCGCACCTGGCTGAGTGGGACGACCGACGGGCAGCCCAATCGCCAAGTCGCGCTCGAGGAGCTCGCGCACCTCTGGCTTGCCAACGTCAATCCCGCGTTCGCCCCGTTTGCGGAGCTGTTCGACGACGCGCCGCTGGCGCGCGACTCGGCGTACCCGGACATGATCGACGCGCTCGGCGCGTTCTTCGCCGGGCAGCCGCCCTTCGGGCCTGAGAACCAGGACCTGGTCGCCATGCTGCGCAGCCCCGCGATCGTTTCGCCCGACTCGCTGGCCGGCCAGCTGCGCTACATCCACGAACGCTGGGGCCTCCTGTTGGAGGGAAGCTTCGGGGGCCGTCTTGCCCTCACGCTGGATGTCCTCGCGGAGGACGAACGGGCCCTCTGGCTGCGCTTCCATGGCGCGGGCGACATCCGCCGCGGGGACATGCCCGACTTCACGGGCCAGGAACTCGAGCCCGAGCGGTTCAGCATGGACCGCGACTGGATGCCGCGGCTGGTCCTGCTCGCGCGGAGCACCTACGTCTGGCTCGACCAGCTGGCGAAGCAATACCAGCGCGAGGTGCGCCGCCTCGACCAGGTGCCGGATGAGGAGCTCGATCGTCTGGCGCGCTGGGGCTTCACTGGGCTCTGGCTGATCGGCTTGTGGGAGCGCAGCCGGGCGTCGGAGCGGATCAAGAAGCTACGCGGCAATCCGGACGCCGTGGCCTCGGCCTACTCCCTGCTCGATTACCGGATCGCTCAGGACCTGGGCGGCGAAGCGGCGTACGAGAACCTGCGCGAGCGTGCTTGGCGGCGCGGCATACGGCTCGCCAGCGACATGGTCCCCAACCACATGGGGATCGATTCGACCTGGGTCATGGAGCATCCGGACTGGTTCATCTCGCTCGACCAGCCCCCCTACCCGGCGTACTCGTTTGGCGGGCCGGACCTCTCGCCGGATCCCCGCGTCGGCATCTGGATCGAGGACCACTACTACGACAACACGGACGCGTCGGTGGTCTTTCGGCGGGAGGACCGCGCGACCGGCGAGAACCGCTTCGTCTATCACGGCAACGACGGGACGAGCATGCCCTGGAACGACACGGCGCAGCTCGACTACCTCAAGCCCGAGGTCCGCGAGGCGGTCATCCAGACGATCCTCGCGGTCGCCCGGCGCTTCCACGTCATCCGCTTCGACGCCGCCATGACTCTCGCCAAGAAGCACTACCAGCGGCTCTGGTTCCCCGAACCCGGGACGGGCGGCGCGATCCCGTCGCGCGCCGAGCACGGGATGAGCAGGCGCGAGTTCGACGCCGCCATGCCGGTCGAGTTCTGGCGCGAGGTGGTCGACCGTGTGGCGGCGGAGACGCCCGACACGCTGCTCCTGGCTGAGGCGTTCTGGCTCATGGAGGGCTACTTCGTCCGGACGCTCGGGATGCACCGCGTGTACAACAGCGCGTTTATGAACATGCTGCGCGACGAGGAGAACGCGAACTACCGCAGCGTGATGAAGAACACGCTTGAGTTCGACCCGGAGATCCTGAAGCGCTACGTGAACTTCATGAACAACCCCGACGAGCGCACCGCCATCGATCAGTTCGGGACCGGGGACAAGTACTTCGGCATCGCGACGCTGATGGTCACCCTGCCCGGGCTGCCCATGTTCGGCCACGGCCAGGTGGAGGGGTACGCGGAGAAGTACGGCATGGAGTTCCGGCGGGCCTACTGGGACGAGCGTCCCAACGAGTGGCTCGTGGCGCGTCACGAGCGCGAGATCTTCCCGCTCCTGCACCGGCGCCATCTCTTCGCGGAGGTGCGGGACTTCCTCCTGTACGACCTCGTCGATCCCTCGGGGAACGTCAACGAGGACGTTTTCGCCTACTCGAACCGCTCGGGTGGCGAACGGACGCTGGTCGTGTACCACAACCGGTACGCCGAGGCGCGGGGCTGGATCCGCCAGTCGGTGGGGTACGCCGTGAAGGGCGCGGGCGACGAGCGCACGATCGTGCGGCGCACGCTCGGCGAGGGCCTCGGGCTCACCAACGACGATCGGCACTACTGCGCCTTCCGCGACCAGCGGACGGGACTCGAGTACCTCCGCCCCAGCCGGGAGCTGTGCGAGCGAGGCATGTACGTGGAGCTCGGAGCGTACCAGTGCCACGTGTTCGTGGACGTGCGCGAGCTGCGCGACGACGTCGGGCTGTACGGCGAGCTGGCGGGCCAGCTGAATGGCCGCGGCGTGCCCAGCCTCGACGCCGCGCTCCGCGAGCTCGTGCTCCGTCCCGTGACGGATCCCATCCGGGCGCTCGTCTCGGGCGACATGCTGCGGCGCCTGCTCGCCGCCCGGCGGGACGCAGCCGAAGTCGGCCTGATGCCGACGTTCGAGGCGGTGCTCGACGAGGTCGAGGGGCGGCTGCGGGCGTCGCTGGAGGGGGCGGCCCGGGTGACGGGCGGGATCTCCGATCCGGTCTCCATCGCCCGCGAGGCCCGCGATGGGTTGGCGGTGGTGTTGGGCCTCCCAGGGCTTGGCGGTGACCATAAGGAGACCGCGACCGGCGGACCCGCGAAAGGCACGGCAACCGCCCCGGCCGCGACCTACGCGACGGTGCGGGACAGGCTCCGCGACGAGTTCCCCGATGATCTACCCACCTGGTCCACGCTCCTCGTCTGGGCGCTCCTGCGGCCGCTCGGCCGCGTTGCCGGCGACGATGGGGCCGGGCTACGCAGTCGCGCCTGGCTCGACGCGTGGAACTTGGCGGCGGCGGTCGCCACCGGCCTGCGCGACGTCGGTCTCGATGGGCCCGCCGTGGGCCGCGTGCTCGACACGCTGCGGGTAGTGCTGGCACTCCCTGATCCCGCGACGCTCTCCGCGCTGACGGCCGGCGAGAACGCCGATCTGGCCGTGGAGGGCGCTCGGCTCGTGCAGTCGTGGCTGGCGGATCTCGCTACCGCGCAATACATGGGTGTCAACACGTACGGCGGCGTGACGTGGTTCGATCGCGACGGGTTCGCCCGCTTGGTCCGCTGGTCGTTCCTGCTCGACGCGGTCGAGCTCCGCGTCCTCCTGCCGTCCGATGCCGGATTCCGTGCCGCGGCCACGGCCGCGGCACGGGTCGCCGGCGACCTCGACCGCGCGAGCCGCGAGTCCGGGTACCAGGTCGATCGGCTCCTGGCGCTCGCTGTCGGCTGACGGGGCGGCCCGCGTTCGGTCTTGGAGCGTCTCGAGTCCCGGCGCGGCATCGAGCAGGTTCCGCGCCCGGAGCTAGAACGGGGGCCAGGGGACCGCGGGCCGATCTGGGTCGGGCTCCGGGAACCGGCCATCCGAGAGCAGGCCGTCGATCCGCCGGGCTGTCGCCCTCACCTCGTGGCTCGAGAGGACTGTGCGGAGCTGCGACCCAAGCTCGCCTCGCAAGGCCGCCCGTAGGCGCGCCAACATCTCTCGCTCCTCCGAGTCGATCGGCGAGCCGCGCCAGCACCACAGGATCGTGCGGAGCTTGGGCTCGACGGCGAAGCAGACTCCGTGATCAACGCCGTGGATGTGCCCACCTTGTGCGGGGAGCAGGTGGCCGCCCTTACGGTCGGCGTTGTTCACGACGGCATCGAACAGCGCGATCCGCCGCAGCCGATCGTCGCAGTTGCGAACCAGGGCCACGACGTCGACGCTATCGTCCACCTCGACCCACAACTGGACCATGCCGCGGCCGAACGGCCCATCCCGCAGCACTGTGGGTGGCGGGATCGACAACCGCATCGCGTCGGACACGAGGAAAGCGGCGTACTCGCGGTTCGCGAGCGTCCCATTCGGGAAGTCCCAGAGCGGCCGCTCGCCACGTACTGGCTTGTACACGCAAGCCAGGTCGAGCTCCGAGCCGTCCAGGGCGCGCCCAGAGGCGCGGCAGTACAGCGTCGCATTCGACGCGTCGACCAGGCGCCCGAGCACCTCAAGCGTGCCATGCCGCAGCACCTGCAGGACCGCCGGGTCAGGTGCCGGGATTACCGGCCGGAGTGTGCGAGACGAGGGCGTGCCCGCCCCCGGGGTTTGTTCCGGGCCGGAGCCGGGCCGCGACATGGTCAGTGGATGTGACCGTTCCTGCGTGGGCAGATGTGTCCTTCCGGGTTTAGGGGAAGCCCGCAGAACGGGCAAGGCGGGCGGCCTGCCGAGATCACGCGGAGCGCCCGGTCGACGAACACACGGGCCGCGCTGGCGGGCATCCGCACCTGCAGCACGTCGGGCCCCTCGGTCGCGTCGTCCGCAGCCTCGTCTTCGTCCGGGTCCTCCTCGTCTTCCTCGACCTCCGCACACGCCTCCACGACGATCTCCGGCTCCTCGCCGTCCCAGGTAAGCACCATCGAGCCGACCCGGAACTGCTCGATGAGCGGCTCATCGAGCGGCGTGGTGTCCCGTGATCCCTCGGAGAGCTCGAGGGGCACGTCGACGCCGCGGCTCCGCATCTCCTCGAGGAGCTGGCCCATCCGATCCGCGAGAACGGCGACTTGCTCCTTCTCGACGATCACGCTGACGACGCGCGGTCCGCTGCGGGCCTGGAGAAAGAACGTTCGATTGCCCGGCTCGCCGACCGTCCCGGTGGTGAAGCGGTCCGGCGCGTCGAAGTTGAAAATGCGTCGGGGCATCGGTCCTCCGAATGGCATGGGCACCGCCCACATCCGCGAGTCTACCCCGCTCCGCCTGTTCCGCCACCCACGACCGCGCCCCCGAGGCGACGGCGCCGTGGCCTTTGTGGCAGCAGGTCGGTCACGCTCCCGCCCACGTCGTTGACGCGCGCCACGAACGGCCGAAGCGGCGTGTAGTGGACCACGCTCAATGAGCCAGGGTCGACGTGGATGCGCTGGAACAAGTCGAAGTGCATCCCCAGGGCGTCGGCGAGGACGGCCTTGATGACGTCGCCGTGGCTGCACAGGGCCCACGTCGCGTCCGTGCCAAGCCGTGCGTTCCATGAGCGCACGGCGCCGACGGCCCGAGCTTGCACGTCCCGGAGCGCCTCGCCGCCTGGGAACTCGACAGCGCACGGGTGTGCCTGCACGACCTTCCACAGCGGCTCCTTCGCCAGCGTCTTCAGGTCGCGGCCCGTCCAGTCGCCGTAGTGCACCTCGCCGAGCCGCTCGTCGACCGTCAGCTCCAGGTCGCGATCTCCGCGCACGATCGTCGCGGTCTCTAGACAGCGCTCCAGCGGCGACACGACGAAGGCGGCGAGCCGCACCGGGCGAAGGCGGTCGCGCAGGGCCTCGGCCTGCCGCACGCCGCGCTCGTCGAGGTGGAGCCCTGGCGTCCACCCGGAAAGCGTCCGGCCGGTTGTCGCGGTAAGGCCGTGGCGGACCAGAAGCAGGGTGGACACCGGCCAATGGTAGCCTGCCAGTCACAGACCCTCGATCCAGGGCGCGGGACGACTGCACGAGACTCCGGATCCGGCGCGTCCTGCCCGGACGAGCAGGTCGGGACCCGCTCCGAGCCCGCCGGAAGGTCCGTGCTCGAGGGGCCGAGCGGCCCTTGAGCCCCGAGGCGCACAGCTATTTACTCGTTTATCGAGGCGCGGCCCCCGGATCCCCCCTCCGGACGCCGCGCCCCCGGCGTTTCTCCGCTTGACCACCCTCAGCGTGCGTGCCCGGAGCAGGTCGCCGTAGGCACCGGATCTTCCCTGCCGCTACGCTGCGCGGATGACAGCCGACCCCTGCCTTGGTGTCCCGTCCGACGATGGGCGCCCCGCCTCCGGCCCCGCCCCGGGCTTCCCCGGGATCTCACCCACCTGGTCGAGCAGCGCCAAGGACGCCGTGGGGACGTCCCACTACGCCAGCCGGGTGTGGTTCACCATCGGCCACGGGATCCTCAACGAGGTCTATTGGCCCCGCGTGGACCGTCCACAGATCCGAGACCTTGGGTTTATCGTTGCGGACGGGGCCGGGTTCTGGAGCGAGGTCAAGCGCGACGCCGAATCGCACGTGGAACTGCTGGAGCCAGGCGTCCCCGCAGTCCGCGCGGTCCATCGGCACCGGCGTTACGTCCTGACGCTTCGCATCTGTGCCGATGACCATGCCGACGTGATCCGCATCGAGGCACGACTGGAGGATCTGCGCCCCCCCCATGGCGCCGAGCGTGGGTCTCACCCGCTGCGTCTCTACCCACTCCTGGCGCCTCACCTGGGCTTCAGCGGCACCCACAACCGGGCGTGGGCAGGGTCCTACAAAGGGCGCCCGATGCTGTTCGCGCAGAACGAACCTTACGCGCTCGCGCTCGCGTCGGAGCCACCTGCCGGCCGGCAGTCAGTCGGGTACGTCGGGCGGTCGGACGGCTGGCAGGACTTCACGGCGAATGGCCGCATGACCTGGACGTACGACACCACCGACGAGGGCAACGTCGCCGGGATGACGGAGATCCTGCTGGACAGCGGCGTCGCGCAGGTGGCATTGGCCTTCGGGACCCGGCCGGAGGAGGCCGCTCTGCAGGCGACATCGGCGCTCGTGGGCCATTTCGATACAGCGTGGGACGAGTACGTGGCGAATTGGCGCTCGTTCCTGGCGACCTGCACTCCGCCGCCTAGGGAGCTCGGCGACGGCCTTGCCCGCCTCTACCTCGACTCCGCTGCTGTACTCCGCGTCCATCAGGACCGCATGGCGCCGGGCGCCACTGTGGCGAGCCTGTCGATCCCGTGGGGCAGCTCGCGGAACGACCTTGGCGGTTATCACCTGGTGTGGTCGCGTGATCTGGTCGAGGCCGCTGGCGCGCTGGTCGCTCTCGGAGCGCACGCATCGGCCCGGCGGACGCTGGCGTACCTCGTCGCGACGCAGGAGCCGGACGGCCACTGGGTACAGAACCAGTGGGTCGACGGCGTGGCCTACTGGAGCGGCGTGCAGCTCGACGAGGCGGCCTACCCGGTCCTCCTCGTGGGCGCCCTGCGTCGTTCCGGAGCCGCCCACATGCACGGGCGAGCCGGGGACGACGCGGCCGCGTTCGAGCACCTCGTGACGGAGACTGCGCTCGACCGGATGATCGCCTCCGCCGCCTCGTTCATGGCGCGAACGGGACCGGCCACTCAGCAGGACCGATGGGAGGAGAACCCCGGCCTCACGCCGTCGACACTGGCGCCGGTCGTCGCTGCCCTGGTGGTAGCCTCGCAGTATCTGCCCAAACCGGCCGCGACGTACTGCCTGGAGTTAGCTGACGACTGGAATGCCGCCATCGAGGACTGGACGTTCGCGCGCGGCACGGCGCTCGCCAGGGCGTACGGTGTGGACGGGTACTACGTGCGAATCGCTTCGCCGGACGTCCTGGCCGGCGCCCCGCTCTCAACCCCCGTCTCGCTTCGTAACTGCCCGCCCGACCGGTCGCTCGTCCCCGCGGACCAGGTCTTTGGGACGGACTTCCTGGCGCTCGTGCGGTTCGGGCTGCGCCGAGCCGATGACCCGCGGATTCTGTCGACGCTAGCGGTGACCGACGCGACATTGCGCACGGAGACGCCGAACGGCCCGGTGTGGCATCGCTACACCGGCGACGGGTACGGCGAGCATGTCGACGGCAGCCCCTTCGACGGGACTGGGATAGGGCGGGGCTGGCCGCTGCTGGTCGGGGAGCGCGGGCACTACGAGCTGGAGGCCGGTCGGGACGCCCGACCGTTCCTCGCGACCATGCGCAACCTCGGGTCACGTGCGGGCATGCTCCCGGAGCAGGACTGGGACGCGGAGGACATCCCGGAACGCGCCCTGTTTCGCGGGCGCCCGTCGGGTTCGGCGATGCCACTCGCCTGGGCCCACGCGGAATACATCAAGCTGGCGAGATCGATCGCGCTGGGCCACGCCATCGACCGTCCGGAGGCGGCTTGGCACCGCTACCACGGCGAGGTTCCCGTCGCCGCCAGGGACACGTGGCGCTTCACCGCGCCTCGCCCGGCCATGCGCGCCGGCCGGACGCTCCGGTTCGAGCTGCCCGCCCCCTGCCTGGTCCACTGCTCGGTGGACGGATGGCGCACGACGCTGGACGTCGACGCACGCGACACGCTGCTTGGCGTGTGGGTCGCGGACGTGCCGGGTTCTGACCGGCTCGCGCCCGGCGACGCCGTCGACGCGACGTTCTACTGGACTAAGGCCGGCCGCTGGGAAGGGCGTGACGTGCGCGTCGCGGTCAGCCCGTCCAACTAGCCGCTGGACGACCGCGACCCGGCAGGATTACGGGCAGCGTCTCCATGACGTGCGTGAGCGCGTGCGCGCGCTTCCTTGGGCCCCCGCCAGCGTCAGTGGCTCGTGAGCCACGCCGCCAGATCGGCTACTAGCTGCGAGTCGACGTGGCCCGGCACGCTGTACTCGGCCGGCGTGGCAGGCCCGCTGCCGTCGAGCAGCAGGTGGTCCATGGCGGGGTACGTCCTGAAGGTCACGTTCGAATGGCTGGCGAGCGCCTGCTCCCAGGGCTGCAGTTCCGATGGGGGCACCTGGTAGTCCCGACTGCCTTGTGAGAAGAACATCGGGATCGTGAGACCGGCGGCGGTGGTCAGGGGGTTGTACGTGCGCAGGTCGAGCAAGTAGGAGGCCGGCATATCCAGAGGTAGCTCGGAGGCCGGCGTCGAGGGCGAGAGGCTGGGAGACTCGGCGAGCGCCACCTGTTCCTTGAGGGTTGCCAGCTGCTGCTCGACCTGTGGGCTCGGGCTGCCCTGCAGCGAGGCGAGGTACTCCTCCTGGATGAGGATGAGCTGTGGGAGCGGCGTGGTGGGCGCCTCGAGCATCGCGATGCCCGCCAGCTTTCCCGGCAC
Organism: Candidatus Limnocylindrales bacterium; assembly: GCA_052144055.1. Taxonomy (GTDB): domain Bacteria; phylum Chloroflexota; class Limnocylindria; order Limnocylindrales; family CSP1-4; genus JAJYNJ01. The sequence continues at coordinate 12,137 of JBKQRF010000256.1, forward strand.
CTGGGCGGCGATCCGCGGCGCGAGGTATGCACCTAGGCTGTGCCCGACGAGGAAGACGCGTGTCGGGTCGACCTTCGGCGTCATCCGCAGCAGGGCGATCGCGGCGATCGCATCGTCGGTCGTCTCCTGGCGCACTGTGATGCTCGTGTCGGCCGCCATCTGCGCGCCGTAGACGAAGGTGCGCTTGTCGTAGCGCAGCACCGCGATCCCCCGCGAAGCGAGGCCCCAGGCCAGGTCGCGGAAGGGCTTGTTGGGACCGAACGTCTCG
>JBKQRF010000257.1:0-30203 GCA_052144055.1 Candidatus Limnocylindrales bacterium
GGGAGGCACGGGTGGCGCTCTGGCCCTCGACCTGGTCCTCCGGGGCATCCGGGTCACCCTCGTCGAACGCGGCGAGATCACGTCCGGCACCACCGGACGTCACCACGGACTGCTCCACAGCGGCGCCCGCTACGCCGTCAACGACGCCGAGTCCGCCGTGGAGTGCATCGAGGAGAACCAGCTCCTGCGCCGCGTGGCGCCGGGATCGTTCGAGGAGAACGACGGGCTCTTCGTCGGGATCGACGACGAGGACATGGCCTACGGCGAGAAGCTCTTCGCGGCCTGCGGAGAGACCGGCATCCCGGCCCGCTGGCTCACGGCGGCCGAGGCGCTGCGGCTGGAACCGAACGTCAACCCGGCGCTGAAGGGCGCCATCCAGGTCCCCGACGCGACCTTCGACGCGATGCGCCTTCCGCTCCGCTGGTTCGCGACCGCCAAGTCTCGCGGGGCGGTGATCGAGCCGTTCTGCGAGGTGACCGCATTCACCATGCATGACCACTGCGTGACCGGCGTTCACGGGCGGGACCACCGCACGGAGAAGGACTTCGAGATCGGGGCAGACCTCGTCGTCAACGCGGCGGGCCCGTGGGGCGAGAAGGTGGCTGCCATGGCCGGCGTCGACGTTCCCGTCCAGCCGTCCCCGGGCGTCCTCCTGGCCCTGCGCGGCCGGCTTTGCAACATGGTCGTCAACCGCATGCACAAGTCGGGCGACGGCGACATCGTCGTTCCGCAGCGCGCACTCTCGATCGTGGGCACGAGTTCTTGGGTCGTGGAAGATCCCGACGACCTGCCGGTTCCCGAAGACCACGTCCAGAAGATGTACGACGAAGGCTCGAAGATCATCCCGGCCGTCCGTTCCGCGCCGTTCCGCCAGGCCTGGTCAGCGGCCCGCCCGCTGATCGGATCCCGCGGCGCGTCTACCGGGCGCGAGCTCAGCCGTACATTCAAGTGCTTCGACCACCGGGAAGAGGACGGCGTGGAAGGCTTCGTCACTATCTCTGGCGGCAAGGGGACCACCGCCCGCGCCATGGCGGAAACGACCGCCAACGTCGTGTGCGCCAAGCTCGGGATCGACGCGCCGTGCCGGACCCGCGACACCGTCCTGCTGCCACACACCGCTTACTACGCTGAATGAGCCAATGAGCGACACGACCACCTTCCGCGTGCACCGCTACAAGCAGGGCGATGCGACGTCCCACCACGACCGCTTCGAGGTCCCGATCGGGCCGCGCACCACGGTGCTCGACGCGCTCACCGCGATCCGCCGGACGCAGGACCCAAGCCTGACCCTCCGCCACTCGTGCTTCCACGCCTCGTGCGGCACATGCGGCATGAAGGTCAACGACCGCGAAGTCCTCGCCTGCGTGACGAACGTGCGCGAGCTCGCCGCGTCTGAGGTCGTCGTGGAGCCGCTCGACAACGCCCCGGTCGTCAGTGACCTCGTGGTGGACATGGGGCCGTTCTATGCGCGGTTCAACGCAGTCGGGCGGCCGCTGGTGCGCGAGAGCGAGCTCGTCCCTGGCTCGTGCCCCGCGCCGGGGATCGCCCACTCGATGCGCTACGAGGACTGCATCGAGTGCGGCATCTGCGTCTCCGCGTGCCCGATCGCTGGTACCGATCCGGCGTACCTGGCGCCGGCCGCGCTGGCCGCCGCCGACCGAGTCAGGGAAGAGCCGCGCGGCGGCGACGTCCCGTTCGTCATGCGGCTTGCGGACGACTCCCACGGGGCGTGGCGTTGCCACCTCGCCTTCGAATGCAGCGAGGCCTGCCCGTCGAACGTGGAGCCCGCGGTCCACATCGCGCAGCTGCGCCGCTCGCTGATCGGGCGCCGATGGCGACGGCCGTCAGCAGAGCCAGTCGGAGCACGGCGATGAGCGAACGAACCATCGGCACAGAGCGCCCTGCCTCGCGCGCGGCGGGTCGCCGGGGCGTTGCCAGCTGGGTCGACGTCCGCGGCCGCCGGCTCGGCGGCTGGGCGTTCATCCTCAACCGCTTGGCTGGCCTGGGCGTGCTCTTTTATCTGTACCTGCACCTTATCGTGCTCTCGCAGCTCGCGGTGGGCGCCGTGGCGTGGAACTCTCTGCTCAAGAACTGGTTCCTGAACCCCGTGTTCCTCGCCTTGGACGTGGTGCTCCTGGCCGGGCTCCTGGTCCATGGACTGAACGGGATCCGCCTGGCCCTCGTGGGCTTCGGGCTGGTGGTCGATCGCCAGAAGGCGCTGCTGCTGGCGCTGACCGTGATCGGCGGGATCATGCTGGTAATCGGCGTCCTGATGCTCCTCGTTCACGGGGGTTGAGGCGATGACAGGACGGGTCGAGGAAGGACCTGGGACAACCGGACGGCCGTCGGGGCTGCCGGAGCGCTGGGCACCCGAAGAACGTGACACCCTGCCGGGAATCGGGTGGGGCTGGCAGGCGATCACGGGCGTCGTCGTGCTGTTCCTCGTGACGCTCCACATGATCGCCAACCACTTCGTGGTGCAGGGCGGGCTACGCGACTATCAGCAGGTCATCGACTACATCACCAACCCGGTGATCCTGCCGCTCGAAGCGCTGTTCCTCGTCGTCGTGAGCTGGCACGGCCTGCTCGGGCTGCGCGCGGTGATCTTCGACTTTGGGCTCAGCGCCCGGGCGGAGCGCATCGTCACCCGGGCCTTCGTCATCGTCTGGCTCGTCACGATCATCTACGGCCTCGCGCTCTTGGCCATTCTCGTCACGCGACGGTGAACCGAGAGGGGAGCGGCACGGCGGGCGAAATGGAGAGCGTCGGCGGTCACGCGTTGGTCGGCGTCGTAGTCGCCTCGCACTCCGCGCAGGTGGCGGACGGCTTGGTCGAGATGGCACTCCAGATGGCCCGCGAACAGGCGCCCGAGATCCGGGTGATCGCGGCGGGGGGAGCGATCGACGGATCGCTCGGCGAGGACCCCGCTCGCATCGCCGAGGCTATCGGGGAGGCGGACGCCGGGGCGGGAGTCGTCGTGGTCGTGGACTTCAACGGGGCGGTCCACGCCAGCCGCTTTGCAATCGAGAACCTGCTCGAGCCCGCGCTTGCCGAGCGGGTGCGGATTAGCGGCGGCCCGCTCGCGGAAGGGGCGGTGTTCGCGGCCGTGCAGGCGAGCGTCGGCGACAACCTCGAGGCAGTGCTCGCTACAGCCGAGGCGGCATCCTCCTACGACAAGCACGTCGCCGACTGAGTTCGGCGCGCGTTCCGTGCGCATCGCCGTCATCGGCGCGGGTGCCGTGGGCTCCGTCCTCGCCGGCTGCCTGGCGTCGGCCGGCCACCGCGTTGTGCTCGTGGGCCGAAGCGGCCCGCCCGAACCCACGCTCGACACGCTCGAGCTCTTCGGACCCGGAGACCGCCGCCGGTCGCTGCGGGTCGAACGCCTCGCCTCGTCCGGCCGGTTGCCGGGCACGGATCTCGACGCGGCGGTGCTGGCGGTTAAGCGGTATGACCTGCCGGAAGCCGCGGCCATCCTGGGTACGTGGCCGGCCCTGGTCGCGGTCACGGTGCAGAACGGGGTCGGCGCCGAGGAGCTCGTCACGGCCCTTCGTCCAGGCAGCCCTCTCGTCGCGGCTTCGCTGACCGCCGCCGCGGAACTGGGGCTCGAGGGCGAGGTGCGCTGGCTGAAACGCGGCGGCATTGGGCTCGCGCCAGTGTCTCCGGAGGTCCCGGCCCGCCGCGCCGCCCGCGCGCTGGCAAGCGCCTTCGCGGCCGGTGGAATGCCGGCGCGGACGTTCCAAAATGCGGCGGCAATGAAATGGTCAAAGCTGCTCGCCAACCTCGTGGGCAACGCCACGAGCGCGCTGCTCGACCTCGACGTCGGAGCGATCTACGCCGATCGCGCGCTCTTCGACGTCGAGCGGCGGCAGGAAATGGAGGCGCTAGCCGTCATGGACGCGCTCGGTCTCCCGCTCGTGGCGCTCCCTGGCGCAGACGTTCGGATGCTGGTCCGGGCCTTCCGCGTGCCCGCTCCGATCGCCCGACCGATCCTCTCCCGGGTCCTCGGCGGGGCCCGCGGTGGCAAGCTGCCATCCCTTCGGACGGCACTGTCGGAGGCACCTGCGCCAACTGAAGTCGCCTGGCTCAACGGCGCGGTGGCGTCGGCTGCCGAACGGCTGGGCGTGAGCGCCCCCGTAAATACTTCGCTGCACCGACTGGTCGAGGAGGCCGCTGCCGACCCGCTGCGGCGGGCCTGGTTCCGCGGCCGCCCCGACCGCTTGCTCGCCGAGCTCGCCGATGCTGCGGCGGCAGGCTGAGTTCGGGGCGCGCCACCGTATACTCGTTCGCGATGAGCCCTGTGACCCTGGTTCGGGACATCGCGATCGTGGTCGCCGCGTTCCTCATCGGGGGCATTCCCTGGGGCGTGATCGTGGCTCGGGCAGCAGGTGGTCCCGACCCGCGGTCGATTGGGAGCGGCCGCACCGGCGGCGCGAACGTCGCGCGGGCGCTCGGGCTCAGGCTGGCAGTGCTGACCGGGTTCCTCGACGTCTGCAAAGGCATCGCGGCAGTGCTGATCGCGCGGGCGCTCGGTGCGGGCGCAGCGGTGGAGATCGTTGCGGCGCTGGCGGCGATCGTCGGGCACAGCCGGTCGCCATTCCTGGGCATGCAGGGCGGGCGCGGTGTGTCCGCGGGGTTTGGCGGCCTGCTCGTCATCCAGCCGCTCGTCGCGCTGCTGATCGTCCCGGTCTTCGCGGTCGTGTTCCTCGCCAGCCGCTACTCCTCCCTCGCGTCTCTGACGGGCTCAGCGGCGGCGGGGCTGGCTCTGGCGGCCATCGCCGCGATCGGCAGCCAGCCGCCCGTCTACTACGTCTACGCCGTGGCCGGGCCGCTCCTGATCTGGCTGTTCCACTACGACAACATCGCTCGACTCGTGGCCGGGACTGAACGCCGGTTCGGCTCGCCGCCGGCCGCGCACTAGCGCGACAGGCCGAATCGAGGCGGCGCCGACCGCCGGTGCAGCCATGTGCCCGCCGGTGCAGAATCGCGACCATGCGAAGACTGTCGGGAACCCCCGCGTCGAGCGGGGTCGCACGGGGACCTTGGGCTCGCGTCGAGGCGCCGCACGAGCCGGAGACACGAACCATCCTGCCCGCGCAGGCCACGGCAGAACGCGCCCGGCTAGGGGCGGCGGCGCAGCGCGCGGCCGCCGAGCTCGAGGCGATCGGGGAGCAGGTCGCCGCGGAGGGGCACCCGGAGGAGGGGGCCATCTTCGAGGCCCAGGCGCAGATGGCGCGCGATCCCGCGCTCGCCTCGCTGGCGGAGCAGGCCATCGAGGAGCGACACCTCGACGCGGTCGGGGCGGTCCTAGAGGCGGGACGTGAGCTGGCCGAGCAGCTGCGTGGGCTCGGCGACGAACTGCTCGCGGCCCGGGCGGCCGACGTGGCCGACGTCGCCCTGCGGATCGCCCGCCGAGCCGCCGGCGTGGCGGACCCCGGCCTGCCGCGCCTGGACGTGCCGGCCATCGTGGTCGCCGAGGACCTCCCGCCGTCCGTGACCGCGACCCTGCGCCGAGACCGGCTCCTAGGGTTCGCTCTGGAGTCCGGTTCAGCCACCGCGCACGCCGCGATCTTGGCGCGTGCCTACGGGATTCCGGCTGTTGTCGGGGTGCAGGGGCTCCTGTCCGCGCTGGCTCCCGGCGACCTCGCGATCGACGGCAGCACGGGCGAGGTCTTCATCGAGCCCGACGCCGCGGCCAGCGCCGAGCTCGAGCGGCGGGCCGAGCAGTCGCAACGGGCGGACGCGCAGGCGCGCAGTGAGGCGTCGCTGCCGGCGACGACCCGCGACGGGGTCGAGATCACGCTGCTCGCCAACATCGGGACCCCCGACGAGGCGTCCCGCGCTGTGGCACTCGGAGCGCGGGGCGTGGGCCTGTTCCGGACGGAGTTCCTCTTCATGGAGCGCGCGAGCGAGCCGACGGAGGACGAACAGGCGGCGGCGTACCGGGCCGCCGTTGAGGCCTTCTCGCCGTACCCGGTGACCATCCGACTGCTCGACGTCGGCGGGGACAAGCCCATCCCGTACCTGCCCATGGCTCCGGAGGCGAACCCGTTCCTCGGCGTGCGCGCGCTCCGGCTGGCGGCCACACGACCCGACATCTTCCTAGCCCAGCTGCGCGCGACGATGCGGGCCGCCGTGGCGGGGCCCGTGAACGTCATGGCGCCGATGGTCGCGGATGCCGGCGACGCCGCCACGCTGCTGTCCCTCGCGGCGCAGGCCCGCGCCGAGCTTGAGACGCGGGGCGAGGCGTTCGCTCCCGTCGGCCTCGGTGTGATGCTCGAAATCCCTGGGGCGATCCTCGTCGGCGATAGCTACTTCCGGCGCCTCACGTTCGCCAGCCTGGGCACGAACGACCTGCTGCAGTACACGCTCGCGGTCGACAGGGGCAACCCGGACCTGGCCCGGTACCAGGACTCTCTCCACCCCGCGCTGCTGCGCCTCGTGCGCGAGGCCGTCGAGCGAGCCGACCGCGCCGGGATCGAGCTGTCCGTCTGCGGCGAGATGGCGGGCGACCCCGTGGCCGCGCTGGCGCTGGTGGGTGTGGGGATCCGCAAGCTCAGCATGGCGGCGGGTAGTCTGGGCGCCGTCCGGCGCGCCATCCGCGGTGCGGACGAGGCGCGCGTGCGCGAGGAGGCGCGCGCCGCGCTCGAGGACCCGTCGGCGGCCGCGGTACGCGCCCGGTTCGGCGCACTGCTCGGTGGACGAGACGGCGCCTAAGCGGGGCGCATCCGCGCGCCGTGACCGTGCCCGTCGGACATCGGCAGCGCCGGTCGACGGGTGCTCGCCGCGTCGACTCCCAGCCGGGGACGTTCGTGGGGTGCGGTAAACTTGCCGGGCCATGAGGACGCGTGAGGTGAGGGGGCAAGGATCAGTGTCCGCCGTCGATCTGCGCGCGAAGATCCGCGAGATCCCCGACTTCCCGAAGCCAGGCATCCTGTTCTACGACATCACGACCCTGCTGAAAGACCCCGATGCGTTCAAGGGCGCGATCGATTTGCTGGTCGATCCGTACCGCGACCGACGCGTCGACGTCGTGGTCGGGATGGAATCGCGCGGCTTCATCTTCAGCGCCCCGATGGCCTACATCCTGGGGGTCGGGTTCGTGCCCGTGCGGAAGCTGGGCAAGCTGCCGGCCGAGACGGTTAGCGTGGAATACGCGCTGGAGTACGGCACGAACACGCTCGAGATCCATCGTGACGCGATCACGCCGGGCCAGCGCGTGCTGATCGTCGACGACCTGCTGGCAACGGGCGGGACGGTCAGCGGGACGATCGACCTGGTGCGCCGGATCGGTGGCGAGGTCGTCGGGCTCGTGTTCCTCGTCGAGCTGCGGTTCCTCAAAGGCCGTGAGCGCCTCCGCGGCTACGACGTGCACAGCATCATCCAGTACTGACCGCGGGGCGCCCGGGTGAGCGATCGGGGTCGGGGCGAAGCTCCTGACGACCGACGCCCGGGCGGTCAGGCGGAGCTGCCTTGGGCGGACAAGGGCTCCACCGACGCTGATGCAGCGATCGATCCGACGAGCCGAGCCGCCACTCATCCCGGACCGTCTGGTGATGCCGCAGCTGCGCCTGCACTCCTCGCTACCGACGCGGTGCCCGAACCTGCGTCGGCCGACCTCGGCCGACGCAGCTTCTTCCGCGCCTTCAGCCGCGAGGCCGTCCAGGCGGCAGCGCAGCTGGTCGGCGCTGCCACGGCCCTGCAGCGCAGCTCGCTGGCTGCGACTGGAGAGCTCCTCGGCGGACGCCCAGCGTCCGGCGATCCGATCGGGCAGTTCCTCGGGCTGGACGACCCGCCGGCGCCGCCCCCGGTGGCGCAGTTCCGCAGCCCCTACCGGTACCGGGAAGGTGAGCTGACCCTGGTCGACCAGCGCCGGCTCCCCGAAGAGCTGGTCGAGGTCACCTGCCGCACTGGCGCGGAGGTGGCTGGGTGCGTCCGCGACCGGCTCGTGCGCGGTGGTCCCGTCCTGGCGCAGGTTGCCGCGTACGGTGTGCTCGTCGCGGCCGAACGTATGCGCACGTCGACGCGGTTCATTCGCGTCGCGACCCTGCACGGCACGATCAACGCCCTGCGCTCGTCGCGACCGAGCTCCCGTCCGATGGAGGCCGCGCTCGATCGGGTGCTGGCGACGTGGCAGCGCGTGGGCGAGGAGGCCCCCGGCGACCTGACCGCAGACGTGCTGCGCGCAGAGGCGGAAGCGATCGCGGACGAGGCCATGCTCGACCATGCCGCGCTCGGGCGGGCGGGTGCGGCCGCGCTGCCCGTCCCGCTCGAGCGGCATCTCGAAGTCCTCCTGCACGGCCCCGTGGGGGCGCTCGCCGGCGGCGCCCTCGGCACCGCGTTGGCGGTCCTGCAGGAACTGCAAGTCGAGGGGCGCGACGTCCACGTGTGGGTTCCGGAAGGGCGCCCCACGCTGCAGGGAGCGCGCATCACGGCGTTCGAGCTGGCCCGTCTCGACATCCGGCACACGGTCCTGGCTGACGCCGCCGCGGCCGGGATTATCGCCCGGGGGCGGGTCGATGCCATTCTCGTGGCTGCCGATCGCATCGCTCGGAACGGCGACGTGTCTGCGACGGTCGGCACGTACACGCTGGCGGTCGTCGCCGCTCGCCACGCTGTGCCGCTCTACGTCTGCGCACCGCTCTCCACCGTGGACCTGCGCGTCAGTGACTCGTGGGGCTTCACGGAGGAGGAGCGCCCCGCCGACGAACTTGCCGATGTGAACGGTCGTCGCATTCCCCCGGCCGAGAGCCTCGTGCAGAACCCGGTTCTCGACGTCACGCCGGCGGCGTTGATCCGCGGGTTTTTCACCGAGTTGGGCGTGCTCGCATCGCCGTTTGAAGAGTCGCTCGAACGCGCCGTCGAACTGCGACGGTCGGGCCCGCCCGCCCCGCCCTCGGCCGAGGAGTCGCTACCGCCCGTGGCGTCGGCACTCGCCGCGGACGCCGCTGTGGACCACGAGGCCGGGTCGGAGGGCTCCGAAACGACCGCTGCGCTGCCGTCGCCGCCGGCCGAGGATGAGGACGGCTGGGAGGGCTGATGGTGACCCTCGCTCGAGCCCGGTCCAGCGAGCGGGGGCTCGCGGTTCGGTTCACGACCGACCGGGCGCTCCTGCGCCAATTCCTCGAGCGGGACCGGATGTTCGCCGCGTACGCCCTGTGCGACCTCGACGACCGGGAGTTCGCCCGAACCCGCTGGGGCGTCGCCTTCGACGGCCTAGTGCCGGAATCCCTCGTGCTCGAGTACGCCGGGCTGGCGCCGCAGCCCGTCTTCGTCATGGGCAAGCCAGCCGGCGTCGAGGCCGTTCTCCGGGACCTCATCAGGCCCCGTGCCGCCTACGTCGCGATGTCGTACGGGGTGCTTCCCGCCGTGGAGCGCCTCTACCGCGTCGAGCCGGGACCCGAGATGATCCGCATGGCCGTGGATCGGGTGACGTTCCGCCCGCACGCTGGCCTGGCGGCGCGGATGGTGCCGGGCGAGATCGGCGACCTGAACCGCCTGTATGACCTTGGCTTCACGTCGTGGCTGCCGGCCTCGGCGATCGAGGAGGGTGTCTACTACGGGATCCGAGTGCACGGCACGCTGGTCGCGGCCGCAGGCACCCACGTCGTCAGCCGCGAGGCGAGATTGGCGGTCGTGGGAAACGTGCTGACGCACCGGGAGCACCGGGGTCGCGGGTTCGCCAAGATCACGACCAGCGCGGTGACGCAGGAGCTGCTGCGCTCGTGCGACGAGGTCGTGCTGAATGTGCGCGCCGACAACGCGCCCGCGATCGCCGCATACCGTACGCTTGGCTACCACGAACACTGTCGCTTCGCTGAGCGGCTCGCCCACAGGCGCGCCTCGACGCTCGACGGCATCATGGCGCCGCTACGCCGCCTCTTCCCAGCCCGGAAGGAGCCCTGACCTTTCCGGCCCGCAGGAGTCCCACACACATGTCCCTCGCCCAACTACCGGCCCACGATGTCGCCGACCTTGCGCTCGCTGCCGAGGGGCGACGTCGCATCGAGTGGGCCGAGCGAGAGATGCCGGTGCTGCGTCTGATCCGCGAGCGGTTCGAGCAAGAGCGCCCCCTGGTGGGGGTGCGGATCGCGGCCTGCCTGCACGTGACAGCCGAGACCGCGAACCTGGTGCGGACGCTCCAGGTGGGCGGTGCGGCGATCGCGCTGGCCGCTTCAAACCCGCTCTCTACCAAGGACGCCGTGGCGGCGGCCCTCGTGGCGGTATACGTCATCCCCACATACGCCCGGCATGGAGTGGACCGAGACGGCTACTACGCGCACCTCAACGCGATCGCCGACACGCATCCATTGATCACCATGGACGACGGGTGCGACCTGGTGACGCTGCTGCACACGGAGCGCCCCGGGCAGGTCCCCGAGGTGATGGCAGGCACCGAGGAGACCACGACCGGGGTCGTCCGGCTCCGCGCGATGGCCGCCGACGGAGCGCTGGGCTACCCCGTCGTGGCGGTCAACGAGGCCAAGACGAAGCACCTCTTCGACAACCGGTACGGGACCGGCCAGTCGGCCGTCGACGGGATTCTCCGCGCCACCAACATCCTCCTGGCCGGTCGCCACGTGGTGGTGGCCGGGTATGGCTGGGTCGGACGGGGGATCGCCTCCCGGTTCCGGGGAATGGGCGCGCAGGTCGCGGTCACGGAGGTCGACCCGATCCCGGCGATCGAGGCGCTCATGGACGGCTTCGTGGTGCTGCCGATGGCCGACGCGGCGCCGTGGGGAGAAGTCTTCATCACGGCCACGGGCGACCTCAACGTCATTCGCGAGGAGCACTTCCGCGTGATGCGCGACGGCGCGATCCTCGCCAACGCCGGACACTTCGACGCGGAGATCGAGCTCCCGGCCCTCCGCCGTCTGGCCGACGGCCGCGTCCGCGAAGTGCGCCCCGACGTCGACGAGTACGATCTCGGCGACCGGCGCCTCAGGCTGGTGGTCGAGGGCCGGCTGGTCAACCTCGGAGCTGCCGAGGGCCACCCCGCCGCCGTCATGGACATGAGCTTCGCGAACCAGGCGCTCAGTGTGGAGTACGTGGTGGCACACGACGGCGAGCTCGATCGCGAGGTCTACGCCGTGCCCGACGCAATCGACCGGCAGGTGGCCCGCCTGAAGCTCGAGGCGCTGGGGGTCGGGATCGACGAGCTGACGCCCGAACAGCAGGCGTACCTCTCGTCCTGGACGAGCGGCACGTAGGCAGGAGTCGCAGATGGCCGGGATCAGCATCCTCCAAGACGCCGCCTACCTGTTCACCTCGGAGTCGGTCACTGAGGGCCACCCCGACAAGCTGTGCGACCAGGTGAGCGACGCGATCCTCGACGCGATCCTGCACAACGACCCCGACGCGCGCGTCGCCTGCGAGACCGCGACCACTAACGGCGTCGTGTTTGTCCTGGGCGAGATCACCACCAGTACCTACGTCGAGTTCCAGACCATTGTGCGCGAGACGATCAGGGACATCGGCTACACCGACGCGCGGTACGGCTTCGACTACCGGACGTGCGGAACGATGGTCTCGGTGCACGAGCAGTCGCCGGACATCAAGCGCGGCGTGGACGACGCCCTCGAGACCCGCGGCAGCGGCGGCGAGGTCCACGACCAGGGCGCGGGCGACCAGGGCATGATGTTCGGGTTCGCCTGCCGCGAGACACCCGAGCTCATGCCGCTGCCCATCGCGCTTGCGCACCGGCTGGCCCGGCGCCTGGCCGAGGTCCGCAAGGATGGCACGCTGCCGTACCTGCGCCCGGACGGCAAGACCCAGGTCACCGTGGAGTACGAGCGCGGCCTGCCGAAGGCCGTGCACACCGTCGTGATTGCGGCGCAGCACGACGAGGAAGTCGCCACGGAGCGTCTCCGGAACGACGTCATGGAATGCATCGTCTGCGAGGTTGTGCCGAAGGAGCTGCGGCGTCGTGACCCGGTCGTGCACGTGAACCCCACCGGCCGCTTCGTCATCGGCGGGCCGATGGGCGACGCGGGGCTGACCGGCCGCAAGATCATCGTCGACACCTACGGCGGCATGGCGCGCCACGGCGGCGGTGCATTCAGCGGCAAGGACCCCTCCAAGGTCGACCGCTCCGCCACCTACGCCGCGCGCTGGGTGGCGAAGAACGTCGTGGCTGCCGGGATCGCGGACCGGTTCGAGCTGGCGCTCAGCTACGCCATCGGCGTGGCCCGTCCTATCTCGGTCTCGATCGAGACGTTCGGTACGGGGCGCATCTCCGACGAGCGCATCGAGGCGTTGATCCGGGCGCACTTCGACCTGCGGCCGGCGGCGATCATCCAGCGCCTCGACCTGAGGCGCCCGATCTACCGCCAGGTGGCGGCCTACGGCCACTTCGGCCGGCCGGACCTCGACCTGCCTTGGGAGCGGATCGACGTCGCCGCAGCACTCGCCGACGCTGCCGGCCTCCCGGCCCCTGGGGTTGTCCCGGCCGAGGCGACGCTCGAGGCCTGAGGGCGGATCGCCGTCACCCGCACCCGTCGAAGGTGGCGGCGAGCGGCGACGGGAAGAGAGGGAGGGCGGCGTGTACGTCGTGATCCTCGCGGGAGGGGGCGGGACGCGTCTCTGGCCGCTGTCGCGACAGGACCGACCTAAGCCGTTCCTGCCGCTCTTGGGCGGCGCGACGCTCTTCCAGCGAACCGTGGCGCGGGCCCTGCCGCTGGTCGGCATCGATGGGATCTACGTGGTGGCAGAGCGGCGCCACAGGCCGCACGTGCTGGAGCAGGTGCCGGCACTTCGGCCCGACCATGTGCTCGGCGAGCCGATGGGTCGGAACACGGCGCCGGCCATCGCGCTCGCTGCGGTTGTCGTCGAGCGACCGCTGGGTGAGACGATGGTCGTGCTTCCGGCCGATGCCTGGATCGCCGACGACGATGTGTTTCGCGCTGCCCTGCGGGCAGTGGGGGAGGCCGACGGCCTGACCGGCGGCGCCCTCGACGTCGAGACACCCCTCGTGACGCTGGGGGTTCGGCCCGATCGTCCTGAGACGGGCTACGGATACCTGGTGCCCCGCGCCGGTGCGGCGGCCCTGCAGGGCGAGCTTCCTGCCCACCGGCTCGAGGCCTTCGTGGAGAAGCCGGACACGCGCCGCGCCGCGGATCTCCTGCAAATGCCCGGCATCGCCTGGAACGCGGGCATGTTCGCGTGGCGTCGCCGGGCCATCCTCGGCGCCCTCGAGCGCTTCGCCCCCGACATCCTCGAGGGCGTCCGCCTGGCGCTTGCGGCGCCCGGCGCGAACGAGCAGGGTGGTCTGCTCGACGGCCCCGAGGCCGCGCGCCGGTACGCGAGCGTGCGCTCCGTGTCGATCGACTATGCGGTGATGGAGGACGCGGCGCGGGCGGGCACGGTGCTGATGGGCAGCCTCGATGCGGGCTGGAGCGACGTGGGGAACTGGCGGGCCGTCCGCGAGCTGCAGACCACGTCGCCCGGGGGATCGTCCGGCACTGCCATCGACCTCGACTCCCGGGATATCCTCGTGCGCGCCCTGGGCGGCCGGCTGGTGGCGACCATCGGGCTGTCGGACACCATCGTGATCGACACGCCCGACGCCCTGCTCGTCTGCGCCGCCGACCGGGCGCAGGACGTCAAGGCCATCGTGGAGCGCCTCAGGGAGGCGGGGGAGACTGACCACCTGTGAGTGAGCAGAGCGTGCAACGGCCACCCATCGTCTTTGGGACGGATGGATGGCGCGCACGGGTCGCGGACGAGTACACCTTCGAGAACGTCCGACGGTGCGCCGAGGGCGTGGCCCGCTATGTCACCCAGGAGGGAACCGCCGCGAAGGGCGTGATGGTCGGCTACGACCGGCGCTTCGCGAGCGAGTACTTCGCGCAGGCCGCCGCCGAGGTCCTGCTGGCGTTCGACATCCCTATCCTCTACGCCGCCGCCCCGATCCCCACCCAGATGACCTCGTTCGAGGTCGTCTCCCGAGGGACCGCCACGGCGATCATGATCACGGCCTCGCACAACCCCTGGACCGACAACGGCTTTAAGGTGAAGTCACCCTCGGGCGCCGCCGCCGGGCCCGAGATCCTCGCGGTCCTCGAGCGCACCATTTCGGAGCACGCGGGCTCGGCACCGCCGCGCCGGCCGTTCGCCGACGCCGAGGCAGCCGGCCTGGTCGAGCGGGTGGACCCGTTCGAGGGCTACCGCGATTACGTGGCACGCACGCTCGACCTTGAGCGGCTGCGGGCCGCGGACGTCAGCGTCCTTGTGGAGCCACTCTACGGCTCCGGCGCAGGCTGGATCACCCGGCTCCTCGAAGGCGGCCGAATCCGGATCCGCGAGATCCACTCCGAGCGCAACCCGTACTTCGGCGGTATCAACCCGGAGCCGATCCGCCCGAACGTGGACGAGGCGCTCGGCATCCTCGCCGCGGGCGGCTACGACCTCGGGCTCTTGCTCGACGGCGACGCGGACCGCGCCGGCGCGGTCGACGAGTGCGGGACGTTCATCCATCAGCTGCAAGTCATGGGCCTGTTGATGTACTACCTGCTCGAGCACCGCGGCATGCGGGAGCCGGTCGTGTACACGGTCAACGAGACATCGATGGTGGAGCGGCTCGGGCAGCGCTATGGCGTGCCGGTACACGAGACCTCGGTCGGGTTCAAGTACGTGGGCCCCAAGATGATCGAGACCGGCGCGATGATGGGCGGCGAGGAATCCGGCGGCTACGGCTTCGGCATGCACCTCCCGGAGCGCGACGGGATCTACGCTGACCTGATGCTGCTTGACCTGTTCCTCCGCGAGCGGGAACAGGGCCGCTGGCCTGTCTCGAGGGCGGTCGCGCACCTGCATGAGATCGCCGGACCGTCGTATTACCTGCGGACGGACGTGCACCTCGATCGCGTGACGTACCCGCAAGTCAAGGATCGGCTCTGGAAGGAGCTGTCCACCGAGCCGCCGGCCCGCATCAGCGGCGAACCGGTCGCGCGGAGCGTCACTCTCGTGACCAACGACGGCTTCAAATGGTGGACGCCGGACGGATCGTGGCTGCTGATCCGGTTCAGCGGCACCGAGCCGCTTGTCCGCGTCTACGTCGAAGCAACGTCGGAAGCGAAGCGCGACGCGATGCTCGGCGCCGGCGAGCGGCTCGTCCGCGGCGCCGCGTGAGGAGTGGGATCGACATGGGTGGTGTGCTCGATGACGCGACCGCGATCGCGCGCTATGACAGCGAGGGCATGCTGGCGGCGATTCCGCGCCTCGCCGAACAGCTGACCGACGGCTGGGCGCGCTCGCGAGCGCTCGACCTGCCGGCCACGCACCGGGGACCGTCCGCGGTCGTGGTCCTCGGCATGGGCGGCTCGGCGATCGGGGCCGACTTGGTCCGGGGGATCTTTTCGGATCGCCTGCGGGCCTCGCTCGTGACGGTGCGCGACTACGACTTGCCCCGTTTCGTTCAGCCGCCGATGCTCGTGATAGCGGCGTCCCACAGCGGTGCGACCGAGGAGACGCTGAGCGCGCTCTCGCAGGCGATCCGCCGCGGCTGCCCGGTAGCGGCCATTAGCACCGGCGGGCCTCTCCTCGTCGCGGCTCGCACGGGCGGGCTTCCGTATCTCGAGTACATCGGCGAGTCGCAGCCACGGGCCTCCGTCGGCTCCGGCATGGCGCTCTTGGCGGGGCTGCTCGAACGGGCGGGGTGCCTAGAGGCCGGCGAGCAAGAGTTCGTCGACGCCGCGGAGGCGGTGCGCGAGATGGCGGCCCGCTGTGAGCCTGGAGTCGCCACGGAGTCGAATCCCGCCAAGCAGCTCGCCTGGTCGCTGGTCGACCGCCTGCCCGTGGTGGAGGCGGGCGGTTTCTTAGCGGCGGTCGCGCGGCGCTGGAAGACGCAGCTCAACGAGAACGGCAAGTCGATTGCCTGCTGGGAGGAGCTGCCCGAGGCGACCCATAACGCGGTGGTCGGCTACGAGCAGCCGGAGACACTGCACGAACGGACGTTTGTTGTGCTGCTCGCGAGCCCGGACGATCACCCCCGGGTGGTTCTGCGGCGCAGCCTCTCGGCCGACCTGCTGGCCGAGCGCCAGGTAGGCCACGAAGTCGTGGTGGTGGTGGGCCGCGGACGGCTCGCGCAGGCGGCGTCGGCGATCGCGCTGGGCGACTTCACGAGCGTCTACCTCGCGATCCTCTACGGGCTGGATCCCACGCCCGTGGCGGCCATCTCGTACGTCAAGGAGCGCCTCGCGCTGGCCGATCCGGACATGACCGAGTGAGTCGTCCACCCGCATCCTCGCTTGGCTGCGAGGTGTAGTCTGGATAGACTAGCTGGTCGGCGACGGCCGCCCGAATGGGCGGTTGACCGGCCGATGAGACGGGCTTGCGGACGGCGTTCGCGGGCCCCGGAGGTGCGGCCCCGATGCATTCCACCCTCATCGGCAAGATCGAGAAGGCAAACCGGTACGCGCGCGAGACGGATCGGATCACGTTCCAGTCCCTGTCCCTGACGTTCCGGGGAGACAACGACACGCACGTCGTTGCGCTCGATACCGATGGGTGGCATTGCACGTGCCACTTCTTTGAGAGCTGGAAGAGCTGCGTCCACGTCCTGACGCTCCAGAAGGTCCTCGGGGCGATGCTGCCCGAGGAGGCGCAGACGTCGATCTACGCCGCTGTCGAGGCGGCGGCCGTCTGACCGTCCGTCCTCGAAGACAGCCCTGCGGCGACGCCGCCGCAATTGGCGCATGACGAGCCGGCCCGGAAGCGGGCCGGCTCTCTATTGGTGATGGGCATGCCACGCCCCGGCGGCCTGTGTCACGTTCGGGGAGCCCAGTTCGCTCCGTTTCGGTCCCCCGAGGAGCGACCCCGCGAGGAGACCGCGAACGCGCGTCAGGACGGTTGCCGTCGACATCTTTCTGGGCACGGCGCCGGTGAACCTTCCCAGGCACACGGTGCCACGACGGGTCGGAGTCGTCGCAGAGCTGCCGCGAAGCGGCGTCGGCAAGGTGGCCCGGCGGCGCTTGGGGCCTGCAGAGTAGACTGCGCGAAACCACAGAACAGGACTGCGGGATCCGCGAAGCCGGTGTGAGTCCGGCACAGTCCCGCTACGGTGACCAGCCACGCGGCCTGCCAGGCCGCGGCTGGGAGTCCGGTCGCCGGACCCGCGGTCGTGCTCGTACCTTCGTGAGAAAGGGAAGGCACCGTGTACCCCGCTCGCCCCGGCCCGCGTCCCGTTTCCCCTTGGACCGTTCTGGCGCGTGATCGTGCGCCGGCGGTCGCGCTGCTGCTGACCCTGCTCCTGCCGGGGTGCGGCTCGGCCGCCACCCCGGCATCGGCCCCACCCGTGGCGGCTACCGGCGCAGCCCCTGCCTCCTCGTTTCCGCTGACTCTGCGCGATGACGAGGGCACGAGCGTCGCCATCCCGCGCGCGCCAGCCCGCATCGTCAGCCTCGCCCCATCGATCACCGAGACGCTCTTCGCGCTTGGGGAGGGCAATCGCATCGTGGGCGTCACGAGTTCCGACGACTACCCGCCGGCCGCGAAGTCGCTCCCGGAGGTGGCGAGCTACACCGGGGTGGAGACCGAGAAGGTCGTCGCCGCGCGGCCGGACCTCGTCCTCGCCTGGAAGGGGATCACGTCGGCAAGTGACATCGCGCAACTCCGCTCGCTCGGATACCCGGTCATCGTGCTCTACGCGACCACGCTGCCCGCCGTGTTCGCCGACATCGTGCTGGTGGGCGAGGCGACTGGTGAAGTTGCCCCCGCCGACGCCCTCGCCGCCCGCCTCTTGGCCCAGGCGTCCGCCATCGCCGCTGCGGTCTCAGGGGAACCCCGTCCGCGCGTCTTCTACGAGCTCGATGCCACGAAGTCCATCTATACGCCGGCGCCGGATGACTTCACCACCGACATGGTGCGCCGGGCGGGCGGCGACCCGATCACCAGCGGCGTGGCAGGCGTGTACTCGATTTCGCTCGAGCGGCTGGTCGCCGACGACCCGCAGGTGATCGTGCTCGGCGACGCGAACTACGGCACCACGCCCGCGATCGTCGCCGCACGACCGGGGTGGGGGGGCATGACGGCGGTCGTGGACCATGCCGTGCGCCCTCTCGACGACACGATCGTCACGCGGCCCGGCCCGCGGATCGTGGAGGGGCTGGCTGCGCTGGCCGAGGCGATCCACCCGGGCGTGGCGCTGCCGTCCCTCGGGCCCGCGGTGCCCTGATGGTTGCCACTCCCCGGACGCTGCCCGCGATCTCGCCGGGGGCCCAGGAGGCCGCGGCGCTGCTGGCGCGGTCGCGCACGCGATCCGTCGCCCTCGGGGTTGCCGGGGTCGCGGTGCTGCTGTTGGTGCTCGTGGCCGGTGTCGGGCTAGGCGAGGTCGTGATCCGCCCGGCCGACACGGTCGCGATCCTCGCCCACCGCCTGCTGGGCTGGCCGGTGGCGCGGACATGGAGTGCCGCCGACGAGACGATCGTGCTGCAGCTCCGCCTCCCGCGCGTGCTCGCGGCGATCGCCGTGGGCGCCTCGCTGGCGCTGGCCGGGACGGCGCTCCAGGGCTTGTTGAGGAATCCACTCGCTGATCCGTACGTCCTGGGCACCGCGAGCGGCGCCGCGCTGGGCGCCGCGCTGGGCGTGCTGGTCCCGGTGCGCGGGCTGATTTTGGGGTTCGGGCTCCTGCAGGGCCTGGCGTTCGCCGGCGCGCTGGGCGCCGTCATCGTGGTCTACCGGCTGTCGCGGACCGGCCCGCTCTCCTCCATGACCGGGGTGCTATTGACGGGCTACGCTGTTGGTTCGCTGCTGGCCGCCGGGCTGGCGATCACGATGTGGCTGTCCGGCGACAACCTGCGCCAGATCTTCTTCTTCCTGCTGGGCGGGTTCGACGGCGTGGCCTGGCCGCAGCTGGCGGCGGCGCTGCCGGCGATGCTGCTCGGCGGCGCCCTGCTCTTGACGCGCGGCCGCGCGCTCAACGCACTGCTCCTCGGCGAGGAGACGGCCGCCCACCTCGGGCTCGACGTGCGACGAGAGCGGGTCTTGCTGCTCGCCGCGGCGTCGCTGGTGACGGCCGCGTCGGTGGCCATCGCGGGTCTGATCGGGTTCGTGGGACTCGTCGTGCCCCACGTCGTGCGGCTCGTGGTGGGTCCCGACGGCAGGTCCGTCCTGCCGCTGTCGGCGATCTGGGGCGGCGCCTTCCTCGCCGCTTGCGACCTGCTGGCGCGGATCCCTGGTGACATCCCGGTCGGAGTCGTGACGGCCCTGCTCGGCGCCCCCTTCTTCCTCTGGATCCTGCGCCGATCCCGCTCGGGGTACGAGCTGTGAGTGCCGGAGGGGTTGAGCTCCGGGGCGTTCGTGCCGCATACCGCGGCCGCGAAGTCCTGCACGGGATTGACTTGTCCATCCGGTCCGGCGAGCGCGTCGCGCTGATCGGACCCAACGGCGCGGGCAAGTCGACGCTCTTGCGGTGCGTAACGGGGACCGCGCTGGAGCGTCGCGGCGAGGTCCTCTTGGACGGCGTGCCCCTCGCCGCGCTCTCACGCGAGGCGGTGGCGCGCCGCGTCGCTGTGGTGCCGCAGCAGGCCACCGTGCCGTTCGCCACGAGCGTCGAGCAGCTGGTGGCCCTGGGACGTATCCCGCACGAGCACCCGTTCCTGGGACTCCGGGACGCCGATCGGCTGGCCGTCGCGCGGGCCATCGAACGGGTCGGGCTGGCCCACCTCGTCGGGCGCGACGCCCGGGAGCTCTCGCAGGGCGAGCGGCAGCTGGCGCTGCTCGCCATGGCCGTCGCCCAGGAGGCGGCGTGCCTGCTCCTTGATGAGCCCACCGTGCACCTGGACCTTCGGCACCAGGTCGCGACGATGGAGTTGCTGGCGGAGCTCAACGAGCGTGACGGCGTCACGGTCGTCGCCGTCCTGCACGACGTGGTGCTTGCCGCCCACTTCTTCCCGCGACTCGTGGTGCTCGACGACGGGCGCATCGCGGCCGACGGGGGACCGGAGACCGCGCTTGCCCCGGAGCTCGTCCGCCGGGTTTTCGGCGTCGACCCGGGCCTCGTGGCACACGCAGCAATGGTGCCGTTCGCGCCGCCGAGGGCGGTGCCTGCGGTCGCGCCCGGCCCTCCCAGTTGACCGGGGTGTTCCTCCGACGCTACGCTCGCACGCGATGACCCGAATCGCGCGCTCGGCCGGCGTCCTGGCGCTGGCGATCGCGCTGTCCTGCGCGTGCGGCGGGACCACCACAACCGCACTCCCCGCGTCGTCCGGCGGACTGTCTGCCGGATCGTCCATGCCTGCGACGACCGGCATCCCCGTGCCGGGATCGACGAACCTGAGCGACGCGTCGCCCGTTCTCGCGTCTGGACTGCCGGCCTCCGCGTCAATCGAGCCTGGGATGGCCAGCCCGTCGGTCGAGCTGACGGGAGCGTCGGGATGCAGCGGGAACCAGAACAACCGCGTGTTCTTCGAAGCGATCGCCGGGCAGGTCACGTGGACGGTGTATTGCGCGGTCCTGCCGACCGGCTGGTTCGTGCAGGCTGGCTCGTTCTCGCTGCACAACGGCGGTCGCCTGGACATCACGTACCGGGGCCCTGGCGGGGCCTTGCTGACGCTCGTCGAGGGCAACGTCTGCGAGGGACAGACGAGCGGGTGCCCCGTGAGCGGGCAGGAGATCGGGACGGCGTCGTTCGGCGACCAGCCAGGGACGCTGCTGGCGCTCCCCTCGGACTCGGGTTACGCGATCGACGTCAACCCGGGTACGAACCCGGCATGGTCGGCGACCGGCACGGGCCTGGATGAGGCCGCGTTCACGGGGTTGGCCGCCGCCCTCCTGCGCGTCGCGGGCTGATCTACCGCCCGGCCGCGCCGGGGCAGGGGATCAGGCAGGCCGCAGGGAGGCGCTCACCCGGGGTCGTGCGGGTCCTCCTCGTCGTCCGGGTCCTCGTCGAGGCTAGGCCGCAGGTCCGCGCGCGCGTGAATCTCTGTCAGCGAGTCATGTAGGGCAGGCGGGACCGGGACGCGCACGCCGTGCCCCTCGCGCTGGGCGACCCGTCGAGCGGCCCGCACTGCGACCGTCCGCGGGTCCGCCGTCGCCCGGTTGAGGTAGTAGAAGAAGAAACTGGAGATGACGGCGGCGACCGGGATGCCGAAGATCGCGCCCGCGACGCCGGCCACCTTGCTGCCCACGATCACCGAGCCCAGCACCACGAGCGGGTGGATCCCCACCGTGTCGGCCATGAGCCGTGGCTGGACGACGTTCATCACGACGAGCCAGCCGGCCGCCATCACGATGAGCGTGGGGACCACAGAGGCCGGCTGCGTCAGGATCGCGTCGATCACCGGGGGAGCCCACGAGAGGAACGGCCCGAAGAAGGGGATGGCCTGCAGGACGCCGGACGCAGCGCCCACGACTGGGGTGTACGGCAGGCCGAGGAGCATCCCCAGCAGCGCGGCGAGCGCCCCGTACATCAGCCCCATGATCGCCTGCCCGCGCAGGAACCCCCCGAACGAGCGCGACACGGTCCGCTCGAAGAGCCGGAACTCCTCGGCGTACTGGGGCGGGACGAGCCGCACCCCGAAGGTCAGGATGCGGTCGCGGTCGAGCACCATGTACAGCGACAGGAACAGGATGATCAATAGGTTGCCCAGGACTCCCAGCCCCGCCAGTGCGAAGCTCGACACCGGCGCCGCCACCGCCGGGAGATTGTGAAGGAACGTCTGCACCTGGGCGGCCACGTCGACCTTGATGCCCAGCCGGTCCAGGCTGCCCTGGTTCGACTGGATGACGACCAGCAGGCGCTTCTGCAGGCTCGGGGCGTTCGCGGCCAGCGCACTGATCGAGCCGGAGACCGCCTGCGCGGCATAGATGGCCAGCAGCGACAGGGCGACGAGCAGGAGCCCGTAGGTCAGCAGGACAGCGAGCCCGCGCGGCAGGCCCGGCGTGATCCGCTCCAGCACGGCCGCGACCGGTGACAGCACGAACGCGAGCAGCCAGGCCAGGAAGAAGACGAGGACGATGCCACCGAAGTACAGGAAGACGTTGGCGAGGAGGCCGACGAGGACCAGCGAGACGGCGAACGTGCCGATGACCAGCAACGCGTCCAGCCAGCGGCGCTCGCGCTCGGTGAAACCCATTCCCGCCCGGGGAGACTCGGGCACCATGGCGTGAGTCTACGACGTGGCACGTGGCGAACGGAGTCGGCCGGCCCCTGTCAGCGCCCGATGCGGCCTAACCCCATCCTCTCGTGGCAGACGGCCAGCGTCTCGCGCGCCATCGGTGCAAGCCGCTCGGCGCCCGAGCGCAGCATCTCCTCGACGTACCCAGGCCGCTCCAGCAGCTCGCGGCGCCGCTCCCGTGCCTCGGCGAAATACGCGACGATCCGCTCGGATAACAGCCGCTTGGTGTCGACGCAGCCCGTGCGGGCCGTGCGTTCCCCGTCCCAGATCGCCTCGTAGTCGGCCGGGCTGAAGAAGCGATGGAGCTGGCAGACGTTGCAGACATCCGGGCGGCCGGGGTCCGTGCGGCGGATCCGCTCGGTGTCCGTGACCATACTCATGACCTGCCGGTGGATCACCTCAGGCTCGGCGAAGATGTCGATGACGTTGCCGAGTGACTTCGACATCTTGTTGATCCCGTCGGTGCCCCGGACGACCGGCGAGTCGCTGAAGACGGCCTCGGGCTCCACGAAGTACTCGCCATAGCGAGCGTTCCACGCCCGCAGGATCTCGCGCGCGAGCTCGAGGTGGGCGGCCTGGTCCTTACCGACCGGCACGTACCTTGCGTGATAGATCGCGATGTCGGCGGTCTGCAGCACCGGGTATGTCAGCAGCCCCTGGTTCACGTCCTCCGGCTGCGTGCGGCGCTTCTCCTTGAACGAGGGCGTCCGCTCGACCCACGTCACGGGCACCACGGTGCTGAGCAGCCAGCACAGTTCCGTATGTTCGGGCCGGTCTGACTGGCGGAACAGGACGGCGCGCTCTGGGTCGAGCCCCAGGGCGAGTAGCCCGAGCGCCATCTCCTGCGTGTTGCGGCGGATGAGCTCGCCGTCGTGGGTGCTCGTGAGGGCGTGATAGTCCACGATGCAGTAGATCGCATCGTGCCGCTCCTGCATCGCGATGTACGAGCGGAAGGCGCCGAGATAATTCCCCACGTGGGGCAGCCCGGAGGGCTGGACGCCGCTGAAGACACGACTGCGGGGCAGGCCGGCGGGATCCCGGACGGGGGCGGCCGTGGGCTCGGGACGGGTTGTCATCGGCCCGGAGTGTACCGGACCGCGCCGGGTCCCGATTCGGACCCCGCGGGTGGTGTATTACGGCACCCATGTTCATCCTGTACGCGATCGTCCTAGGGCTGCTGCTCGGGCGGCTGCTGGGCGGCCGGCTCGACGGCCTTGCCGGACTCTCGTTCCGGTGGGTCGGCGTCGCGATCGCCGGCCTCGCGGTGCAGGTCGTGCTGTTCAGCGCGCCCATGAGCCGCGACATGCGGGACATCGGTCCGCTGCTCTATGCGGCATCCACGGGCGCCGTGCTCGTCTTCGTCCTCGTCAACCTGCGCATTCGGGGCATGGCCGTCGTCGCCCTGGGTGCGGGTCTGAACTTGCTCGCGATCGTCGCCAACGGGGGCACGATGCCCGCCAGCCGAGCCGCGCTCGCGATGGCCGGCCTGGGGAGTAGCGGCGGGTATGCCAACAGCCGGGAGCTCACGTCACCCGTCCTCGGCCCGTTGGGGGACGTCTTCGCCCTCCCAGCTGGCGTGCCGCTGGCCAACGTGTTCAGTGTCGGTGACGTCCTGATCGCGCTGGGGATCGTCCTGGTGATCGTGGCGGCCATGCGACTGCCCCTGCCTTCGCCGCCGCCGTCGCCCCCGACTGGCGGGGGTCCTGGTACTTCCTTCTGATCTGGACACCCCTTGCCTGGTACCTGTGAGCCATTGCCGGAGCACTTGCCGGGCCGATAGCGTGCGCCTGCAGCGATGGGCGCTGCCCGGCCGAGCCGGAAGTCGAAGGAGAGCACGAAGGCGATCCTGGCGCGCTTCGTGCTCGCCGCGACGGCGTCAGCCGCCGCGGGCGGGTCCTCATCGCCGGGGGTGCGGTGGTGGCATGAAGCACAAGGCCCAGCTGGCGAAGTTCCGCATCCTGCTCGCGCTCGTGGCGATCGGCAGTTCAGCCCTGGTTCTCGAGGCGGGCCGCCGCTGGTAGCACGGGGCGCGCAGGCGCGGCCGGATGCGGCCGCGAGACGTTCACCGAGGGACCGCCGGACAGCCGGCGGTCTCGCGGTTTCCGGGGCGCCGCACATTTCGCGCCCGCGCTGGCCCTACAATCGCCACGATGACCGCGCCATCGACGGCCACCGGACCCAGCGCCACCGCGCGCCCGCTCCGCGTCGCGCTCCTCGGTCTCGGGACCGTGGGCCGGGAGGTGGCTCGCGGGCTGCTCTCCCGTGGCGGGCGCTTCGCCTCCGGGACAGGCGGGTGTCTGGTCAGCCTGGTCGCCGTGGCGGACCGTGACCTAACGCGTCTCGAGGGGCTGGACCTCGCCGGCGTCGAATGCGTCGACGACGGCGCGCGTCTGATCGGCGGACCCGATGTCGACGTGATCGTCGAGCTGATCGGCGGCGTGGACGGTGCCGGCCGGCTCGTGGCCGCGGCGCTCGATGCCGGCCACTCCGTGGTGACGGCGAACAAGGCGCTGCTCGCGCGGCGGGGTGCGGAGCTCGAACACCTGGCGCGCACGCGCAACGTCGCGCTGCGCTTCGAAGCGGCGGTCGGGGGCGGCATCCCCGTGCTCTCGCCCTTGGCGTGCGACCTCGCCGCGAACCGGATCACCGCGGTGCGCGGCATCGTCAGCGGGTCCACTAACTTCGTCCTGACCTCGATAACGAGCGCCGGCGCCTCCTACGACGACGTGGTCGCGCAGGCGAAGTCGCTGGGGTTCTTGGAAGCCGACCCGAGCGCGGACGTTGAAGGTCGTGACGCGGCCGATAAGCTCGCGATCCTCATCAGGCTCGCCTTCGGTGTCTGGCCGGACGTGTCCGCGATCCGCCGCGCCCCTCCCGCGCTCTCTGGCGACGCCGGGCCGGGGATCACGGCCGTCGACGGCCCGCTGCTCGAGGCGGCACGGCGCGAGGGCCTGGTGGTGAAGCTGGTGGCCGCCGCGACCCTGGCTCCCGACGGCCACATCGGCGCCTGGGTGCTTCCGGCGGCCGTGCCGGCGGCCGATCCGCTCGCCCGGACCGAGGGGTCGGAGAACCGCATCGAGGTCGACGGCGCACCTGTGGGGATGGTCGCGTTTGTTGGCCCCGGCGCGGGCGGCGTGGCCACGAGCAGCGCCGTGCTCGGCGACGTCCTGGCCATCGCACGCGGCCGAGGATCGACTTGGAGCGGCTTGCCCGAGGCCGTCGCCCTGCCGGCCGACCGGCTGGTCGACGGGATGGACGCCAGCCGCCGCTGGCTGGCTCACGGCGCTGGCGGTACCTCGATGGTGGGGCCGGTGCTGCTCGAGGACGCGAGGCGCCAATTGGCGAGCGACTCAGACATCACGCTCTTCCCGGTTCTGGAGATGCGCTGAGCGATGCGCATGAGCGAGGTGCTGCGGCACCTGCGACA
Source organism: Candidatus Limnocylindrales bacterium (assembly GCA_052144055.1). Classification (GTDB taxonomy): domain Bacteria; phylum Chloroflexota; class Limnocylindria; order Limnocylindrales; family CSP1-4; genus JAJYNJ01. The sequence goes on from JBKQRF010000257.1 coordinate 25,540, forward strand.
GCAGCAGGCGACGACGGGTGCGCGGCCCCGCCTGCTCCACCGCTATGCCGGCTTCCTGCCGGTGAGCTCGCTCACGCCGCCACTCTCGCTTGGCGAGGGGTTTACGCCGCTCGTCCACGCCCGCACCCTCGGCCGCGCCATCGGCTGTCCCGAGCTGTACCTGAAGTTCGAGGGCATGAACCCGACTGGCTCGTTCAAGGATCGAGGTATGGTGGTGGCCGTGGCCAAGGCGCTCGAGGAGGGCGCCCGGGCGGTCATCTGCGCCTCCACCGGCAACACCTCGGCATCGGCGGCGGCGTACGGCGCGAGCGCGGGTCTCGAGGTGATCGTGGTGCTCCCGGCCGGTCGGATCGCGGCCGGCAAGCTGCTCCAGGCGCAGATCGCCGGCGCGCGGATCGTCGCGGTGGACGGCAATTTCGACGACGCGCTGCGCGTGGTGCGCGAGCTGGCGGCGTCGGGCACGCAGGCCGGCCACCCGGTGACTCTCGTGAACTCGGTCAACCCGTATCGACTGGAGGGCCAGAAGACCGCCGCGTTCGAGGTCTGCGACGACCTGGGCGGGGCGCCTGACTACCTCGCGATCCCGGTCGGCAACGCCGGCAACATCAGCGCGTACTGGGCCGGGTTTTGCGAGTACCGCGACGCGGGGCTGGTCGAGACGCGGCCCGTCATGCTCGGGTTTCAGGCGGCCGGGGCGGCACCGCTCGTCGTCGGCCATCCGATCGAGAACCCCGAGACGGTGGCGACGGCCATCCGCATCGGCAACCCGGCCAGTTGGCACAAGGCGGTGCGGGCCCGGGACGAGTCGGGCGGCCGGATCGAGGCCGTCACTGACGAGGAGATCCTCGACGCCTACCGCGACCTCGCGCGATACGAGGGCGTCTTCTGCGAGCCGGCGAGCGCGGCGTCCGTCGCGGGCGTGCGCAAGCTGGCGGCGGAGGGCGCCATCGACCCCGGCGGTACGATCGTGTGCGTGCTAACGGGGCACGGCCTCAAGGACCCGGACACGGCGCGGCGGAACGTGCTGCCTGGGGTCACCGCACCCTCCACGCTCGAGGGAGTCAGGGGGGCGCTGGGGTGGTGACGCGGCGTCGGCGGGGGACTACGCAGGTGCCCGCGACGGAGGCCTCGCCTGCGACTGCGCCGGCATCCGGGGCCGAGTGGCCACCGCCAATGAGCCCGGCAGAGGCCGACGAGCTCCCCTCCGCGCAAGCCCCGGCCGGCGACGCCACCGGTGCGGTCGACGTGGCAGCCGACGAGCACACCGGCCGGATCCATCCCGCCCCCGAGCCGCCACCCTTCCGGGGCATCGTCCGTCGGCGCGTGGTCGTCGACGTCCCCGCCAGCACCGCCAACCTCGGTGCCGGATACGACACCCTCGCGATGGCCCTCGACTTGGTTAATCGGGTCAGCGTCGAGGTCCTTGACGCTCCCTCGGTCGAGCTATCTGTCACGGGTGCAGGCGAAGGCCAGCTCGCGGGGGATCGGCAGAACCGCTTCGTCATGGCCCTGGAGCTTGGCCTCCGGTGGGCGCTGGGCGAGGTCCCGCCCGGCATCGGCTGGCGCATCGCGATGCGCAACGACATCCCGCTGGCGCGCGGCCTGGGGTCCTCCGCGGCGGCCACCGTGGCGGGTCTCGTGGCGGCGGATGCGCTGACGGGCGGCGGCCTGGACGCGCGCCGTCAGCTCGAGCTTGCCTGTGAGCTCGAAGGTCACCCAGACAACGCAGCGGCGGCGCTGCTCGGTGGGTTCGTGGTGGTGGCCCTCAGCGGCGGACGTCCGGAGGTCGTGCGCTTCGACGTGCCGGGCCGGCTGCGGGCCGTGCTGTTCATCCCCGAGCGGCATCTCTCGACCGTCGCCATGCGGGCCGCGCTTCCCCGCGAGGTGTTGCACCGCGACGCGGCCTTCAACGTGAGCCGCGCCGCGCTGGCCGTGGCGGCCATCGCGAGCGGCCGGTACGCCCTCCTGCGCGAGGCGACCGAGGACCGACTGCACGAGCCGTACCGCGCGGCCGTTTACTCGGAGCTTCCGGCCCTGCTCGCCGCTGCCCGTGAGGCCGGTGCCCTTGGGGCGTGCCTGTCGGGCGCCGGGTCGAGTGTCATCGCCTTTGCCGACGACGAGGTGACGCTGGAGGCAGCGGGGGAGGCGATGGCGCGCGTGGCGGCGGACCAGGCACTGGCCGGCAGGGTCCGCCCGGTCGCGCCGCGCAACGCCGGCCCCATCGTCGTCGAGGCCGAGTAGCGCCCGCGTTAACCCAGCGGCAGCTCGATCACGAAGGTCGTGCCCTGCGGCGTCGAGGACTCGATCCGCACGTCGCCCCCGTTGGCACGGGCCAGCTCGCGCGCCACCGTGAGCCCGATCCCGGTTCCCCCGGGCTGGCCTGGCCGGCGGGCGCGCGCGGGGTCCGCACGGTAGAAGCGCTCGAAGACGCGGGCTTGCTGGTCGGGCGGGATCCCAGGTCCCGTGTCCGACACGCGGATCCGTACAACCGGGCCCTCCCTCGCGACGGTCAGCCGGACCGTGCCGCCTTTGGGCGTGTACACCGCGGCGTTGGTGAGCAGGTTCTGTAGCGAGCGCTCCACTTGTCGAGGATCCACGTGCGCCACCACGCTTGCATCGACTGCGCCCGGGCCCAGCAGCGCCACGCCTTCCTGCCCGTAGAGTGCCTGCACAGCGGCCGCGCAGTCGGTCGCCAGCGCCAGCAGTTCCACGCGCTCGGGCGATCGCAACAGTGCCGCCCCCTCCGCCGCCGCAAGGTCGTGTAGGTCGCCCACGAGCCTCGAGACCTCCCCCGCGGTCTCGCGCGTCGCCGCCAGTTGTTCGGGCGTCGCCGGAACGACGCCGTCAGCCAGCGCGTCGAGCTGCGTGGTCAGCACCGTGACCGGCGTCGCGATCTCGTGTGCCAGATCGCTGGCGGCCCGCCGCCGCAGCTGCTCGGAGCGCTGTAGGCTCTGGGCCATCGAGTTGAACGCAAGCGCGAGTTCGTGGCCCTCGCGGTCCGTGGGCACTGGCACGCGCGTGGCGAGGTCGCCGCCACCCAGTCGGTGCGCCGCGGCTGCCAGCGAGGAGAGCGGCCGCGTCATGCGCAGCCCCATCACCAGCGCGACGGCGACGCTGACGATCACCGCCACCAGGCCCGCGATGAGCAGCGTCTGGTCGATCCCGCGACGAAAGGCCAGCGATGCGGTCCGAACCGCGGCAACCGCAAGGCCGCGACTTTGAACGTCGAGCCGGCCGACCGTCTGCCCGCCGACCACGATCGGCGAGCTGTCGACTGGCCCTGCCTGCGCCGCGCCGAACCCGGCCGACCGTGCGAGGAGGTCCCCCGACGAGCCGTAGATGGCGATCGGCCCGCCCGCCGCGGTCACCAGCTGGCGCACCTCGAGCCCCGTGAGCACGAGCGCGCCGTTCAGGCGGTACTCGTCGGCTAGGATGGCCGCGGCCTGGTCGCGCCGGCTGGTCTCCTCCTGTGACAGGTACTGGGAGAACCGGGATCCAACGACGACGTTGACGAGGATCCCGGTCAGGACGATCACGACGGCGACGGCGCCGCCGATCGCGAGCGCGAGCCGGACGCCGAGGCGGTCCACAATCAGGGTTTCGTGTGGTTGGGCCGGACGGGATCGACGGCCGACTGATCCGCCTCACCTGGCGCGTCGACAGGCGCGACCCACCGGTATCCGACGTCTGGGATCGTCTCAATCGCCCACGGCTTGGCCGGGTCGTCCTCGAGCTTCCGACGCAGGTTCCCAACGTGCACATCGACGTTGCGGGAGGTTTCCGCGCGCGGGCCCGCCGCTGCCTGGAGGAGCTGGTCGCGGTCGAGCGGCGATCCGCCAGCGCGGACAAGCGCGAGCAGCAGACGTGCCTCCGTGGGGGTCAGACGGCCGGACTGCTCGCCGCAGGCGTACGCTCGGGTCGGCGGCTCGAAGACAAGGCGGCCGCCGGCGAACGAGAGGCGCGGCTGTGCGTCGCGCCCGGAACCGGCGCCGCCCGCCATTCGGACGCCGGGCCCGCCGTGCGCTGGGACGCCCGCTGCTCCGTTCCCAGCTCCGGTGCCCGTGCGGCGCAGGATGGCGTTCACCCGCTCGACCAACTCGTGCACGTTGAACGGCTTGGGCAGGTAGTCGTCGGCGCCCAGGCGTAGGCCGGCGATCCGTTCGACGTCGCTGCGCTTGGCCGAGGTGATCAGGATTGGGACTTGCGAGTCCTCCCGGATCGCCGTGATCAGCGCCTCGCCCTGGAGCTTCGGCAGCATGAGGTCCACGACGAGCAGGTCGGCTGAATCCTCGTCGAAGGCGTCGAGCGCTGCTCGTCCATCCTCAGCCTCGCGGACCTCGTAGCCGGCCCGCTCGAGGTACAGGCGCAGCAGCGCCCGCAGGCGTGCCTCGTCCTCGACTACGAGGATGCGGGCTCGCGGGGGTCGGCCGGCGGGATGCATCGCTGGCCATCGTAGCGTGATGCAAACAAGAAACAGTCAAGGCTTCGCTGGCGGTCACTCCCTGACCGGCTGCGTTACCCATGGAACCGAGTCGCCCGGTCGGCGGCGAACCGGGGTAGCTCGCCCAGAGCCGCCGTAGCTCAGTCCGCGCCCCGGTCCGCTGTGAACGGACGGCGCCCTCACGCCCTAGGCCCGTTTACCATGCGGGTGAACCGCTGTCTGC
>JBKQRF010000258.1:0-9630 GCA_052144055.1 Candidatus Limnocylindrales bacterium
GGCCAGAAGCGCCCGACCGTGCGGCGTCAGCCGGGCATTAGCATGCGACATGAGGGTCCCTTCTTCGACTGTGGCTGCAACACCAACAGCCGAACGATAGGGGCCCTCAGCCCGTCACCAACCTGAGTGGGAACCAGAGCTAGCTGTCACGGGAGAGGATACGAACGTGCGCCATTGTGCAAGTGCATCCGAGACGCGTCCCCCCTTCTGATCGCTCCCGTCCACGACGTTAGCCGCCGTCGTATTGTCGAGATATGCGGGACCAACGGCCCGAGGGCAGCTTGCAGCATGAACTGTTGCTCCGGTTCAATGGACGGCGTTCCGAAACGTGCCGCCGCTTCTGGCCATGCTCACGGGCGCGTTCATCGAGGAGTGACCGGCCCGTGCCGGGAACGAAGAGCTATTGCCGGCGTCGCGATGGCCGCGGGACCGCACACCTTGCGCGGACGGTGTTAGAGCTCACCCCGTCAGCTGCCCAGGGTGTCCGCGACCGCCAACCTTGTCGGCGCTGAACTTCAGCCCAATCCCCGAGAGCTTGCCGGTCGAGAAGCGCCTCCGTGGGAACAGCGTCGACAACCGACAAGAACGCCGCTTGGACCTCCAAACCTATGTCGACTTGCTGTGCGCGGGCCAGCCGGCGCACCTCGATGCGTCCGGGCGACAAAGTCGTCGCGTCGACGAGGCACCAGCGCGGATGACTGTCGGGAAACACGAGGACGGCCAAGACCCCGCGCTGTCCATGTCCCTGTACCCCATCCAGGTCCCGCCTGCTGATCGTAATCGGGTCTCCGGTCTTGACCTCGATAGCGAGGCACGCGCCATCGGCGGTTGACTCGACCTGCAAGTCTGGGACGCCGACGGCGTTCTCGGTCACGCTGCATCCCAGGGCCTCAAACGAGAACGCGAGAAGCCTCTGGACAGTGCGCCCAAACTCCTGTGCGGTGACGGCATCACAGAGCGTGTCGAGCTGACCGATCACCCGATTGACGAGCGCTCGCTGGGTCTCGGCTCCTTCATCCATTCCGGATGGCCGTGGTGCCGCTGCGTGCCGACCACGCGAGGTTGTACGCGGTGGCCGCATCTCCCGGCCACTGTCGGCACAGCATCTCCCCGAACTCCTCATCCTGCGTCGCGATGAGCAGCTGCAAGTCCCCGCTGGTCTGCGAGAGCAACCTCGCCAGCGCACGTTTGTGTTCGACGTCGAGACTCTGGCTCGGATCGTCCAGGAGGACGAAACCGAGGTTGTGCTCGAGGCCCGACGCCAGGGCGAGGTAGACGCTGAGAGCCGCGCAGTTCATCTGCGCGGTCGACAGCCGGGAACTGGCGAGCGTCGTCTGTCCGTCGCTCGACGCGTAGGCGCGGATGACGTAGTTGTTGCGGTCCGTTCCCATCACCCGCTGCTCCTCGACCCCGATCCGTAGCCGATCGAAGTAGGGGTGATGGCAGAGATCGCTGTAATAGGCGCTGATCCGATCGTGCGCGCCGTCAAGCGCAACGCGGGCTCGCTCCCCGGCCACCGCCTGAACGGCACGCGCGATCGTCTCGATCCACTCTTCGAGATCTTGGAGTGCCGCCATCTGGGCGTCGGCCTGCGACTGATCGGAGTCCAAGCTTCCCAGGCGCTTCATGGCCTGGTTCCGTTCGTCCTCGGCCTGCAGACAGCGATACACGACCCGGACACGATCGATGTCGGTCTCGACGCGGGAGAGCACCGCTTCGGCTTTCCCCCTCGCCTCGGCGGTCTTCGCCGCAGCCGTTTCGAGTTCTCGAATCCTGGCGACGAGGGCCGCATCGATCTCGTCGGGCTCAATTTGGCGACCGATCGCCCGCAAGGCCGCCGACCGGGCGTCGTCAAGCTGCGGCTGGGCTCGTTCCACGGTGGTTTGCGCGCGCTGAACGTCGGCCAGGGCTGCTTCTAGCAACCGCGTTTGGGTTCGGACGCGCCCCTGCTCGTCGTGGAGCGCATCGATCTGCCGTCGGACCTCTTCCTCAAGACCCTCTTGCAGTCGGACGATGAGATCGTGGCTCTCGATGGGCTGTCCACAGACGGGGCATGCATTCGATTCGGGTGCGGTACGGAGAAAGCGCAGCGTCTCAGCCACCACCCGCTGATGCGCCTCGAGCCGCTGGCTCTGTGCATCGAGGTCCGTGAAAGCCTGCCGTGCCTCTGCGAGGCGTTGCTCGATCTGCTCCTCCGTGCCGTGGGCTCGGAGCTGCTCGTCGAGAGCCTCGCGAGCGGTCGCGAGCGCGTGGGCGCCAGCCTCCAACGCGGTCCTGGCCTGCACGGCAGCCGCTGCCTCACTAGCCGGGCCCGTCGATAGCTGGAGTTCTATCCCGCGCTGGCGGATCGACTTGACCAACTCGCGGGCGCGTCGGGCGAGCCGATCTAGGTCGGACCAGCTCTCCGGCGTTTCGAGAGTGACGCTCTCGGTGTACCCGACAAGGGCGGCGGCCTCCGCCAACCTCGCAGCGATCTCATCGAGCATCCCTGCTCCCGCCGCGAGGTTGAGTTCGTCTTCATGGAGCCCGTCTCTCTGCGCATCCGTGAGTGCTCGGCTGTAGCGATCGGTGACGGCGTCGATCGATCCCTGCAGCTTCGCCGTCGCGCGGTCCTTGGCCGCCTCGATCACCTTGATCTCGTCGCGGACCGCTTTGGGGGACATGACCCGCAGGATGTCGCGCAGCTTGTCCACGCCGAACAACCTGTCGAGCGACTCGTTCCGCACGCGGGGCTCGTCGACCAGCAGACCGCGGATGCTCTCCTGGTGCAGGTAGACGGCGCGATAGAAGTCCTCGAAGGTCAGGCCGAGGTGTTGGAAGAGGAACTGCTCCGCGTCGCTATCTTGGAAACGTCTGACATCCGAGAAGGTCACAGACAGCGCAGTGGCACGCTTCCCGATTTGCTTCGTGCGCTCCACCTCCAACGTGTCGTCGCCTCTGACGAGCTCAAGCGTCACTCGCGCTTCTCGCGGATGGTGATGGATGTTGACCAGTTCGTCGTTGGTCGCGTTCTCGCGCAGCTGGTCGTGTAGCTCCCCGAACAACGCCCATTCGATCGACCCGAGAATGCTCGTCTTACCGCTGCCGTTCGGGGCGAGAAAGAGCGTGGCGCGCGGGTCGAGGGCGAGATCGAGCTGTTCACCAATGCCGCGGAAGCCCTCGGCAGTCAGTCGTCTCAGGGCAAACTTGATCGTCACCGCGACCGACCCGGGTCGGGCCGCCGCGCCGGTGCCTTCGGTGAAGCGGTCTTTCGTCGCGCGGGCCCGATCGCTGTCGCCACGGCACGCGTCGCTCTGAGGTCTCTCGCCGCCGCATTGGAGAGGGCGCGTGCTTTCCGGTCAAGCAGACTCTTGACGGCGTCCGGTCCACCGTCCCGAAACTGCCGCTCGATCTCGGTCCAGAGGTCGAGTGCGGCGTGCGGGGCGTCGGCGGCGTTCAGCTTCGCCTCGACGGCATCGTAAACCGTCCCGGAGAGCGCGGAACCTGTCACGGCGCGACCAACCCTGGGATGAGCCTCACCGACGGACACATCACGCCGCCCACGGTGGCGGAGCCGGGGTGAGTGGAGCAGATCCCAAGGGTAGCAGGCCCGACGGGGCCTTTGGGGCCACCGGTAGTGACCCTGAACGGTGACTTCGGTACGGTCATGCTGCACGCGCGTTCGGGGCAGTCACCGCTGCGCGTGATGCTGAACGGCGGCGCATCACGAGGTGGTGGAGGTGTTGGCGAGTACCTGCGGGCAGTCCCAAAAGGAGGCCCGGGCCTACCACTCGCCCAGCCGCCAGGCTCCGCGCCGCCGACGACGGGGACGAAGATCACCTGACTATCTCGTAGATCTCATCCCAGCTGCTGTGTTGCCCCGACGGATTTGGCCTGGGTCCGGGGAAGGTGTCTTCCAGGATGCTCATTCCGGTCATCCGGCCGACTTCGACCCGTCTCCACTGGGGGAGTCCGCCGGACGAGCTCCCTCCCGCCACCTGGTAGACCAGGAGCTCCTCGACAGCGCCGTTACGTCCATACACGTGTGGCTCTGCTACCCGGTGGTGACCTCCGTAGTCGAACTCGATCATGCGTCGCTCCCGTATGGCACCGGCGAGTTGCTGATCCATTTCTGTCTCCTGTCCGTCCGATGCTCGCCTCGGCGACTCGGAGCTTTGTGCGACGTCCCTGTGATCCAGGCCAGCCATGGGCGCTGTTCCGGCGCTCCGGCTTCTCCTCAATGCGCTGGTTCGGCGCGTCACTCTATCTATGGAAACGCCGCGTCGACGGCATCGCTGACAGCCTGCGCCCACCGCGTCAGCGACGGGGACTCGCGGCCCTCACGGGCGGCTCGGGCGAGCATCGCCCCCACAATCTCGGGGTTCTTCGTCTCCCCCTCCCGTACCGGAAGGCCGAATTCTCCGCACACCTCTTCCGTCAGCCGACGCCAGAGTTCATCGCCGAGCTCAGTGCGCACAACTTCCCCAATCTTCGGCGCGAATACCGCTGTCCTTGGTCCGGCGTACGTCGCTGGCATGGGGTCCGGATCGTCAATGCCGGCGAGGCGCTGAAGAACACGGTTCCACCTCTCGACTTCACCAGCGGGTTCTCGGCGTTCGTCGTCACGGTCGAAAGTCGTGTAGTGGGGAATCGACAGCTCCGTAAGGATGGCCTGCATCTTGTCTAGCTTCTTCTTTCCGCCGACGGGTACCACGCACAGCGCCCACTGGCGAAGCCTCTCTGACGCGCCGCTCAGGGCCAATGCGCCATCAAGGAGAGCCTTGTCCTCTTCCCCCTCGACCAGAACCACGAAATCGGCGAAGAACGCTTCGGAGACATAGGGGTTTAGCAAACTCACTAATCCCGGCCGCAAACCCGCCCCCGTGAACCGCCTGCCATCAGCAAATGCCGCGCCCAGACGGGCGGCGACGGAGTCAAGCGTGGCACGACTCACGCTTGTCCTCGGGGGCCCTCCCCCGTCACGTTGTTTGCGTACAACACGGATGTTGTCGAAGGAGCGCACGTCCAAGAAGAGTGGGGAGTGGGTGCAAGCAACGACTTGTACGCGCCCGCCAGGTGTCGTCACAAGATTGGCAAACGTCCGCGCGATCTGCCTGGCCTGAGCGGGGTGCTGGTACAGCTCCGGTTCCTCCACGGCCAACAGGAGACCGCACTCCGGGATATTCTCGCCGCCGGCAGTCTCCGACTGGTTCATCTCCACCTCGGCGAGAGCCTGGAGGCTGGCCATGATGTAAGCCCGCTGGAGGCCATGGCCCTTTGTGTTGATGGAGCCCTCAAAGCCGTCGTCGACGATCCTGGCGGAGGCTGCGGGGTCCGCGAGACGAGGCTCACCGGGATCGTCCCACCTGACGACGACGGACGCGCCCGGAGCGAAACGGGCGATGGCGCTGGTGATCCGGTTCGATAGAGGAGCCAGCGACAGCTGCGGGTCATCCAATAAGCGGGCGTACTCGTCCGACACTGTTCGTCGCAGCTGCGACATTGGCGTAGACAGATCAGCGCTCCGACGCACGACGATGTCCACGAGTCGTCGGAGGGCACTGTCTCGGCCTTCTCCAGCGTCGTCCGAGGCATCTCGAACAGCCGGCACCAAGACGAAATCGATGTACTTCGTCAGCTTGCCCGTACCTACGTTCGAGTAGCCGAAGAACTGTCCGCCGTCATCGATCCATTCGAGGCGACCTTCGTTCGAGTCTTCCCACGCTTGCAGGTGGGGCTCGACCTCCGCGGCGGTCTGCACGCGCGGGAGGGCGAGCTCTTCACGGATCTCGTTGTACGCGGTCCGGCGAGCTTGCCCGGTGGCGTCTCGAACCGCGCGGAACCCGGGGAAAGCGTGGCAGAGGCCGTGATACGACTCGGTTAGCTTGCCGTCCTCGAACTCGATTCGTTTGGTAACCCGGAGCTGATCATCCCTCACGTATCTCCGGAACTCCGCGACCGCTAACGGGCCCAACCCACCGAAGGTGAGGGATATCTCGATCGCACCTGCCGCGTTGCGTCCCGTGAAATCGTCGGGCCCGCCGATCGGGATCTGCTTGAAGAAGACCGCAAGCGCGGTCAGGAATGTAGACTTGCCCGCTCCATTGCGACCGACGAGATACGTGAGGCCCCCAAGATCCAGCGACGCTGCCGCTAGAGTCCGGAAGTTGCTCACTTCGATGCGTTCGACGATCACGTCGCGCCCCAAGCTGCCGCTCGACATCCGCAGGGCACGATGCCCTTGGTTGGCGGCGCGTGAGTCAAGAGAAAGTAGTCCCCAAAGTCTACTGCTGCTCGCACACGGCGCCCCGCTTGGGATGGATCTCGCGGTTCGATGTGCCCTGCGCCGAGCGGCGGGAGGCTGGTGCCGCCGCCAGCTGACGAGCAACTCCGGCAGCTCGGACGGGCGGCGGACTCCGGAACCCGACAACTTCACCCTGGATCAGGAACGACGGCTCAACCGCCGTCGAGGCTGCCCTCGTTAGCTCGCTCTAGGTTGAGGTCGAGTAGGGCCCCAAGTAGCTCCTCGTCGGGGATGTCGTGGGGCCAGCAGTAGGCGTCGAGCACGGCCGTGTCCAGGTGCGTGTGGGCGTCGACCAGCCACGTCGGGCGCTGGTTGTAGAGGTTGGTGAGGGTGCGCCGGGCCAGCTCCCGATCGGTCAGGTCGTAGGGCCGATCCGCTGGGTTGAGCCAGCCCTGGCGCAGACGGTCAAGGTTGGCGCCAGCTGAGGCGATGGCGGCTCTCTGCTCGTGGCTGGGGCGCGGGAAGGGGAATGTCTCGAAGCAGGTGGTGGGGGTGTAGCGAGGGCGTGACTCGAGCTGCGTCCCCATCCGGCCTGCCCAGGTCGTATGCACGCGCGACTGGAGGACACCGAACGTGTAGTCATCGTCGCGTGCGATCGCAATCGTTGCGCTGTCGACCAACGTACCTTCCGCGACCCACACGAACAGTCGGTGCTTGGCAACCCGAGCGGTGGCGAGGAACCGCGCCAGTCCGGTCAACGCGGCGCGCATGTCAACGCGCGGCCGCTCATGCAACCACCACTCCCCGATCGTGCTACGGGAAGCCGCGCGTCTCGGCTCGACCTCCCGCCGCACGTACTCGAATGGCGCCTCGTAGAGCGCCGCCTCCTCGCGCACCATGCTGGTCCCAAAATCCACGATCCACATGTCCCGACGCCGCCGGGTGATGTCCAGCCCGTTCACCCATGGCCGCACGACGTCGCGGTTATCCCGGCCGTCCGGGTTCGGGCTGCGCAGCCAGTCGCGCGCGGTCGCCCCCGACACGTCGAATGGGCCGCCCTTCGTGTCGCCCATGAACGCGATGCCCAGGTTCTCGCGCAGGCGCCGCGCCCGCGTCAGGTCCACGTCCGCGGTGAGGTTTGCATTGATCGCCGCCACGGGCTTCCCGTCGAGCGTCCTCTCCTGCTCGCTCCCGTCGTCGAAGGCGATGAACGAGACATGCACGACGGCGCCGTCGAGGACCCACGGATCGTCCGAGCGCGCCATGAAGATGGACCCACTCTCGCATATCCGATCGAGCACCCGGCGGCTCGCCCCACCGCGGATGCCCTGCGTCGCCAGCAATCCCGCGCGGCGCACGCGACCGGCCGCGATCATCTCACGCGCCTTCTCGAACCAGTAGGTGACGAGGTCGGCCTCTGCGCGGACGCGGCCGTCGTATATCTCGAACAGCGACTCGACGTAAGCGTCGCCCAAGTAGCTCCGCATCAGCTTCCCGCCAAGGAACGGTGGGTTGCCAACGATGAAGCTGGCGTCCGGCCAGTCCGGCTCCGCCGCGTGCGACGGGTCGGACAGGTCGAGGATCGCATCCCGGTTCTCGATCACGTCGAGCGGCGGCAGGACGGGGTTGTGCGGCATGGGGTGGCCGTGGTCGCGCAGCCACTGGATTTCACCGATCCAGATCACCAGCCGCACCAGCTCCGCCGCGTACGGGTTCACCTCGATGCCCCGCAGCGAGCGCGGCCCGATGCCAGTCTCCTCGCGCGCCAGCCCGAGGCGCTCGGCCGCCCAGTCGATGACTTCCTGTTCCAGGTCTTTGAGCATGCGGAGCGCCAGGTACAGGAAGTTGCCGGAGCCGCACGCCGGGTCGAGCACGGTCACCGCACGCAGCCGTTCAAGGAGCGCCCGGGCCTGCCGCCGGGCCTCCTCCAGCGCCGCGGGATCGGGCGGCTTTCCCGCGCCAAGCAGGTCCTCCACCGTGGTCCGTGTCTCGGCCACGTCGCGCCGCAGCGGGACCATGACGGCCGCGTCCACCAGCCGTTCGATCGACGCGCGGTCCGTGTAGTGCGCGCCGAGCTGGGAACGCTTGTCCGGGTCGAGTCCCCGTTCGAAGAGCGTGCCGAAGATGGCCGGCTCCACGTCCGCCCAGTCGAGGTCGGCCGCATCGCGGATGGCCCGGATCTCGTCGGCTCGCAGGTCGATCGAGGGCGCGTCGTCGAAGAGGCCCCCGTCGAACCACTCGATCCAGTCGGCCCCGAAGGTCCCGCCTTCGTGTGCCATCACCGCGAACAGGCGCGCCAGCCCCGAGTTGAACCCGGCGGGGTTCGTGTAGAGGTTCTCCACCAGGCGCTTCATGAGCCCACGCGGCAGGAGCCCAGCGTCCTCCGCGAAGAGACAGAACAGGACCCGGTCGAGGAAATGCGCCACGGCCGGCCCCTCGACGCCGCGGTCCGGCGCCCGGAGGCTCTGCGCCAGGTTGGCGAACTTGGCGGCTGCCCGCTCGGTGACGAGAGCACGCACGACGTCCGGGCGCAGGCTGTCCGGATGGTCGAAGAGCGCCCGCAGCAGGCGGAGCGGCTCGGCAGGGCGCTCCGCCAGGTCGGTCAGGGTGAAGGCGTGGATGCGGTTCGGTGTGTTGGTGAAGTTAGTGTGGATTTCGAACCGCGCCATGTCCGACACCACGAGCAGTGGCGGGTTGTCTAGCGCCTCGCGGTACTTCAGGAGCTGCCCGTACGCGGCGGCTAGGTCACGGTGCTTCTTCTTGTATTCCCAGCCGAAGCGTCCGCGCATCCAGACGTCGGCCCAGCCGTCCCCGCCGCCCGTCTTCTCCGCGCCTATCTCGAAAGCGTAATCGGTGCCGTGGGGGTCCGTGTTTGGGGTGGGGACGCCGAGCATCTGGCACAGGTCGATAAAGTGTTCCTGGGCGGCAGCACGCTCGGTGCGCGTGTTGGCGTCCCACTTGGCGGCGAACTCGGTCGGTGTCATGAACGGACCCGCGCTCTAGGGTCTCGCATTGAGCGAGCATACCTTCCGCGAGGCCAGTTCCGATGGCCAGCTCCCGATGAGTGCCGCGGGCCGCCCGCCGGAAAGACCTCCTTCTGATCGCCTCGAGAGCGGCACCGCATGGAGCACGAATCAGCCGGTCTTCGGGGGCTCCACTTTCGAGACGGGGCGGCGCGGGCCGGCGCGGCCTCTCGACCCTCCCGGCCAGGCTCGTCGGTCCTGGAGTCCTTGGGGTCGCTGACGGGCCACCCGGGCTGTCACACTTTCTGAGGGGCGGCCATTCGGTCGGCGGCGGGTCCCAGTCAACGTCGCAACACGGACATCGATCCGAGGAGTGTAGCCAGTCGGTCGGCCGGGCTGTCCCAGCCGAGGACCTTGCGAGGCCGGAGGTTCAGCTCGGCCTGG
>JBKQRF010000259.1:0-3970 GCA_052144055.1 Candidatus Limnocylindrales bacterium
GGTCGAGCCCGGCGGTCGGCTCGTCGAGGAAGACGAGGTCGGGACGGTGGAGGAGTGCACGCGCGACGGCGAGTTTCTGCTTCATGCCGCGGCTCCAGGCGCCCACGATCTCGTGTCGGCGATCCCACAATCCAAGGCCAGACAGCAGTTCACGGACCCTACCGCGACGCTCGGCCGGCGACAGGTGCCACACGCGCGCGTAGAACTCGAGGTTGTCCTGCGCGGTCATGCGCTCGTACAGGCCCGAGTGCTCAAGTAGGGCGCCGCACCGCTCCCGGATCGCGTCAGGCTCGGCCACCGAATCAAGGCCGAGGACCGTGGCCGTCCCGCGCGTCGGCTCGAGCAGGCCCAGCAGCAGGCGGATCGTGGTCGTCTTGCCCGAGCCGTTGGGTCCCAGGAACCCGAAGATCGCGCCGGCGGGCACCTCGAGCGACACGCCATCGACGGCGTGCAGCGGCCCGAAGTCGCGCGTCAGGCCGTCCGTCCGTATGGCGCAGTCGGTCACGCGGCGCTCCTTGTAGTGAACCTGGAACGCGGGGCACGCCAAGCGGGCGGACACGCCAAGCGGGCGAAGAAGCCGCGCAACCCACTGCCCTGGTGGACGCTCGCGCCATTCTAGGCGGCACGATCGACGCGCACCGGAGGCTGGCCGATCCTTGACAGCGGGCACCTGTTCCGGCAGGCCGCGACCGTCGACCCCGTTCTGGGGACCGGCGACGGTTGCGGTTCGGCGTGGCCTTCTCGCGGTATGCTCCGCGGATGCGACCGACCACGCGCGATCTTGTCGGCATCGCGATCTTCGTTCTCCTGCTCGTCGCCCTGCTCGCGGTGTTCGTGGCTGCCGCCCTACCGCCCGCCCATCCATGACCCGCCAGCGGCTGGCGCCGCTGGCGGCGACCGCCACGCTGCCAGCTTCACAGCCGGTCGTTCGTCGAGCCCGGCTGGCGCGCCGGCTTCCGGGCCTAGCAAGCGCGACTGTTGCTCGCAATTCACGTGTACCTGGATGCGTGCACAGACGCGAACGCTCCACGAAATTTCCGGGCGGCCGTCACACGGGCCCGATCGCCTTCGTCATCTGCATACCACCATCTCCCCACTGGTGCGGCCGCGGCGGTCCGGGTACTCCTCCTCCCCGGCTCGGAAGCGGCGCTCGATCTCGACCCCGGCCGTGGCCGGGGTCGAGTCGCATCCGGGCCGTTGTCAGGGCATCTCAGTCGTACAGCCGCTCGAGGTGCCAGCTCCCGTCAACGCCGTCGCGGTAGACCAGCGCGAGGAGCCTCGGTCCCACCACCTTGTAGTAGTCGCGCCGAATCGGCCGCCGCCACCAGGATTCCTCGACTCGCCAGCGGTTGCAGACCGCGATCCGCTCGAGACGCCCGTTCCAGGCAAAAGCGACCGGACGACCGTCGGCGTCGAGCTCCACGGCGATCGTGGGGTGCTCCTCATGCAGGCGGGTCACGGCTCCCTCCCGGCCCGGCCCGGTCCCGGCAGCCGCGTCCCCCCCCACGACTCCTGCCGCCGCGTCGCCTGCTTCTCCTCCCGCCACTCCGCCCGTTGTGCGGCCTCGGACCACCCGGCGCGATCCTCGGGCAGGCGGGCCTCCGGGTCACGAAGCGCCGCCTGCAGCACGCGCCCTTTGCCGAACCGGATTGCGAGATCTGCCAGCTGCCACTCGAGCCGTGCAGCACGGGTCACCTGTGGCACGAACAGCCCGAGCTGGCGGCCGGCGGCAGGGAGCACGCGGTCCAACTCGAGGGCAATCCGCTCGATAGGTCGCTGGGGCAGGGTGGTCTCGAGACGTGCGAGGAGGAGACGCTCGACGGCCTCGGCCTTCGCGATCGGCCCGGGAAGCGGCTGCTCCACGAGCAGGACGCCCTGCCGCTCGTCGCGTTCCGCGCCGCAGTGCGCCTCGGGAGCGGCACGTGCCGCCCGAGCAATGACCACCTCGTGACATTCGAGCCGGGCAAGCGTCGCCCCCGCGCCCCGCGCTGCCAGCTGCCCGCACAGAGCGTCCGCGAGTCGGTGCAGCACGAAACGGACGGATTCGAGCGAGTCGACGGGCGGATCCAGTTCCGCCTCGGCCCGCAACCGCTCCGCCGGTCGGCGCGGCACAATCTTCCGTTCATCGCACCCGCTCGCGAGATCGTGCAGGAAGTCTCCCTCGGCGCCGAACCTCGCCATCACCGCGGCACGCGGGAGCGCCGCGAACTCGCCGATCCGGCGCACCCCAAGCGCGCGCAGTCGCTCCTGCGACTCGGAAGAGGCGGGCAGGAGCGTCACGGGAAGTGGCGCCAGGAACGCGGCCTCCGACTCGGGGCCACCGGCGGCCACGGCGAGCCACGTCACATCCGTCCCGGGCAACCGGTCGCGCGCGATGACGGCCGCAACAAAGGATCCGAAGCGGGAGCCGGCGATCCCCGCGCGGAGTGGCCCGGGGGCGTGGGGCGCGACCGCGGTGGCGACACGGGCGAGCAGGGCGGGCTCTGTGCCCCACAACCGCTCGAGTCCGTCGATCGCGAGGTACGCGTCCCCGAACCCGTCCTTCGCCGGATCCGTCTCGCCCTCGACGTACGGCGCGAATGCGGCAAGCGCGTCGAGCGCTGCCTCGGCGGCTGCGCGATAACGGTCCAGGTCTGGAGCGAGGAACGCGGCGTCAGGAGCGAGCGCGTGAGCCGCCGCGAGCGTCATCCCCCGACGCACCCCGTGCCGACGTGCCGCGGGGCTGCAGTCGAGCACCCGGCCCGGATCCCAGGGGTGGCCGCCCAAAACGGCCAGCTCGGAAAACGGGTGCACCGCTCGCTCGAGTCGGAGGGGCAGATGAGGCCAGCCGAGGTAGAGGAGTCGCATGGGTCGAAACGGCGATGGTGGTCTCCGACAAGTGGGCGATCAACGGTGCGGGCGGAGATGCCGACCTCGGCGGCGGTGATGGGATATCGAGGAGCCGTTCGACCCCACGCTCCCGGTCACCCTCGTCGACGTACCGGATCTCCAGTTCAACCCGGCGCCCCGGTGGCCCGAACCGGTTCTTCTCCACCATGACCTCCGTCCGCTGCCCGACCACATCCCGGCCGGCGCGGATCCATGCCAGGCGCTGCAGGTCCAGCCCGATCCCGGCAGATTCGGCGAGCGCGCCCTGCAGGGGCGAGGCGAGGCCCGCCGGCTCGAGCGTCACGAGCCGGGCGCCGACTTGCCTGGCTCGGGCGGCCAGCCGGCGGAGGAGCGACTCCCGGTCCACCGGCATCCGTTCGGGCAGGTCGGCCACGAGGACCTCGACGGTGCGCCCGCCGAGCAGGGCGCCGGCCAGCCTGAGACCCTCGGTCGTGTCGGGGGTACGCAACACCAGGAGCCAGGCCAAGTCGACGCCGCGCGCTGCAGCCTCCACGGGATCGAACGTCCTGCCGAGATCGAGCCACGCCGCGATCGAGCCGCGTGCCTGTGCCTCGGCGACGAGCCGCAGGGCGAGCGTGGTCTTGCCGCACGACTCATCCCCCCTAAGCGTCACCTGCGCCTCCCGGACGAGTCCACCCGGTCCCAGGATCGCGTCGAGGGCGGGGAAGCCGGTGGGGACGATGCGATCGTCAATCGGGACCAGCGGACCGGAGGGCGGCAGGGTGAGATGAGGCAGCGGCGCCAGCGCACCCTCGACGAGGAACGAAGCGGGTCCGGCAGCGGCGGCGTCACCGTTTCCGAGCCGGATCGCGGTACTTCCCCAACGCGTCTCGAGCTGCGCGAGGGCGGTGCTCAGCGGTTCGAGCGGCCACCGGGAGCGAACAGTGGGAGGGTCTGTGGGGTCGATCAGGCGGTTCATCGCCCGATCCATGATAGAACAGACGTTCTATTTGTCAAGACAATGTACTCGTTCGGTACCTCCGTTACACCCGGATCCCCAGGGAAGCCAGGTACTCGGCCGGGGTGAGGTAACCCAGAGCCTGGTGGGGGCGCACGTGGTTGTAGACGGTCTCCCAGGCGC
>JBKQRF010000260.1:0-7136 GCA_052144055.1 Candidatus Limnocylindrales bacterium
GAGCGATGCCATCGTCGTCCTGCCGCTCGTGGTAGCTCTGGTGACGGTCGTCATGGCGTCCCTGGCGACGCCGCTCGGTGGCCTGCTCGTCTCGATGCCGCCCCTGCGTGCCTACACCTTCGACATCTTGGGCTCGCTGGCTGGGATCGCCGCCTTCACGATCCTCTCGGCGCTGCAAACGCCACCGCCGATCTGGTTCGCCGTGCTGGCCGTCGGGCTCGCGCTCCTCGGGCTGGGGAAGGGCCTCCCGCGCCGCGCTCTGCCGGTGGCCATGGCCGGCCTCAGCGCCATCGCGATGGTGGCCGTGGCCAGGCTCTCGATCGCGCAGCTGCACGGCGACATCTGGTCGCCCTACTACCGCATCAGCGTCATCCGCTCAGCGACCTGGGAGAGCATCAACGTCAACGGCATTCCGCACCAGTCGATCGCGCTCTCGACGGCACCCCACGCCGGGCTCTACTAATCAGCCAAGCACGCCGGCCCCGTCGAGTTCGTGCCGACGCCACCGGCGCCACGCGGCCGCACGTTCGACGTCATCGGGCCACGGACATCCCCGACGACCCCAAATGGCGGCGCCTGCGTCCTCGGAGCCTCTTCCCGGTGGCGTTCACCGCCCCCATCTGGCTCTGGGGCGCTTCATGGCGGTCGGGGGAGCGGCGCACTATCGACGAGGCGTGGCCGCTGCTGCTCGGGCTCGACCCTGATCCCGCGGTGGTCGCAGCCATGCGGACGGTCGCCCTGATCGACGCCGACGGTCGGATCCCCGAGCCGGCCTTGGACCGCTGGTACGGCCCTGCCCGTGAGCGGCTCGAGCAGGCGAGGTTCCTTCTACAGGCTGATTGCTGGCCCCTTCACAACGGCGCGGGGGAACCTCGCGCGTCCCCCGGCAACCATCGAGAAAACAGCGAGCGGCGACTCCAGGCCACGCGCTGGGCGCCTGTCCGATCGAGTGTGCCGGCGGCAAGATCGGGCGCCTGTTGCGACCGGGGCGAATGGAGTAGAGCCGAGCCTTTATGGGTGAAGGTTCGGATCGTGTGCCGGCGCCTCCCAGTTCGCCTCATCGCCGCCGGCTGAGCGTCTCACCTGTGGAACGTGACGCGAACGCGCGAGCGGAACCACGCCAACCAGCATCGCCAACGCGGCCAGGCCGAACATGTCCGGCATCCCGAGCGTGGCCGCGACCGGGACTGCCCAGCGCTGGCCGCGTGGCGCAGCCCACAGGATGAGCGCAGCGGCCAGGCACAGGCGCAGCGGCAGGATCCCGGGCTGTCCGCCGTTGCTCACTAACACCCCGATCCACTGCGTCCAGAGCGCTGGGGCCGAGGCCCAGGACAGCGCGGCGATCGCCACTGTTGCACCGAGGGCGACGGCCAGGGCTCCCCACTCCCGGCGCAGGGCGAACCAGAGCAGGCCAACACCGGGCGTGACCTTCGTCAGCAGCACCGCCGACCAGAGGGCGGGCCAGCGAAACCCAGCCACCATCGCCACTGTGAGCAGCAGGTTGATGTTCGCCACGTTGAGTTCCGAGCGCACGATGAAGAAGCTAACGAGCGCGACGGCCCCCGCCCGCCTGCCCGTGAGCGCGATCAGGGCGGCGGCCTCGGCGCACACGAAGAGCGCGACGAAGATGCCTGGCGGCAGAAGCCGGAGCGGCGTGATCGCCTGCAGGAAGGCGGGCGAGTAGAGATAGGCCCCGTGCACACCGAGTGTCGAGACCCCGTAGGGGTACGCGAGCGGGGCGGCGTAGTAGGCGCTCGCGTCGATGAAGCTGGCCGGGTTCGTCAGCGCCCGCAGGCAGAACCACCCGACGAGGAGCACGAACCCGGCCGTCAGCAGGTCACGGGGCGCTGGCCCCCAGCGTTCCCAGCGCCGTATCCAGACCCGGACGGTAGGCAGGGCAATCCCCATCCTGGCCCGCGGCTAGGCCGCCTACACTCGTCAGTGGCTGGGGCGGCGAAGCCTGGGCTCGCCTGCGACGGCTGCCCCGACAGCCACCAGGGCGTGCCCCAGGCGTACCCGTAATGCCCCCGACGTGGTGCGTGGGCCGGTCTTCGCCTCACGCGCGAGCCGCGCGTCCGCCGCCTCGGCCAGCAGTTCCGTGATCCGATCGTGGGCGACGCCATTCTTCTGCGTGTTGCTGTGTGCCGGCTGGCGGTCCATGCCCGCGTGCCTCCCGTTGTCGCCCGATGGTCGGTCGAGCGTGTATCCGATGATTCGCGTTAGTCAGTGATCGAACACGGTGGATGGGTCGCCCCATCACCCATGCGTCCTTCAGGACAGGTAGCGGCGCAGCTCGGTGCCGGCCTCGTCCAGGCGCTCGCGCCGCAGGCTGTAGTAGGTCATGGCGCCTTGGTCGGTGACCGTCACCAGCCCGGCAGCCCGCAGCTGGGCGAGATGGTGCTTGACGGTCGGTTTGGAGAGTTCGAGCTGCTGGGCGATCTCGGTCAGGTACATGTCGCGATCCGCGAGGTGGCGCAGGATGCGCAGGCGCTGCGGATCGCCCAGGGCGTGATAAAGAAGTAGTGTCCCCGATGGCGCGTCCCAGCGACCCTGCTCGCCCAGGGCGGCGTCGG
The DNA here is from genome assembly GCA_052144055.1 of Candidatus Limnocylindrales bacterium. Taxonomy (GTDB): domain Bacteria; phylum Chloroflexota; class Limnocylindria; order Limnocylindrales; family CSP1-4; genus JAJYNJ01. The sequence continues at coordinate 2,574 of JBKQRF010000260.1, forward strand.
CGACGGGGTAGCAGAAGAGCCGCCACCCCGGCCCCGCGACGACCCAGTTGTAGGGCCGCGCGAAATAGCTGGGTGCGAGGACCACCCGTCGCACCGAGGGATCGGCGAGGAAGCGGATACCGCCGGTGGTCCGTTCGATGAGGTCGGTCGCGGGCCGCGCGAGATCTGCCTGCCGCGCGGCGACGTCCCGCTCCAGGACCCGCTGAACGCGCTCCTCCACTGTCTGGAAAGGCTCCAGCCACGCCCGCAGCGCAAGGTGCAGCCGCTCGGTGGTGCCGATCGGGTCGCGCAGGATGGCGCTCAGCGGGGCGAGGGCGTGGCCCTCGCCGAGCGAGGTCATGCGCGCCTCGACGGTGGCGATGGCCTCGCGATCACCGCCCAGAGCGCGCTCCACGTCCGCCTCGAGCCCGGGTTCCGGCGCATCCCAGGTCCGACTCAGCAGCGCGCGCGCAACGCCACGGGGAGGCAGGGCCTCGACCGCCGCCACGAGGCCCGCGGCGTCCCTGACCTCGGGATGGTCCAGCACCACGCCGGCGACTTCGTGCGCCATGCCTTCGTGCTCCGCGTTGCCGACGAACGCCCCGGCACGCACGTCGGCCGGCAGGCCGGCCCGTGCGTCGCGCAACCAGCGCTGGTCGTCTGCCGGCAGATCGGCGCCATCGATCCCTCCGAGCGCGAGGCTGACCAAGAAGTCGTACGCCGTGCGGACGTCGAACTCGACGGTGTAACGCGTGGCGGTCGCCGACAGGCCCCGCACCATGGGCCCGGGTTCGTTCGACCGCCGATTTCGCTTGCGTCCGGTGTCGCTCACCATGGCCGTGTAATCTCTGCGATTTCTCAATGTTAGACGAGAAGCTAACAGAGACCCTGGAGGACGTCAAGCACGCAGGGGCGGGTCACCAACAGGACGCTGGCGGCCAGGCTGACGGCCGCACTGAGGGCGAAGATCCCGAGCTGCACGCGCCATTCTTGCGCCAGCAGGGGTGGCGGCGCGGCCTCGGCCGCTGGCGGGCGCGCGCTACGTGCCGTGACCGCCCTACCTTCGTCGTCGCAGACCATGCGGTCCACCTCGTCATTCGAGAGCACCGACGAGGCCGTGGTGCGAACCTGCTGCTCGCGGCTAGTACCGGGCTCCTTGGCCTTAGGTCAGCGGCTCCGCCCCACCGCCTGTGTCCACGACAAAGTCGAAGGGCGGCGGCAGCGGGTCGCCGGTCAAGACTCGCGGACGCAGGCCGGCGGCCACCATCGCCCCGTAGTCCTCCCGGTCGCCGACGCCAATGTCGCGATACTCCACGAGCAGCCACTGGCTGATCTGGAAGTACCGCGGATGCCGGAGCCTCGGACGCGGATCTGGGACGAACCGCCCGTCCGCCCTGTCCACGTAGCCGCGGAACAGCGGATAGCGGCCGGGAAGGTAGAGGAGCGGGGTCGGTTCACTCATGACAATCCTCCTCATATCGGCTTCAGTCGAGGCCGCGTTCGATCCTGAACAGGCTTCTGCTCAGGCTCAGGCCGTGGCGTTCGATCCTGAACGGGCCTCACCCAGTGGGCTCGTAGCCATCGCATCACCCACTCGACTTGCACTCCCGGCAAGAGGCCCGGGGGCAGCTCAGCCGTGATCGCCGCCACGGCGCGTTCCCATTCGGGCGTGGTCCGCACGGTCCACACGGGCAGGTCATCCTCAAACGACCAGCGGTAGGTGTAATATCAGCTTCAGCGACACGATGGCAGCTGGGTCCGCACGCCGCCGAAGACGAAGGCTGGCGAGCGGACCATCTGGCTGGCGGCTCCCGTCGCTGAAGCTCTGCGTGCCTATAGGACGGCCCAGGCGCTCGAACGGACGCCAGACTGGCCCTTCTCTACGGCCTCGTGTTCACGACGCGGCGTGGGATGCCGCTCTACGGCTGGTGGGTGCTTCGGCAGCTGTATGCGGCGGAGGATCGGCTGGGCATCCCGCGCGCGACCATCCACGATCTGCGCCACACCGCGGCTTCGATGGCGATCGCCATGGGGCTCGAGTTACAGGACGTCCGCGACCTGCTCGGCCACTCGTCCGTCACCGTCACGTCGGCGATCTACGGCCACGCTGTCGCCGAGCGGCAACGCGAGGTGGCGCGTCGGATGGGCGAGGCATTAGGCTGACGCTTTGTGGTCAACAAAGTGGTCAGGATCGCCTGGTTCTACCCTGCAGAATGCATACTCACGAACAGAAAGTGGAGGCGACGACCGGATTCGAACCGGTGAATAGAGGTTTTGCAGTTCCGGTGCCGCCGCACGAGCGCCCTCATCCACGCGTGGCCGAAGCCGCTGGAGACCGATGGAGTGGGCTGGTTGCCGATCACTTGTGCTGCAGTTCTGCTGCAGTTGGAGAGGGAACGATCTCGTCCTTCATGGTGTTCAACAAAGCAGCACCGGGCGGGGCGGGTCGTCCCAGCTAGCCGGCGTGAGCGCTGTCGACACCGGGCCACCTGGCGCGGCCATCGAGCAAGCCTCCAAACTCTCCGTTGCCCGGCGGTCGCGAATGGCTTAACAGCCATGGCGGAGTTGCTGGCTGTCAAGCAGTCCGGAAGGCACCTCGCTGTGGGACGGAACGTGAACCAGTCGGTCCGACCGACGCCTCGTGTCAGCGCAGCGACGGCCCTCAGCTGTGCCATGAGAGGGCGTTGGTGGCGCCGTCGATGGCCATGCAGAACGATGGGGACGCGCATGACACCGACTTAGGGCCCGCGCCGGCAATCACCATCGCGGGAGCCGACCACGAACTCCCGTTGTAGGTCACGGACCGGCTGCTGCCACTGTCGTAGGCCATGCAGAAGGACGCCGACTGGCACGACACCCCGTCGAGGCCGCCGGAGTCGACCGTCGTCTTGGTCGACCACGACGTCCCGTTGTAGATATAGGCGCTGCCGTCGTAGGTCACGACGACGCAGAACGACGCCGACGGGCACGATACCGCGATCGGTTCGCTGGCACCGGAGCTGAGCGCGTGCTCAGACGACCATGACGAACCGTTGAACGTGTAGGCCCCTGTGCCGCCGATGGCCATGCAGAACGACGCCGAGCACGACACCGCAAAGTTCGGCCCTCCAGTGCTGGAGCCGAATGGTTGCGGGCTCGACCACGCCGATCCGTTCCAGGTCGTGGCACCGGCGCTGTTGTCCACCGCCACACAGAACGAAGGCGAGCCGCACGACACCGCCTGGAACGGGTTGGTGTCGACGCCGCTGAAGGTGCTCCACCCGGACCCGTTGTACGTGAAAGCGTTGCCGGAGTTGTCCACGGCGGCACAAAAGCTCGTCGTCGGGCACGACACCGAGATCAGGCTGAAGTTTGCGTCGATGACCACCGGCGCCGACCAGGCCGTGCCGTTGTAGGTGAATGCATTCCCGGGGGTGCCGCTACCCCCCGAGCTCGCGTCGACCGCCACGCAGAAGCTCGTCGACGCACAGGACACGGACTGGAGGGCATTGCCGGCGTCGATGCTGGTGGCCGTTGACCACGTACCACCCACCGCACTCGTGCCGGAACTGGGCAGGCCCGGCTTGGCAGCGCTCGTGCTGAAGGTCGAAGCCACGGAGCTCTTGGATGGGCCGGGGGCGCTCGTGCCGCTGCTCCCGCAGGCGGCTACCGCGAGCAGGCAGGCAACGACCGCCGCTGCAAGCGGGGCCTGGCGGGCCGCAGCCGGTGCCTTGATGACGCTCCACTTCATGCTCGTGTCCCCCGGTCTCGGATAAGGCCATCGATGGTGCCGGCGGGAGGAATCCGCTTCCGCCGCGTTCGGCTGATCTTCGTCACGAGCTCCTCCTCTGGTCGCGCCTGGAGAGTTGATGCCGACGTTGAGCGGGTGCTCGGAGTCCAGGGATGCCTCGTAGTCGATCTGGGAGATGCCCCCCTGTGGCCACCGCTCCGCTGTAAGTCCCTTGGCAGCCCAGGCCCTGTAGCACGCGCCTTGCGCAAAGCCGTCGGCGGGGAAGTCCTCTCCGCCAGTGCCGAGGCCAACCGGATGCAGCCGCTGTTGGCGGGACCCGCCGGAGCCCCGCTTAGAACGGGCCGATGCCGCCCAGCAGATTCTGAAGCGGTGACTGCTCGCTCAACCAGAGGCTGATCTCGCTGACGGGGGATTCCTGGATCGAAGACGGCCAGGGCAACCACGCGTTCGAAGTCGATGGCACGCTCCTTAGCCTGCGCGGCACGCATGTGCTCAAGGACCTCAACGGCCAGCCGCTCTACGAGATCTCGAGACCACTCGCCCCGCACCTGCACAAGACCATCGACATCACGCACGCCGGCCAGACGGCAGCGACTGTTCAGGAGGCGGTTTTTCACCTGGGGGGCGACAAGTTCAAGATCACCCTGGCCGGCGGTCAGGAGCTGACGGTCAAAGGCGACTGGCAGAACCGCGAGTTTCAGGTCACCGACCAGGCTGGGCGGCAGGTCATGACCGTCTCCCGTGTCTGGTTCAGCATTCACGACGGGTACGGGATCCAGATCGCGCCCGGCTTCGATGTGCCCCTCGGTCTGGCGATACTTGTCGCCCTCGAGCGCGTCGAAGCCCAAGAGCAG
>JBKQRF010000261.1:0-9119 GCA_052144055.1 Candidatus Limnocylindrales bacterium
GATGGCTCTCCAGCCCGCTCTCGGCGCAGTAGGCCCGGAGTTCCTCAACGAGCCGCACCGGGACGTCCGGGTCGGCGAAGATGGCGGTTCCCACCTGGACTGCGAGCGCCCCGGCCGCGAGGTAGCACAGCACGTCGTCGAGCGAGGAGATCCCGCCGATCGCGACGATGGGGATGCCGACCACCTGGGCGACCTCGTACACCACGCGCAGGGCGACGGGGCGGATGGCCGGTCCGGACAGACCTCCGTACACGTTGCCGAGGAGCGGCCTGCCGGTCCGTGGGTCGATCGCGATCCCGGACAGCGTGTTGATCGCGCTGATCGCGTCCGCTCCCGCTTCCTCGATGGCCCGCGCGATGGGTCGGATGTCGGCGACGTTCGGCGAGAGCTTGACGAGGAGCGGTAGGTCCGTCGCACGGCGCACGGCCGCGGTCACGGCGGCAGCGGCCTCGCGATCCACGGCGAACTGCAGCCCCCCCTTACCCACGTTAGGACAGCTGATGTTGAGCTCGATCCCCGCGACCCCGGGCACGCCCTCGAGCCTGCGCACGACGCCGACGTAGTCCTCGATCGACTCGCCGGCGACGTTGACGACGACGGGCACCTGCCAGCTTGCCCAGAGCGGTGCGTATCGTTCGATCACCGCGTCGACGCCTGGGTTCTGGAGCCCGATCGAGTTCAGCATCCCGGCCGGCGTCTCGGTCACCCTCGGCGGCTCGTTGCCGGCGCGCGGCTTGAGCGTGGTGCCCTTGCAGCAGATCCCGCCGAGTCGCTCGACGTCGACGACGTCGCCGTACTCGATGCCGTACCCGAAGGTGCCGGAGGCGACCATCACCGGGTTCTGCAGCACCAGGCTGCCGGGGCGCTTCGGCGCGAGGTCCACTGAAAGGTCCACCGGGGCTCTGTCGACCCGGAAGCCGCCGTCGAGGTCGTGGCCCGCGGCGCGGTCGACCGTTGGGTCGACACGCGCGACCGACACGGCACTCGCCGGCCTAGGACGCGGCGCCCGCAGGCCAAGGCGCGGCGCCCCGGTGTACGGATCGCGCGACCGCGGCCCGCTCGTGACGACCGACCGCTTCCGCTTCACGCCGGTTCCTCCCAGGCGATCTCGTCGGACGCGAAGACAGGGCCTTCGCGGCAGACCCGGACCGGCCCCTCGACCCCCCAGATCACGCACCCCAGGCATGCCCCGACGGCGCAACCCATGTGCTGCTCCATCGCGACCTGGAGCCACGCCCGTCGCCGCGCCTGTGGTGAGCCGAGCTGCACGGGACGTCCGCCGCCGCGCTTCCGTCCGAGCTTCGCGACACCCAGGCGGCCCGGGCGGCCGGCGGCCAGGTGCGCGAGCGCCGCCAGCATCGGGCGCGGGCCGCACGCGAATGCCTGGTCGGCCCAGGCCTCGTACTCGGGGACCAGGTCGGTCACCCGACCGGGGTGGCCGAGTGATCCGTCCTCGGTCGTGACGACGTACTCGACCTCGTCAGGCAGCAGCGACGACGGGTACACGTCGGCAGCGGCTGCGGCTCCGAACAGCAGCGTCACCTGCCTCCCCGCCTCGAGCGCCTCATCGGCGAGCGAGCGCACGCCGGCGATGCCGAGCCCGCCCGCGATCAGCAGCACGCGGTGTGTTCGCGGATCGACTTCGAATGGACGCCCGAGTGGTCCGAGCATGGGCACGGCGTCGCCGGGGCGCGCGCGCGCCATCAGCTCGGTGCCCTTGCCGGCGACGCGGAAGTGGAGCGTGATGTCGCCGTCTCGGCGGTCGATCGTGTTGATGCTGATCGGGCGCCGCAGCACCAGCCCGGAGTAGTCGGGGGTCCGGACGTGGACGAACTGTCCGGCCCGCGCACCGGACGCCAGCCATGGGGCCCGGTAGCGCTGGAGCCACTGGCGAGGCAGGATCTCTCGCGTCTCGACGAGTTCGGCGTCGAGGAGGCGCATGGGTCGGGTCGCCCGCGTCCTCAGGCCGGGGACGGTCCGCCGTCTACGCCGTCCCCGGCGTCGCCGTCCTCGTCGGAGCCATTCTCGCCTCCCTCGCCGATCGCGCCCGGGAAGGCATCGGCCAGGGCGTCCGCGATATCGCCGAACACGTCCGTTGGGTCGTAAAACTCGACCAGGTCGGCCGCCACATCGAGGCGTCGCCACCGATCCTGCTCGTCTTCTGGGACGACCTCGGCCACGAGCCGGCCCTCGCTGGTGAGCGTAAGCCGCTCGTCCTCGTCGTCGATCACCATGAGGTCACCCACGCGCCCCGTGAGCGGTCTCGCCGAGGATTCGAACTGCTCGATGAGGCGCGCCTCCGCGTCCTGGCTGCGCTCCTGGAAGCTGAGCGCCAGGTCGTACAGGCGGGCGGCGGCCTCGTCCGTGTTCGCCGGGGGCTCCTCGGCGTTGGTGGCAGCCCAGGCGTCCGCCGCCGCGGCGTACGTGCCCTCGTCCGCGGCGACAGCGTATCCCTCCTCGGCGACTGTCTCCGCCGGCGAGACCCCGGCAGCATCCATCAGCTCTTCTGCGCCCGTGGGTTCCTCGCCCATGCCAGCGGCCGAGCGCGCGGCCTCCGCGAACGCGGCGAAGATCTCGGCCGGGTTGTAGAGCTCGACGAGCTCCGAGGGCGAATCGATGACCTCCGTTTCCGACACCCATTCGCCGCTGTCGTTCCGGTAGCGCGTCCGCGAGCGAAAGGACCCGTCGGGAGCGACCGCCAGGTAGTCGGGGTCGTCGTCGATCAGGACCAGCCCTTCGACGTCATCGATCCGCCCGGCGTTGGCCTCGAGGAAGCGCCGTAGCTGGTCCGTGGCCCTGACGAGGAAGTCGTTACGTTCGAGGGCAGCGTCGGCGGCGATCGCGCCAAGCGCCTGCTTCTGGCTCAGGTCCATCATGCGCTCCTTACGGGTGGTACTCGAGGTCGGGGCCCATGCGCTCTCGCAGCAGCATGGAGTGATGGCGCTGAAACATCCACTCGCCGGCTCGATGGCCGATCCTTCGCGTCGCTTCGTCCGCCTCGAGCTTGTCGAGCGCGGCGTAGTCCGGCAGTTGGAACAAGATCAGGTTGTCGAAGTCCCAGCCGTGGGCGATGTTGTACCAGCCCAGGAACTGGATGTTGAACTTCTCCTCGTACTCCCGGATCTGGCGCGGGAACATCGTGCGCATGAAGAACTTAAAGAACGCGTCGCGGCCACGACGAACCGAGAAGAAGGTGGCAAGGACGGGCACGCGATCCCTCCGGGATCAACCACGATCGAACGTTCGACGACGGTCTCATTGTCGCATGCCTGGGGACGGAGTCTGGCGGGGATCGCGCACACGTTGCTCCACGGCCGCGTCCTCGAGCTGGCCCACCGTGGGCGAGGCGCCGCACAGCGGCCGACGTCGCATGCGTCGGTCCACGGCCACCGCCGCAACGGGAACATCACCGTCTACCCGGCGAGCAAGCAGCACGATCGTAGCGGGGAGCATGCCAGTGGTCAGCCACCGCGACCACACGTTCACGACGCCCATCGGCGGCAGGATCGCGAGGACGATCACCTAGAACCAGATACACCCGAGGCCGGGGCAGCGCGCCGCGTCCGGCGCTTCCCCTCGGAGAGTGGCGTCCCGCGGACGGGGAACGGATGACGAGCGTGCCGGGGGTGTTCGCTGCGGGCGACTGCTCGCGCGGGCAGTGGCCCGTCGTGTGGGCCATCCGTGAGGGCCGCGAGGCCGCGCCCGGAGTCGACCGGTACCTGGCTGGGGAGGGGACCGAGCCGCCGGCGCAGTGGTCGCGACGCGGTGCCGGGATCAGGTCGCAATCGGCGCCGCCGCGAGTTCCGCGGCCATGCTGGCGTCCAGGTACGCGAAGCGTCCTTCGACCACCGTCGCGAGCACCCGGCCGGGAAGCCGCCGTCCGAGGACCGGCGAGTTCTTGCCCTTGGAGCGCAGCGTCTTGCAGGTGACCTGCCAGACATCGTCCAAGTCGATCACGACCAAGCTCGCAGCGGCACCGACGACCAGGCCGGGCGTCAGCGGCCCGCGCGTGCGGCGCCGCCCGAGCGCCGCCGTGGCCGCCGTTCCGAGGACCCCAGCGGGGCCCACAGTCAGCGCGTGGACCGCGGCCCGCAAGGAAAGCAGACCCGCTGCGACGCCGGCGAACACCATGGAGAAAGCCGTCTCGATGCCGCTGATCCCTGGCGCCGCGTCGCCGAACTCGACCAGCTTGTCGACCTGCGTGTGCGGTGCGTGGTCAGTCGCAATCGCGTCGATGGTCCCGTCCTCGAGCCCGCGCCACAGCGCCAGCGCGTCGGCGGGCACGCGCAGCGGCGGGTTGACCCGGGTCGACTGGTCGTACGGCGGCGCGTCCAGGTGGCCTCGCGACCTAGGCGCGCGAGCCGCCTCCCAGGCAAACCGTCGATCGCCCGCGACCCAGCCCTCGTGAAGTGCCAGGTGGTGCGGGGTCACGTCGCAGGTCACTGGAAGCCCGGCCGCCTTTGCGCGACGGACCAGCTCAATGGACCCCGCGGTCGACAGGTGTGTCAGGTGGAGGTGTGGGGCGGCGGATGCGGGATATGACGCCACGACCTCGGCGAGGAGCGCGAGGTCACGCGCGACCGCGCTCTCTTCGGCGGCGGCTGGCCAGCCCTTGAGCCCGAGGACCGTGGACACGAGGCCCTCGTTCGCCTCGGCGCCCTTCGTGAGCGCGGGTTCCTCGGCGTGCTCCACGAGCATCCGTCCCAGCGCGCCGGCGTACGTCAACGCATTGCGGAACAGCGAGGCGTCGCCGACCGGCGACCCGTCGTCGCTGAAGCCGACAGCCCCGACGTCCGCCATCTCGCCCATGTGCGAGAGCGTTTCGCCGCGCCGCCCGGCCGTCACGGTCCCGTACGGCAGGAGTCGCACTGGGCTGCCGCTGCTGCGCGCCTTCGACAGCTCCTCCTCGACGAGACCCGCGGTGTCGATCGCGGGCGTGGTGTTGGCCATGGCGCACACCGTGCCGAAACCGCCATGGGCCGCCGCCGTGAGCCCCGTTGCGACCGTCTCGGCGTCCTCGCGCCCCGGCTCGCGCAGGTGCACGTGCAGGTCGATGAACGCCGGCGCAACCAGCACTGATGGGCGACTCGGGCCGCCCTCCGTCGCCCACACATCGGCCGTGCTCCGCCCGGCGTGGTCGCCGCCGGCCCACTCGACAGCGACCACGATGCCGTCCTCGACCCGCAGACTCCCCCGACCCTCGCGACCCCCGGCCGGATCGATCAACCACGCGTCGCTGAGCTCGAGCAGTTCGACGCGCTCCCCGGTACGCGGCGTCTCACCCACGACTCTGGTCCTCCTCGATGGTGCCGCTGCCGGCGAGCAGGTAGAGCAGCGCCATGCGGACGGCCACACCGTTGGCCACCTGATCGGTGACCACCGATCGCTCGAAGTCGGCGATCTCCGGCCCGATTTCGACGCCCTCGTTCATCGGCCCCGGGTGCATCACCAGGGCGTCGCCGCGGGCCCAGCGCAGCGTCTGGGCCGTGAGGCCGTATCGCAGGGAGTACTCGCGGAGCGAGGGCAGCAGGCCGCCGGCCATGCGCTCCTGCTGCAGGCGCAGCGCCATCACAGCGTGTGCGCCGCGGAGTGCCGCTCGGAGGTCGGTCGTGACGGTCAGGCGACGACCGTCCGACGCCGCGGCTGCCCACCGCTCAAAGCCGCGAAGCAGCGTCGCGGGCCCGCACACCCAGACGTCGGCGCCCATCGTGGTGAGCGTCCAGATGTTCGATCGCGCCACGCGCGAGTGCAGGATGTCGCCCAGGATGACGATCTTGCTCCCGGCGACCCGTCCACCGGGCAGGCGCTCGCGCAGCGTGAAGAGATCGAGCAGTGCCTGGGTCGGGTGTGCGTGCCAGCCGTCCCCACCATTCAGCACGTGCCCGGAGAAGACCTGGGCGGCGAGATAGGGAGCGCCGGAGCGCGAGTGGCGCATGACGATCATGTCCGCTCCCAGCGCCTCGATGGTGCGGATCGTGTCGACCAGCGACTCCCCCTTCGACACCGAGCTGCTGCTCGCCGCGATGTTGACGACATCGGCGGACAGGTTCTTGGCCGCCACTTCGAACGAAACCCGCGTGCGCGTCGAGGCCTCGTAGAAGAGGATCGTGACCTGCGTGCCGCGCAGCGTCGGGACCTTCGGGATGGGCCGGCCGAGGATCTCCTTCATCTCGTCCGCGGTTCGCATCACGAGGTCGATGTCGGACGCGCTCAACCCGTCTACATCGAGCAGGTGTCGGTGGGTCCAGCCAGCCGCCGCGGCCGGCGCAGCCGCTGCCACGCGCGCCTGCGCCGCGTCCTCGCGCGCACCGGATTCGGCAATCGCGTCGCCAGGCATCATGGCGTGACCTCGTCAACTGCGAGGCGATCGATCAGGACTTCGTCGGCGCCGTCGTACTCGACGACGTGGACGCGGATGACCTCGTCGCGTGAGGTCGGCACGTTCTTCCCGACGTGGTCGGCGCGGATCGGGAGCTCGCGGTGCCCGCGATCCACCAGCACGGCAAGCCGGATCGCGGAGGGGCGCCCGAAGTCCATCAGGGCGTCCATAGCGGCCCTCGCGGTCCTACCGGTGTACAGGACGTCGTCCACGATCACGATGGTCAGCCCGCTGACATCGAACGGAAGGTCGGTGCCCTTCACGATTGGCTGGTGGGCGACCATCGAGAGATCGTCGCGGTAGAAGGTGATGTCGAGCGCCCCGACGGGAAGTCTGACGCTCTCGTGCAGCTCGATCGCTTCGGCCATCCGCCGGGCGAGCGGCACACCTCGCCGCTGCACGCCGACCAGCGCGAGGCGGTCGGTGCCGCCGTGCTTCTCAACGATCTCGTGGGAAATGCGGACCACGGCGCGACGGACGTCGTCCGCGGTCATGATCTGGCGTGCCGTCATGTCATTTCGCTCCTCGCCGGGCTCACGGGGCCGGTCCATGGAAGATGTGGCGGCGATAGTCTACCGCTCGCTGGGCCGCTCTGGAGGTCGCTAGCCGAGGCTTCCCACGACGGCTTCGACCGCGTCGAGGATCTCGCCGGAGGCCACGACCTGTTGCATCGTCGTGTGGTCGGCGTGCAACGGTCGGTCCTCGTCGAGGTGCGCCACGTGGCGCCGCACGACGCCGTGGGCCGTCCGCGTCCCGAGTCCGGGCGTGAACTCGCGGAAATCGAGCGCCTGCGCCGCGGCCATGAACTCGATGCCGAGCACGCCGTAGGCGTCCTGCAGGATCTGCCCGTTCTTGATCGCCGTGTTCATCCCCATCGAGACGAAGTCCTCCTGGTCCGCCGCCGCGGGGATGGACTGGATCGAGGCCGGCATCGAGAGGATCCGCTGCTCCACGATCAGCGTGTCGGCGGTGTACTGGCTGAGCATCATGCCGGAAAACATGCCGGCGCCCTTCGTGAGGAAATCCGGCAGGCCGGCGGAGAGCGCAGGGTTCGTGAGGCGATTGAGCCGCCGCTCGGACAGCACGCTGACCATCGTCACGGCCGCGCCGACCATGTCCATGGGGAGCGAAACCGGCGAGCCCTGGAAGTTGGCGCCCGTCAGGGTCAGGTGCGCGTCCGGCAGGAAGATCGGGTTGTCACCCACGCCGTTGAGCTCGGTCTCGACCTGCGTGCTGGCCCAGGCGACCGCGTCGTGCGCGGCACCGATCACCTGCGGGGTCGAGCGCATCGAGTACGCGTCCTGGACTTTCGTCTTCATCTTCCCGGTCATGAGATCGCTGCCTGCGAGCACGCGGTCGATCGCACGCGCGGCCCGGACGGCGCCGGGGAAGCCGCGCAGCTCGTGGAGCCGAACGTCATAGGGCTTCATGTTGGCGATCAGCGCTTCGAGCGACATCGCCGCTGAGATCTCCGCCTGGCGCAGCCAGCGGTCGATGTCCCAAAGTTGCAGGGCGCTCATCGCCGTGAGCACGTTCGACCCGTTGATCGTGGCGAGACCGTCGCGCGCCTGCAGGCCAGGCGGGGTGATGCCGGCTCGGCGCATCGCGTCGGCACCCGGCATCCGTTCGCCCCGGAACCAGGCCTCTCCCTCCCCCATCAGTAGCAGCGCAATCTGGGCCATAGGAGCGAGATCGCCGCTGGCGCCGACCGACCCGCGCTGGCAGATGACAGGCGTCACGCCGCGGTTCAGCATCTCTACCAGCGTGAGCGTGATCTCGGGACGGCAGCCCGAGCTGCCGTGGGCGTGTACGTTGATCCGGCCGGCCATCGCCGCGCGGACCGTCTCGAGGGGTGCCGGATCTCCGATCCCGGCTGCATGGTTGTAGATGAGGTAGCGCTGGAACTCGGCAACCTGCGCGTCGTCGAGCGCGACCTCGGAGAACTCGCCGATCCCAGTGTTGACGCCATACATGATCTCGTGGGCAGCGAGCTTCTCCTCCAGCATGGCCCGGCAGACGCGAATACGGTCGAGAGCGGCGGGATCGAGCTCCACGGTTTCGCCCTCTCGGGCGATGCGGACGAGGCGCTCGATGGTGAGGGACGAGCCGTCCAGCACGATAGACATTGGGATACCTACCTTGGCCCGAGGGCAGATCGACGTCCGCGGTGACGCCGAGCCGCGGCCATCGTAGCCGCCGTGGCGTTCCCTCGTGCAGTGCCGGACGGTCGTCTTCCCTGCGCTGAGGGACCCGTCGCGAGCGTCGACGCTTGTGCCCGTCAGTCCTGACGCTCCCGAGTTGACTCGAGGCACGGGACGGTCCAACGTGTCCCCCGGCCGAGGACGGGACGGGTCTCGGGGAGGCGATGGGCAGGCCACGGCTCGGTCGATTGGACGTGGCCGGCCCAGCTCGTCCGCGCGGCGATCGGGCCTGCCGTCCGGCCGGTGCAACTGGGGCGGGATCGTGCCACGCTTGTCGGTGCGTCCGCGCCGGAGATGTTCCGGCGCGGAGACGTTCCGGGCGCGGCAATCACGGCCGAGGAGGTGCCGGCAACCATGACCCAGACCGCCGGTCGCACGACGACGCAGACCGGCCCCAGCGGCTCGATCATCACCACCCCCGGCCATGGCCCACGGCCCGTGCGTGCGCCTCGCGGCCCCGAACGGACGTGCAAGGGTTGGGGCCAGGAAGCGGCACTCCGCATGTTGATGAACAACCTCGACCCCGAGGTGGCCGAGGC
>JBKQRF010000262.1:0-18732 GCA_052144055.1 Candidatus Limnocylindrales bacterium
GGCGGCCCGCAACGATGGGGCGGTCCGCGGCCAGGTCGTCGTCTATCAGCTCCCCGCCAACACGACGATCCAGGGCCCCACGCAGATTGAGGCGCGCATCGACCAGGACCCGGTCATCAGCGCCCAGCTCAGCCTGTGGAACCAGAGTGGCTCAACAGTGATACGCGGGAGCATGCTCGTCATCCCGGTCGGTACGTCGTTCCTCTACCTCGAGCCGATCTACCTGCAGTCGAACAGCTCGGCCTTCCCGCAGCTGACCAAGGTGGTGGTCGCCTCGTCGCAGACCGTCGCCTGGGGAGACACGCTCACGGAGGCACTGCAGGACGTGGTCACCGGCGTCGGCACCGGCGGCCAGGCTGCCGCTGGGACTGGGACAGGTACCACCGGCACCGAGCAAACAGGCACCGGCCCCACCGCAAGCCCGTCACCGGGCCTGGCCGGCGGCCTCCCGACCGACGTGTCCGGCCTGATTCGTTACGCCGCCGACCACTTCGCTGCTGCCAAGGCCGACCAAGCCGGTGGCAACTTCGTGGCGTACGGCCAAGAGATGCAGCTCGTCCAGTCGGCGCTCAACGCCCTGAGCACGCTCAGCGCCGGAGCGTCTGCACCACCGACGGCGTCTGCCTCGATCCCACCGGTGCCCTCGGCGTCGCCTCTGCCGGCGCCTTAACCAGAGCTCAGACGCCAGCGTCGCGGGCTCAGGCCGGCTCGTGCCCTGGGAGCGAGACGCCCGGCGGCGCCGCGGACTCCTGGTACCCGCCTCCCCCGAGGGATCGAAGGAGCGCGACGTAGGTTGTCGCCTGGGTTTCCCAGTTGTAGGTGGCCCGGGCGGCCAAGAAGGCGCGCGCGGAGTACGCCGAGCGCTCCGCGTCCGAGGCATCGAGGACGGCGAGGAGCGCCCGCGCGATGTCGGTCGGGTCGTCCGGATTGCAGGTGAGTCCGGCGCCCGTCTCGCGCAGGATCGCGGCCATGCCCGGCAGATCGCTGGCGACGACCGGGACCCCCGCCGAGAGCGCCTCGAAGAGCTTGTTGGGCGTGGTTAGTCGGTGGTTTAGCGTGGTGCCCTCGATCGGCATCGCCGCGACGTCTGCCGAGGCGACCCATTCGAGCAGCGACTCAGGTGGGACTCCGGGCACGACGTGCACACGGCCGGCACAAGGCAGGACGGCGGCCTGCTCGCGGTATGCGTCGAACCGCGGCCCGAACCCCATAACGACGAGGTGCGCTCTTGGGACGCGGTCCATCGCCTCGAACAGTCGCTCGATCCCACGGTGCGCGAACAGGTACCCGTGGTACAGGACGACCGGCACGGTCGGATCGAGCCCGAGCAACTGGTGGAACCGGCGCGGCCGCGGCGCGCCTCCGGGTTCGCCGGCGGCCGGCGTCGCCGGGCGGAGCGGGCAGTTCATCACGATCACCGGTTGGAGGCCGAGCCGGCGGGCGAGCACGTCCGCATACGGGCGGCTCACGGTGACGACGGCATCAGCAGACCGTGCCCAGCCGCGCTCTCGGCGCGCCAGCAGCCACCGCCATGCTCGTGGCAAGCGCGCGAATCGCCCGCTCTCGACGTGGATCTCCAGCGAGTCGTAGAGAACGCGTCCGCCGCGGTGGGCCCGCAGTCGCAGCGCGAGGGGGAGCGTCACCAAGCCGTCGGCCTGCCAAACGTCAGCCCAAGGAGCGACGCGTTCGACCGCAGCAGACCAGCGGCGCACGACCAGCTGATAGCGCAGTGCCTGGAGCAGCCGGCCCGGGCCATCGACCAGGACGCGCCGCCTTGCCGTGACGGCGCCTGGCGCCGTGCCCGGGGCGGGCAGCCGCGGCGCCGGGAGCCAGCGGGGACTATCGGGAAGGGCCACGCGCAGCACCTCGTGGCCTTCGCGAACCTCGCGATCCGGAAGGCCGGGCGCCGCGCGGGCGACCCAGGTGACCCCGTAACCGGCCTCGACCAGGGTCCGCGTCATCCGCATCGCCCGCGAGTTGTACTCAGCGGTGTTGGCGAACAGCAGGACGACGCGGGGCCGCCGGCGTGGCATCGCGAGCGCACTCACGCGACGGGATCGCGGTGGCCGAGCAAGTCGCCATAGAGCGCGACCAGCCGCGACGCCTCCGTCTCCCAGTTGTACCGCTCGTGGGCGGCGCGCAGGCAGCGCCGGCGCAAGTCGGCCAGCGCGTCGGGCGGCAGCGCCAGGATGGACAGAATCGCACGCGCCACGTCGGCCGGGTCGGCCGGATCACATGTCGCGCCCAGGGGGCCGTCAGAATCGGCCAGCACGATCCGACGCATCTCGGGAAAGTCGCTGACCACCACGGGGATGCCCGCCGCCAGGCTCTCGAACAGCTTGTTGGGCGTCGATAGGTAGTGGTTGAGCGTGGAGCGCTGGATCGGCATCACGCCGACGTCCGCCGACGCCACCCACGGCGGCAGCTCGTGCGGCGGGACTGCGTTGAGCACGTGGAGGCGCCCGCCGTAGCGGGGGTCCGCGGCGCGCCCGTCCAGGCTGGCACGCTCGCTGCCGTAGCCGAGAAAGACGGCGTGGACGCGCTCCATACCGGGCTGCAGGACCGCGTCGGCGAGCTCCTCCATGCCGCGGTGCGCCGAGAACCCGCCGTGATAAAGGGCGACCGGGGAACCGGCGGGGATGTGGGCCGCCTGTCGCAGCAGGTCCGGCCGGGGTTCCGGCGGCTCCCATCGGGTGGGGCAGTTGCGGACCACGACGACACGGCGGGGATGGTAGCGGCGACCGAGATCGTCGGAGAGGGACTCGTTCACGGTCACCAGCGCGTCCACGCGGTCGACCCACGCCCGCTCCTCGCGGGCCAATAGCCACCGTGCCCATCCCGGCAGCTTTGCGATGCGGCCGGACTCGACGTAGATCTCGTGGCTATCGTAAACGAGCGCGGGGCGGGTGCCTGGCCCCGTACGGCCGTGCAGAGAGGCGGCAGCGACAGCCCCGGGGAGCCCCGAGAGGTCGTGTCCGTGGTAGGCGTCGGCATCAGGGGCGGCGGCGGCGGCGGCGCGCGCCCAGCCGACAATCGAGTACCGCCACCGCGTGAGCCAGTCCAGCGTGTCGCCGCCCGGTTGCGTTCGCCCTCGCCGGACGGCTCGGAACACGAGGTAGAAGGGGGCGCGTATGAGCATCCAGCCTGTCCAGGCAAGGGCGACGGGCGTGATGGCGATCGCCTCCGCCCAACCCCTGGGACCGCGCTTTGCATCGTAGACGAAGCGGAACCGAATCCAGCCGCGCGCGCGCCACGGATACCGGCCGAGCACGTACCAGCGCTTCCAGCCCTGCGGCAGCGGGATGCGGACGATCTCGAAGCCGACGCGTCGCTCCCGCTCGACTTTGGTCGACGCCACGTCCCGGGGCCGCGCCATGATCGTAACCTGGTGTCCGGACTCGACCAGGGTCGCCGCCTCGCGCAGGACGCGCGCGTCGGTCGTGCAGTCGTTGAAGACGAACATGACGATGCGGCTCATGGCCACATCTCAGCGCTTGAGTTGGCGCGATCGGCTCCACTCCACGGCCCGGGCGCCTCGCCCCGCGCGACGCCCCCCGCGAAGGCCCGGTAGGCGCGCACCAGCCCCGCCTGCTGCCGCTCCCACGTATACCGCTCGAGCGCGACCGTGCGACAGTGGCCGCGCAGAGCCGTGCGCTCCTCGGCCGGACGATCGAGGAGTCCGGCAATCGCACCGGCGATCGAGGCCGGCTCAATGGCGCAGCAGGCACCCAGCGCCTCCGACGTTACGACCCGGCAGTGCTCGCTGCCCTCCGCGACGAGAACGGGCACACCGGCCATGATGCTCTCGAAGAGCTTGTTCGCCAGGTTCAGGCGCTGGTTGAGCGTCCGCGGCGGCTGGCCGACGTAGCAGAGATCGGCAGACGCGGTCCATTCGAGCAGCTCCGACGGCGGCACGGCGTCGAGCACGAACAGTCGCCCGGGACGTCGCGCAGCCTCCCTCGCAAGTCGATCGCGCAGTCTCCCGTATCCGAGCAGCACGACGGCGGCGTCGAGCCGGCTGAGCGGCTCCCGGTCGAGGGCGTCGATCAGCTCCTCGACCCCGCGGTCGACGCTGAAGCCGCCTTGGTACAGCACGACGGGCCGTCCGGCGCCGATCCCGGTCGCCTCCCGCAGCAGGTCGGAGGAGGGCGGCACCGGCTCGTCCGGGCGCCACGCAGGCGGGCAGTTCAGCACCACCACTGGCTCCGGCACGTGGAACCGGCGAGCCGCCTCCCGCGCCACGCCCGCGCTCACGGCTGTGAGCAGCGACGCCCGACGCACCCAGCCCGCCTCCCGACGCCGCACCAGCGCCCGCACCGGCCCGGGCATCCGCGCCAGCCGGGCCGCCTCCGTGTGCAGGTCCGCCAGGTCGTACGCGAACGCCGCGCCTGCAAGGGCGGCGGCGCCGGCCACGACGGGCAGCGCGACGAGCGCCTTGCAGTGGTACACGTCCGCGTCAGGCACAGCGGCGAGCACGGCGTCGCGCCACGGCCCCACTCTGCGCTCGTGCGCGCCGATCTCTGCGATCCGACGCAGGGGGGCGAACACCCGATCCAGGCCACGTGGGGAAGACGGCGGCAGGGAGGTGGCCGACGGCGGGAACCCGAGAAGCCGGGCCATCCCCCGTCGCATCCGCGGCGGCAGCGGCTGGAAGGCGGCGGTGATGCGGCGATCGACGTCGAGGCGGCGCAGGTCGAGGCGCTCCGCCAGTTCCTCGCGTGCCGCAAGACCCGGCGCCCGGAATGCGAGCAGAGTCACCACGTGTCCATCGGCGGCCAGCGCGCGCGCGGTGCGCAGCAGCCGGGAGTCGTGCTCGAAGGTGTTCGCAGCCACGATCGCGATGCGGAGCTGACGCGGGGAGGAGGAGCGGCGGATCACGTCAAGGTGGTCCGGTCCGAACCCGGGATCGGGCACGCTTGCCATCTGCCGTGCAGTGTAGGGCAGCGGGTCGCGCGCCCGACGGATCGTCACGGGCGGCCGCATGTACGTACCGCCGGTAGGGCCACCTGATCGGCGGCCAGCGCCAGTTCTGCCCGGCGTCAGCAGGGCCCGGCCGCACTGTGGCACCGCTAACGAGCTCGGCGGTCCCTGTCCGGCGCCAGCGGGTCCGGGAGCAGGCGCTCAGCCCGCAAGCCAGTGCCCGAGGGATTCGGCGATGGCCTCGCCCGCGCCCGAGGAATCGACGCGGGCGGAGCGCGCCCGTGCCGCGGCATCGCGGCGGGCGGACGAAATCGGCGCGAGACGGGCCAGAGCGGCGGTTGCTCGACCGAGATCGCGTCCCACCAGCGCGCTCCGTCCTCCGCTCGCCTCCAAGGTCTCGGGCCATTCGGTCGTATCGCGCAGGACCAGGGCGGGCGTCCCTAGCCAGGCCGCCTCGCGCTGCACGCCGCCCGAGTCCGTGACCACGCCGCCGGCATGCAGCTGGAGCGCGAGGGCAGTTCGGTAACCCTGCGGTGGCACCACGTGCACATTCCCTGGCACAGCGCAAGTGTTCTCGTCGATGGCACGGTGCGTCCCTGGGTGGAGTGCCAGCACCACCGGCCGGTCGAGCCCGCCGAGCACGGAGAGCCAGCCGCGCAGCGCCTCAGGGGCGCGATTCTCTGCGCGATGGACGGTGGCGAAAAGATATTCGCCGGGCACCAGGCCGAGCGCTGCAACGGTTGGGGGGGCACCAGCCCGGATGGACGCGGGATCCAGCACCGCGTCCAGCGTGGCCGCGCACAGGTCCTGCATGAGGTCACCGACGACCTCCACCCGTGCCTTGCTCCCGTCGGGGACCGGGGCTCCGCGGGCATCGGACTCCCGGCTGATCCCCTCGGCATGAAGATTGCCGGCAGCGTTCCCGTTGGGGGCAAAAAGGAGCCCGGCAAGGTGATCGACGACGATCCGGTTGACCTCCTCGGGCATTCGGCGGTCGAACGAGCGGAGCCCGGCCTCAACGTGTGCCAGTGGAATCGAGAGCTTGGCCGCGACGAGTGCCCCGGCGAGCGTCGAGTTTGTGTCCCCGAACACAACCACCGCGTCGGGACGGTCGTCCATTACGATGGGCTCGAGACGATCCATCATCGCGGCGACTTGTCGAGCGTGGGTGCCGCTGCCGACTCCGAGCTGGTGCAATGGGGGCGGGAGCCGCAGCTCGCCGAAGAAGTGCCCGGCCATCTCCTCGTCATAGTGTTGGCCGGTGTCGATCAGTCGGGGGTGATGGACCCGGTGGAGTGCCGGCCACACCGCCGCGGCCTTGATGATCTGCGGCCGCGTGCCAACGACGCAGTCGAGCTTCAACGCGCGGTCACCGTCGTGGCCCATGCCGGTCGTCCTCAGCGCCTGCCAGCGCTCCCGGCGCCGGCGGTCCGCCGAACCCGCCGTTCCGCACGCGGATCCGGAACACCTACGCCCACGTAGGCCACGCTGTCGGGCAGGACTACGTCGCGCAGCGTGTTCCGGCCGTCGAACAGCACGGCCAGATCCGGGAACCAGGACGCGTCGAGTGCCCGGAACTGGCGTGCGCCCGTTTGCACGACGATCGCCCGGAACGGCGCGCGATTGCCCCAGTGCCACGCCCGCGCCCCGATCCGGGCCACATCCTCGTCAGAGAGCAGCGGGTCGTAGGCCCACACCTCGGCGCCGTGGAATGCCAGCCGCTCGATCAGGGGGATGGCTCGCGTATAGGCAAGCTCCTTGACGTCCTCGCGGTATGTCAGTCCGAGGACGAGAATGGGCGTCCCCTCAAGCGGTCCAAGCGCGCGCTCCACAGCCAAGACGGCCAACCCCACCTGTCCGTCGTTCACCTGGCGCGAGAGCGCGGGGAGGGTGAGCTCCGGAGCGCGGCTGACCAGGAAGTGCGGGTAGACGGGAATGCAGTGGCCCCCCACCCCAATGCCGGGCTGGTGGATGTGGCTGAACGGCTGGCTGTTCGACCCTCGGATGACCTCCTGAATGTCGATGCCCATCCGCTCGGCGTACTGGGCGAACTGGTTGGCCAGCGCGATGTTGACGTCGCGGTAGGTGGTCTCCGCGAGCTTGGCGAACTCGGCGGCCTCGGCGGTCGAGAGCTGCCATACCTCGGCCGGCACGACGGTCCTGTAGAACGCCGCAGCTCGCGCCCCGCTCGCCGCATCGACGCCGCCCACGAGCTTTGGGTACGTGTCGAGGTCGTGGAAGATCCGACCGCTGTAGACGCGCTCGGGGCTGAACGCCACTAGGAAACCGCCGTCGGGATCGCCGCAGGCGAGCCCTCCGGCCGCCTCAAGCATCGGGCGGAAACGGTCGCGGGTATCTCCGACCGGAAGCGTCGTCTCGTAGAGCACCAATACGCCCGGATGGAGCCCGGCCGCGACCGATTCCGTTGCCGGGTCGATGTAGCGATAGTCCGGTTCCTGGACGTCAGACAGCATGACTGGGACGATGATCACAACGACGTCCGCCTCGCGCGTCGCCTCCGCGTGCGACGTGGTGGCGCGGAACCGACCCGTCGCGTGCGCCTCCGAGATCCGCTTCGCCAGTCCGGGCTCTTCGGCAAAATGGGCATGTCCCTCGTTCAGCATGTCGACCACCCACGGCTGGATGTCGACCCCGATTACGTGCCACCCACGTGCCGCATACTGAGCCGCCAGCGGCAGCCCGATCTTGCCCATGCCCACGACGGCCACGGTGCCGACTGTCTCGGGATCACCGCGCCAGGGGCTGACGAACTGGGTCATGCGTGGGGGACCTCCAGGGGGTGCACCGCGACCGGACGATGAGCCGCGGCGGATTCGAGCAACAGGTTGGCGAGCGCGACCGCCCAGAGGCCGTCGGAGCCCGGGATGGCGGCGGGGCCACCGGAGCGAATCGCGTCGAAGAAAGCGTCAAGCTCGCGTCGGAGCGGCTCGGCCGGAGTCACCGGCAGTTGCACGGCCTCGCCGACGAAGGTCGGCGCGTAGCCGTCAAGGTACGTCGGACTGAGCTCTGCCGCCCCGCGCGTGAACGTCAGCGCTTGACTGAGATAGTCGACCTGGAACATCCCTTCCGCGCCGAGCACGGTGATCCGGCGCTGCTTCTCCGGCGTGAGCCAGTTCACGTCGAGCAATCCGACGGTGCCGCCAGGGAAGTGGAGCAGACCGAAGACGAGATCCTCCCGGGACGTGTGGACGTGCTGCGTGGTCTCGGCGTAGACGCGGTCGGGGCGGACGCCAGCAAGGTGGCACATGATGTCCACGTCGTGCGTCGCGAGGTCGACAGCGACGCCCACATCGCGGATCCGCGCGGGAAACGGACCCGCGCGCAGCGTTTTGATGCTGTAGATCCGGCTGAGCGCCCCGCCGCGCAACCGATCCCCGAGAGCCACCACGGCCGGGTTGAAGCGCTCGATGTGGCCGGCCTGAAGGAGCACCTCACGTCGCGCGGCCGCCTCGACCAGTTCGCGCCCCTCCGCGACGGTCGTCGCCAGCGGCTTCTCAACCAGGACAGGCACGCGGCGCTCGATGGCATAAAGTGCGATCCGGTGGTGCAGTGTCGTGGGCGCGGCGACGATGAGGGCATCCAAGCGCTCGTCGTCGAGCATGTCGACGGGGTCCGTGTAGGCGCGCGCTCCGACCTGCTCGGCCGCCGGCGTGAGCACTTCCTCGCTAGGATCGGCGACGGCCACCAAGACCACGTCGTGGCGCGAGGCAAGGTTGCGCAGGTGGTTGCGGCCCATCGACCCCAGGCCGGCGAGCCCAACCCGTAGCCGCGCCGGCCCGCTCACCGAGGGCCCGTCCCGGCGCGCTCAACCCTCGCCGCACCGGAGCCCGCTTCCAGAATCGCCGGAGAGACCGCCAGGGCGTCCGCAGGCGTCGCCACCTCACGGACCGCCAAAACGATCGCGTCGAGGTCGGCATCGGTCAACATCGGGTGGACCGGGATCGACAACACCTCGTCGGACAGCCGGTTCGTCACGGGGAGATCGAGGCCGGCCGCGCCGGGGAGGAATCTCTGCAAATACGATTGCCGATGGATCGGCACGGGGTAGTAGATCAGCGACCCGACGCCGCGCTCCGTAAGCCCCTCCACGACGCGCTCCCGTTCAGCAGGAAAACGCATGGTGTACTGGTGCCAGACGTGCTCCCGGCCCTCGGGCACTTGCGGGGTCAGGTACCCGGCAAGGCCAGCGGTGAGGCGCGCGGCGTTCCGTCGCCGCCGCTCTGTCCGCTCATCGAGGCGCGGCAGCTGTGCGAGCCCGAGTGCCGCCGCGAGGTCGGTCGGCTTGAAGTTCGTCCCGAGCTCGTCGTGGTAGTAGCGCCGCCGCATGCCATGGTTGCGGTACAGCCGCAGGCGGTCGGCGAGGTCGTTGTCGTCGGTGGTGGCGATCCCGCCTTCGCCCGTCATGAGGTTCTTGGTCGCGTACAGGCTGAACATAGCCGGCCCGAAGGATCCCGCCCGACGGCCGTGATACGTCGCGCCGTGGGCCTGTGCAGCATCCTCGATGAGGTGCAGGTTATGCCGCCGCGCGATGTCGGCGAGCGGGTCCATATCGGCCATCAGCCCGTACAGGTGCACCGGCATGATCGCCTTCGTGTGCGGCGTGATCGCCGCCTCGACGAGATCCGGGTCCATCGTGAAATCGGATTCGCGGATGTCGACGAAGACCGGCGTCGCTCCGACCTGGAGAACCGTGCTGACCGTCGCGTTGAAGCTGAAACTGACGGTGATGACCTCGTCGCGGGGGCCGATGCCCAGGGCGCGCAGGATCGCCTCGGTGGTGACCGTCCCGTTCGACATCATCACCGCGTGGCGCACGCCACAGTACGCCGCCCAAGCGGTCTCGAACTCTGTGGTCCGGCGTCCCATCGCCACCATCCCGGAACGGAGGACGTCGAGGACAGCCGACTCCTCGGCGGAACCGATGTCGGGCTTGGAGATCGGAATCACGGGCGGGCCTCCAAGGGATGCGGCGCAAGGGGCATAGCCGTCGCCGTCACGTGACGACCCGCTCCGCGCAGCTCTCCGCGGCGATCGTGAAGTGGCGACGGCAGGCGGGACAGCTAGCCTCGCCCTCGGCGTTCGCAGCGACAGGGCGTCCCGACGAGTCCGCGAGGCGCTGTCCGCACGCGCAGACCCACCCGAGGCGGCGAGCCGGGTTCCCCGTCACCAGCGCGTAGTCGGGAACCGGGCGGGTCACCACGGCGCCCGCGCCGACCGTCGCGAACCGTCCCACGTCGTTGCCGGCCACGACGACCGCACCGGCGCCGATCGAGCATCCATAGCGGAGCGTGATGGTGCTGACGGTCCAGTCATCCGGCCCGGCGAGCGCTCCATCTGGGGTGATACTGCGGGGAAATCGGTCGTTGGTCAGGATCGCGCCTGGGCCGATGAAGACGCCGGGCTCCACGGTGACCCCGTGATAGACGAGGGCGCCGTTCTGGATCTTGCAGCGGTCCCCGATGTGGACGCCGAAATCGACGTAGGCATCCTTGCCAACGATGCAGTCGTCGCCGATGACGGCTCCCTCGCGAACCTGGACGCGGTTCCAGATGCTGGTGCGCTGGCCGATGGTGGCATCGGCCGAAACGTCGGCTGACGGATGAATCACGGCGGCGAGTGTACCGGATGCCACGCGACGCCCGGCTCTGCCGGACGGCAGGACGGTGCGGGCCGGGTGGCCGTCGGTGGCACGCGGAATGGCCGCCGGCCGGGCACCCACCGACACACCCAGAGTCGAGCGGCGGGGGCTGGTACGATGCTTGGCCATGGCCGTGCCGACGAGGGGGTTCGTCGTTCATCGAACGCGCCGCGTCGTCGCCAGCCCGGCTGGCCGCCCGCATCGCGCGGTGGCGACCTGGGCACTGGCAGTCGCCGTGCTCGTGCTCGGCAGCTGCACAGGCACACCCATCGCGCCCTCATCCCTGTCCCCAATCGCGTCGGCCGGCGATGTCGCGGCGTCGAATGCCGCTCCGTCCGCGTCGCCCACTGCGCCGGTGACCCCGTCGGAGACACCGGCCCCGCTGGTCGAAGCGCCCACCGACGGCGTCCTCGAGACCGCGGCCGCGGCCGCCCGACCCATCGTGGCCGTGATGATCGACGACGCCCCCGCGGCGCGTCCGCAGTCCGGGCTGGCCGAGGCGGACATCCTCGTGCAGGCGCCGGCCGAGGGCGGCATCCCGCGCTACATGGCGCTGTACCAGACGACGCCTGCGGCGGCCATCGGTCCGATCCGGAGCAGCCGCCGCTACTTCGTCGGCTGGGCCGCGCAATGGCGTCCCCTATACGCGCACGTGGGCGGTGCGCCAAACGCCCTCGCAGCGCTGCAACAGCTGGACGGGCGGCTCGTGTGGAACGCCGACGAGTTCTCGTGGGCAACCTACATGCCGCGCATCACGACCCGGGTCGCGCCGCACAACGTCTACTCGAGCACGGCGCAGCTCGATGCCCTGGCGACACGCCTCGATGTTCCCTCCGCCCCGGCCCCTGCCTGGTCGTTCTCCGATCCCGCCCCGCCGGCGCAGCGCCCAGCTGCTGGATCGCTGGTAGTTCCCTACCCCGCCGGCGTGATCACGTACACCTACGATCCCGCCACCGATCGCTACCTCCGCTCCGTCGACGGTGCGCCGCAGGTGGATGCTGGGAGCGGGGAGCGCGTCGCCCCCTTTGACGTCGTCGTCATGTACGTCAGCGTGGGGCCGCTCGTCAACGCACCCGGCCAGCCGACGAACGAGGAAAAAGGTCGGCTCGAGCTGGGGTACACGGGCACCGGTCAGGCTCTGGTACTGCGGGACGGGCTGGCCTTCGACGCCACGTGGAGCAAGGCCTCAGACGAGGCGCCGCTCCTCCTGACGCTTGCGACCAGTGGGAGTGCCGGCACTCCCGTCCAACTAGTGCGCGGACAGATCGCCATCCAGGTGGTCCCGGTGGGGACGGTGGTTACGGTCAGCTCGGCGACCGCACCTGCCGCATCGTCGGGCACGCGCCCTGTGCCACAGTAACGCCGGCGAGCGAGCCGTCCACCCGCGCAACCAACCGGCCGGCCGGCCAAGCGATTCGACCGTTGGGTGGTTCAGTCGGCCACGAGCGCTGCTGCGTACACGTCCCGCGTCTCGCGCGCCACGTCCGTCCAAGTGCGCCGACCGGCGAGCGCCCGCTGGCGCGCCGCCCGCCGCAGCTGGGCGTGGATGGGCCCGGACCAGGCGGCGCGCAGCGCGGCGGCGAGCCGCGCCGGATCGCGGGGCTCGACGATGATGCCGGCCGGTCCGATGAGCTCCGGGAGCGGTCCGACGCGCGATGCGACCACGGGAATCCCGACTGCCAGCGCCTCCAGCACTGCAAGCCCGGTCCCCTCACTGATAGCGGGGAACACGGCCGCCTCGGCGCCGGCCTCGAGCGTCGCGAGATCGTCCGACGAGAGGTGAGGGACCAGGAAGACAAGATCCTCGACGCCGTGGCGGGCGGCCGCTCGGGCCAGCGCGGGCGCGTCGCTCTCCCCCTCGCCCGTGGCACCGGCAAGGACCACGACGGGGGGCCACGGAACCGAGTCGCCGGCGTCGCCACGACCTGCCGCAAACCCGCGGCCGCTCCTCGGCGGGCCAGACGCAGTGGACGAGCCGGCTGCAGTGGTCGCAGCGGCCCCTTCCGGCTGGGCGAGCCTGCGTCGTCGCGACGACAGGTCGGGGCTCTCCTCGCGGAGCGCCGCGAGCGCCCGGAACAGCGTGCCGAGGTCCTTCCGGGCATCGTATCGGCCAGTGAACACGAGGTAGCGCGGCGGCAGACTGAGGCGGGCGCGCAGTCCGGCAAAGTGATCCGGGCGGCCAGCGGCGAGAACGAATGCGTCGCCGGCGGCGAGCCCCACCACGGCGATACGCTCCGGCCGGATGCGCACGAGTCGGCGCGCCGCCTCGGCCGTGGCGTCCGAGCACACGATCAGCCGCCTCGCATCCCGCAGGATCCGGGCCCGCAGACGGTGACCGAAGCGCGCGGCCGGGCTGGCCGCGTAGATCGAGGGGAGCTCCCAGGGAGCGAGGTCGAGCAGAGTGGCGACCACCGGTAGATCCGACCCAAGCGGGACGGCCCCTCCGGCCGTGTGGTACAGGACGCCCGTCGCTCCCACCGCCCCGTACCCGTGCGAGCTGCCGATCTCCGCGCCGCGCAGCTGGAATGCGTCGACCGTCAGGCCGGCGGATCGCAGGAACCGCGCGGTGGGGAACACCCGTCGCCGGCCAGCGACCGCAAGATGGTCGAGTCCCGGCCCTCGCGTCGGGTCGGGACGCAGTAGGCGCAGCACCGGCACGAACGACTCGCCAGGCAGCGGATCTGCGGCGAACGCCGCCAGCAGGCACTGGAGGTACGCCGCCGTGATCGGTGTGCGCTCGGGCTCCTGCAGTGGCCTCAGGTCGATCACCACGCGTGCGGGTGCCGGCGGCACTCGCGACGGGGGCTCCACACCCACGAGTTCGCGCATCAGCTCGTCTGCTCGTCAGCGCCGACTTCGCCGGGCGGCGCCGACGGCTCCGTGTCGGTTGGTTCGGACGGGCTGCCGCTGCGACGGCGGCCCGGGTCACGGCCGCGCAGCTCGTCCCAACGGAGCGTCAGCACCACGAGGAGCGCCTCGACCACGATCCGCCGCGACATCTTGCTCACGCCGACCTGGCGATCCCGAAAGACGATCGGTAGCTCAACGATCGTCGCGCCGCTGCGACGGGCCAACCAGGTCGTCTCGATCTGGAAAACGTAGCCGCCGGCGTGGACACCGTCCCAAGGAATGGCTGCGAGGGTTTCGCGGCGCCACGCCTTGAATCCGCCGGTCAGGTCGTGCGCGGGCAGCCCGAGGACGAGCTGCGCGAACAGCGATCCCCCTCGCGACACGGCCCGGCGACCGAACCCCCACTGTGTGACACCGCCTCCGCGGACGTATCGGGACCCGATCACGAGGTCGGCCGCGCCTTCGAGCGGCCGGACCAGCCCCGGCAGGTAGGCCGGATCGTGCGACCAGTCGGCGTCCATTTGGACGATGCGGCCGGCACCTCCGGCGAGCGCCACCCGGAACCCGTCGATGTAGGCCCGACCGAGCCCCTGCTTGCCCGGTCTGTGCAGCACGCGGACGAGGGGGTCTGCAGCCGCGAGCGAGTCTGCCAGCTGGCCCGTCCCGTCCGGCGAGGCATCGTCCACGACTAGCAGCGTCGCCCCGGGCAGTCGATGAAGAATCGCCGCCGCGATCCCGGGCAGGTTCTCGCATTCGTTGTAAGTGGGCAGGACCACCCACGTGTCGTCGTACCCGATGTGCGGCTCGCGCGGGCTCATCGCACGCAGTGTACCGGCGCCCTCTCGGTCGCGGGAGCGACGCGGGTCGCCTGTACCACGCCATGCGCCCGCCCGAATCGCCTGCGGAGACGGTCGGCGTGCCCGGCACCTACTCCAGGACCACCGTCGCGCCAGTGGCGACGACGACGCCGGTGGCCTCCGTCCCTAGCACGCGCAGCCCGACCATCCCCCCTTGGCCGGGGCGCAGCCGGAACACGGCCTCGTACCTCAGCCCGCCGCCGATAGCGGCAACCGTGTACGGGGCGATCCCGGGCTGGCTGACGACCAGGCGCGGCGCCGCACGGAGCGGCTCGGCGGCCTGGATCGTCACCCTCAGGATCTGGCCGGCGGCGGCGGTCGCCTTAGAAGGCGTGAGTCGGAAGGGCAGCAGCCAGATCGCGCTCCGCATCAGCAGCGTCCCCGCCGCCGTGGTCGCCGAAATGACCGACGCGTATCGGCCGGCGGGCATCGGAGCGAGCGCGCTCGCTCCCGGGGCAGATCCGGTGCCATCCCATGGCATGGTCCACTGGCCGGGCGTGGTCGGCTGGCGGTCCCACAGCGTCCGCACGGTCCGCCCGGCAGCGTCCTGTATGGTCCACGTCACGATCGCGGGCTGCGTGAGAGTCATCGACAGCGAGGTGGTGTCGGCCACCCCGTCCTTATCGAGTGGGTAGAAGACCGCCGGTGTGACCCGTGGCGCACTGATCGCCGTGAGGACGCGCGTGGCGACCGTGGCGGGCGCTCCGGCGTCGCCCGCGAGCCCGACCGGCGTCACCGACAGGACGTACGACCCGTCGGGCACCATCGTCCCGCCGTCCGCCGTGCCGTCCCAAGTGAACGTGCTTGCGCCCTCACCTGCCGCGATCAACATGTGCCGGACGACAGGACCCCCGACCGGCGCAATCGACACGTCGAGGGTGGCCGCAGCGGAGAGAGCGTACGAAACCGTCAGGGTGTCGGAGATTCCGTCACCGTTGGGCGTGAAGACCGAGGGAGCGCTGAGCGAGACCAGCGGCGGGGGACTCGCCGGCACGATGGCGGGACCGTCCCCCGAGGCCCCCTGGGACGGAGCGCTAGCGCCTGCCACCACCGCCGAAGTGAGCAGGTCCAGGTTGCCGGCGAGCGACCGGTAGAACCCGGACGTCGGGGTCTCTGGGTCGAGGTGCAACCGGGCGCCGGGGGTACGGGTCGAGGGCACGATGATCGACGCCACCCCGATGCCACCGTCAGCCATGAACAGCTGGTCGAGCGTCTGGGGCGGCCCGAAGAGCCCGTCGACGATGCCCCCCACGTCCTGTGCGCCCAGAGCAAGCACGGCGGACGCGCCACCGGCAATGAACCCGGCCGCGAAGTTGTCGACGCGCTCGATCGCGACGGCCTGCGTCGGCTCGGGCTGGCCTGGCTCGCTATCGCCGCTCGCGTAGCAGAGATGGTTCAGGAACACGAGAGAGTCCGGCGCCAGCCGGAGCGTCGCCATGTATTGCTCGCCGTAGTACTGCACCTGGTCGGCCTGTGCGCCGTCCACGGGGTCGAGACCCATCCCGTCCTGACGGTCGGGCATCAGCGAGGTCGTGTACGGGGAGGGAAAGCCGTTGCCGTGGCCGAGGTAGATGAGGACGTTGGCGCCCACGGCCGCCGCCGAGACGGCCGCCCACGTCGCATCGGGGTGGAACACGGTCACGACCTGCGCTCCGTCCGCCGCCGCCCGCTGCGCGATCGCGGCACCCCACTGCAGGTTGCTGTCGGTCAGGGCATGGGTCGGGCCGACGACGACCACTACCTTCACGGGCGTCGAGGCCCGCACGCCGGCGGGGGCGATAACGGCGAGCAGCGGCCAGGCGAGAACGGCGCTTATGACGGCTGTGGCGAGCACGGTGAATAGTCGACGGTGCATCACGGCTCCATGCAGCAGCACGACGCCATGCCAGGAAAGATGCACGGCCCAGGCGCCGGTTGGTCTGGCGAGCCTGCACCCGCGCGCGGCGGATGCCCATCGCGCGATGGTCCCGCCGGCCATGGTCCCATCGGCCACCAGCGCGGCGATCGACGGGCCGAGATCGGCCGGTCGTGGCACGATGGATGGCACCGACAGCGGAGGCATGCGATGGACCTGGGGCTGGATGGGCGGGTCGCGCTCGTGCTCGGCGCGAGCCGCGGGCTGGGCAGGGCCTCGGCCCTCGAACTGCTGCGCGAAGGCGGCACGGTGATGCTCGCGGCCCGGGACGGGGCGGCACTCGAGCGGGCGTCGGATGAGCTCGCGACACAGCTTGAGGAGGGGGCGGCTGGCCGGACGCTCGACCCGGTGACCGCCGACGACGCGGACATCTGGCTCGCGGAGGCCCACGAACGCCGTCCGGTTCGCGAGCGGGTTGGCTGGGTCGTCGGCGACGTGTCGCTCCCCGAGACTGGGGAGCGACTGGTTCGCGCGGCGGTCGACCGTTTCGGCCGCCTCGACGTGCTCGTTGTCAACGCCGGCGGCCCGCCTCCCGGGCCGTTCGAGTCGCTCTCCGACGAGCAGTGGAGGCACACCGTCGACCTGACGTTCCTCTCAGCAGTGCGCGTGGTCCGCGCGGCGATCCCGCACCTGCGCGATGAGCGGGTGCGGCGGGCGGGCGGAGGGCGGATCGTGTTTATCGAGAGCGGCAGCGTCAAGCAGCCGGTCGCCAACCTCATCACCAGCAACTCCGTGCGCTCCGCGGTTCACGGCCTCATGAAGACGCTCTCAATCGAGCTCGCCCCCGACGGGATCCTCGTCAACGCCGTCGCGCCCGGGCGAATCAGCACGGAGCGGATCCGCCAGCTCGACGCCGACACCGCCGCAAGGACGGGCCGGTCCGAGACGGAAACCAGGGCCGACCAGCTGCGCGCGATCCCGCTCGGACGGTATGGGGAGCCGTCCGAGCTAGGCGTCGTCGTCGCGTTCCTGGCCTCGTCCCGGGCCAGCTACATGACGGGAACGCTGATCCCGATTGACGGCGGGCAAATCCGCGCGATGCCGTAGGCACGGGCGCCGCGCCCAAAGCAGTTGCCGACGGGTACCATCGCCGCGACATCTGTCGCCCCGACCAGGAGAGGCGCGTGCACCTGTTCCTCATCGGCGCCGGGCCCGTGGGCCTCGTCACCGCCGTCGGTTTTGCCCGCCTGGGCCATCACGTCACGGTCTGCGACATCGATCCGGGCCGGGTGGCGACACTCGCTGTCGGCCGATCGCCGATCTTCGAGCCCGGGCTCGAGCAGGCCATCCAGTCCGAGGCAGCGGCCGGGCGGCTCGACTTCACGATGGATCCCGCGCCTCCCGCGGGCGCCGCGTACTCCATCGTCTGCGTGGGCACTCCATCCGACGACGATGGTCCCCTGTCGATGGTCGACGTCGAGCGAGCAGTGGAGGGGCTCCTGGCCGCCGCGCCTCCCGAGCACGTCATCGCCGTCCGCTCGACGCTGCCCGTCGAGGGGCCCGATCGGCTCGCCCGGCTCGTGGACGAACGGAGGGCCGTGGGGCCATGCGCAAAGGTAGTCACGAACCCGGAGTTCATGCGGGAGGGCGTTGGCCTGCGCGACTTCGACGTGCCTAGCCGGGTGGTCGCGGGCTGGCTCCGCTCCGAGGAACGCGAGGTTGCCCAGGCAGTCGCGGACTTGTACGCGCCGCTCAACGCGCCTACGCTCGTCGCGGACGCGCGGTCCGTCGCGCTGGTCAAGCTCGCCTCCAACGTGTTTCTCGCGACGAAGATCGCCTTCGCCAACGAGCTGGCGCGGATCTGCGACGCGGTCGGTGCCGACGTGGACCTCGTCACCGCCGGCGTCGGCATGGACGACCGCATCGGGAAGGCGTTCCTGAGCGCCGGGCCGGGGATCGGGGGTTCGTGCCTCCCCCAACAGGCCGTCGCGCTCCCGCTGCTCTCTTCCCGGTTGGGCGTCGCAACGCCGCTCATCGATTCAGTAAGCCACTCCAACTTGTTCCACCAGAGGGCGGTGATCGCGAGGTTGGGCGCACTAATCGGCCAGCCGATGGACACGGTCCGCGTCGCGCTGCTGGGGCTCGCGTTTAAGGCCGGCACTGACGACGTCCGAGAGTCTCCCGCGCTCGCCTTGGCGCGCCAGCTCCGCGCGGCCGGCGCCACGGTGGTCGGGTTCGATCCGCAGGCGATGGAGACGGCGCGACGGGCTGACCCACTGCTGGCGGTTGCGTCAGACCCGGCACGAGCCGCGGCGGGAGCTGCGGCCGTCGTCGTTGCCACCGAATGGCCGGAGTTCGGTGCGCTCGACTGGGCGGAGTTGCGGGCGGCGATGCGAGGCGACCTAGTCTACGACACCCGGAACGTGGTCGACCGCGCCGCCGTGCGCGCGGCAGGCCTGCGGCTCGAGCTGCTCGGCCGGCGCGCCTGCCGGGAGCGTCGTGCGCCGGCGACCGCGGGGCCAGACCCTACGGGCCAGGCACCAGCGAGGGGCCCGGAAGCGGCAGCGACGTCGCGGCCGCCCCGGGTGAAC